>JBBRGX010000003.1:0-89315 GCA_038223605.1 Actinomycetales bacterium | reverse complement strand
GTCAAGATCCACATCCCGCAGATGCTCGACATGATCGGCAACGGGCGCTTCCGTGAGGCCATGGAGCTCATCGAGGGAAGCAACCCGCTGCCGGGGGTGACCGGCCGCGTCTGCCCGCAGGAGCTCCAGTGCCAGGGCGTCTGCCTGCACAAGGAGAACCCGATCCAGATCGGTCAGCTCGAGTGGTTCCTTCCTGCTCGGGAGAAGCTCGTCAACCCGGGCGGGGCCGTGGCGAAGTTCGCCGGCTTCCCCGACCCGTGGACGCTGGCGACCAAGCCGCCGGTCGCGATCGTCGGCTCCGGCCCCTCCGGCCTGATCAACGCCTACCTCCTCGCGGTCGAGGGCTTCCCGGTGACGGTGTTCGAGGCGTTCCACGCGCTCGGTGGTGTGCTCCGCTACGGCATCCCGGAGTTCCGGCTGCCCAACGAGCTCATCGACGACGTCGTGGAGAAGATCCAGCTGCTCGGCGGGCGATTCGTGTCGAACTTCGTGGTCGGCAAGTCGGCCAGCCTGCAGGACCTGCGGGCTGGCCTCCCGCGGTTCATGAACATCCCCGGCGAGCACCTGCTCAATGTGATGTCGGCCAACGAGTTCCTCACCCGCGTGAACCTCATGCAGGGCCTGCGCGCCGACTACGAGACCCCGCTTCCCGACACCGATGGCAAGGACGTCCTCGTCATCGGCGGCGGCAACACGGCGATGGACGCTGCGCGAACGGCACGGCGCCTCGGCGGCAACGTGACGATCGTCTACCGGCGCACCGAGGCCGAGATGCCGGCCCGCGTCGAGGAGCTGCACCACGCCAAGGAGGAGGGAATCGCGGTCAAGGTGCTGCGGTCCCCGACGGAGTTCCTCGGTGACGCGGCGACCGGGTTCGTCACGGCGACGACGCTGGAGGTCATGGAGCTCGGTGAGCCCGACCCCTCCGGACGACGCAGCCCGGTTCCGACAGGTGCGACCGAGACGATCCACGCCGACCTGGTCATCATGGCGCTCGGCAACGCGGCCAACCCGATCATCAAGGACTCCGAGCCGCGGCTGCACACCTCCAAGTGGGGGACGATCGACCTCGACCACGAGGGCTCGCAGGAGACGACCCTCGAGGGCGTGTACACCGGCGGAGACGCCTCCCGCGGCGGGTCGACCGCCATCAGAGCTGCCGGCGACGGACAGGCGGCCGCTCGCGAGATCGTCGGCTCGGTCGACCTCCCGGCCGATCAGATCAGTGCCATGGTCGCCTCGGCCAAGGACTACACCGACATGGCCTCGACCAGTCAGCGGATCCTTGCCACGGCCGAGCTGAGTGACGGCATCCATGAGTTCACCGTGCACTCACCCGTGATCGCCGCCGCCGCCAAGGCGGGACAGTTCGTCCGCGTGCTCCCGAGGCCTGACGGCGAGCTGATCCCCCTGACCATCGCCGACTGGGACACCGAGGCAGGCACGATCTGCCTCGTCGTCCAGGGCATGGGCACCAGCAGCATCGAGATCAACCAGATGGCCGTCGGCGAGTCCTTCGCCGGGATCGCCGGCCCGCTCGGCAGGGCGAGCGACCTCGTGCGCTACCCGGAGGGATCGACCGTCGTCTTCACCGCTGGTGGTCTCGGCCTGCCACCGGTGTACCCGATCATGCGGGCGCACCTCGAGCTGGGCAACCACGTGACCCTGATCTCGGGGTTCCGCAGCGGCAGCCTGATGTTCTGGACGGGCGAGGACGAGCGGGTGGGACGCCTCCAGGCGCAGTACGGAGACCAGCTCGACGTGGTCTACACGACGAACGACGGCAGCTTCGGAGTCCCCGGCTTCGTCACCGGCCCTCTCGAGGAGATGCTCGAGGCGAACCGGCGAGGCGAGGGGCGGACGGTGGCGGAGGTCGTGACGATCGGACCGCCGATGATGATGCGGGCCGTCAGTGACCTCACCCGCCCGTTCGGTGCGCACTGCGTCGCGAGCCTCAACTCGATCATGGTCGACGCCACCGGGATGTGCGGGGCGTGCATGGTTCCCGTCGTCATCGAGGGGAAGATGGTGCGCAAGCACGCCTGCATCGACGGGCCGGAGCTCGACGCGCACCTGATCGACTGGGACAAGTTCCTGCCGCGGTTCGGGCAGTTCAAGGCCCAGGAGCAGCGCAGCCGAGTGGCGCACGGGCTCGCCTGACAGCTCCGGACGAACGACGGCGGGCCGACTCCCACGAGTCGGCCCGCCGTCGTTCGTCCGCGCTCAGGTGGTGTCGAACTCCCAGTGCCATGGCTCGAGGGGGCCGGCGCCGCCCGGTTCCATGTAGCTCGGGTGGTGCCAGCCGAAGGTGCCGGCATTCTCGACGAGCCAGAGGTAGATCGGCGTGTCGAACGTCCCGAGGTTGCCGGCCCCGGCGAGGTCGATCGCCTGTGCCCGTCCGTGGTTCGACGTCCCGGCGACGGCGGCCAGCTCACCCTTGGTCGCGCGGAGCACGTCCTGCTCGTTCGTCGTGCGGTAGGAGGAGCTGATGACCAGGTGCCGACCGGAGGACTGGCGGTAGGCGGCGTCCATCTGCTCGAGCATCGACGCGGCATCACAGCGCAGCAGGACCTTCGCTGAGAACGACACCCCGCAGAGCAGGACCGTGGGGATCTCGCCGTTCGGTGCCGCATCGGTGGCCGCGATCCTGGTGCGCATCGTGCGCGCAGCTCGGGTTGCTGCTAGCCGGGCTGCCTCCTGCGCCGCGGCCTTCGCCTCGACCAGGGCGACCTGCTCGGCGACGACGGCATCGGCGGAGGCCCGGACCTGGACGGACAGGGCACGGACCTGATCGACCAGCCCGAGGATCTGGTTGGAGACGGTCACGTCGAGGCCTTCCGCCGCGGCAGCCGCGAGATCGGCGGCAGGAACGGTCGGCGAGAGCGCCACCGCTCGTGCGAAGATCCCGTCGAGCGGGGGCCGTCCCGACATCGCCGCAGGTGGGACCCCTGCCGCCGTCTGCACGATGCTCGCGGAGGTCGTGACGCTCAGGGCGTCGACCACCGGGGTCGCGCGCGAGGCTGCAGCCGGGTCCGGTCCCGCGGCTGCAGGGCCACGACCGACGCTCCTCCCTACCGGGGAAGCCTGCATCGTCGGCTCGTCCGCCGCGTCCGGCTGTCCCTTCGACGCGGCGACGAGCGCGAGGACGTCGGCGCCCGGGGTGGTCGGTGCGACCGGCGCGAGAGTGGGCTCCGGGAGCGGGATCTGGGCCGCCACGTTCGCGGTGGCCGTCTCCAGGACGATCGGCGCCGTCGGTGCGGTGCCGACGAGGGCCGCGAGGGCCGTGACCGCCTCGTCGAGCGGTCCGAGCGCATCGGGGCCGACGACCGGGCCGGCCGCGTCACGTACCAGCGCCGCCTCGGTGACGACGGTCTGGGCCGCGTCGAGGGCCTCGGTCCGTCGTCGGGCGAAGTAGGCGGTCGCCTGGCCGCTCAGCCGTTCGGTCGCCGCCGCGTCGAGCCGCTCGGCCCGCAGCTGGGCAGCCTGCGCCGCTGCGACCTGGACCGCGCGGTTCGCGTCGCTCGTCAGCTGGTCGAGCGTCACGCCGACGACGGTGCCGGTGAGGAACCCGGTGATCACCAGGAGTGCCGCACCGGGGCCGAGCGCCGCACTCCTGGCGGCGCCCCGCCCGCCGCCGGCGAGGTGCCGCTTGGTCGAGGAGAGCACTCGGAGCCTCGGACGGACCACAGCGGCCAGCGACCACAGCGGTCCGCCGGCGTGCGGGGCGTCGTGCTGGCTCATGCGTTCCTTGCGTCAGGTGCAGCGGGTGCACGCGGGCGCCCGCGCCTGGACGCGGACAAGGGAGTCCACCTCTGTCGTCGGACGGCGGACGCACGCGATGAAGGCCCGTTCCTGAAGGTCACCCGAGTGCCAGGCCGGACCACTCGTACGGAGCAGTCCCGGCGCGCAGTCGAGCGGTGGCGTGCCGTGCGTCCAGCCGGGCACCGCCGCACGAGCCGTGGGTCAGGGCGTCGGGGTCCCCGACGCCTCGAGGTCCGACGCGGGTCCGCGCTGGGCTGCCCGCCGGTCGGCGGAAGCACCTGAGTGTCGGCTGGCGAGGAGCAGCGGGAGCGCGAAGAGCTGGATCGAGGCACCGATCACGAGGGAGGTGGCGTATCCCGGCCCGTCGGCCACTCGTCCGAGCCCTGGCTGCAGCACGACCCCTCCGGCATTGCCGACCAGCGAGTCGAAGGACAGCACCGTCGCGCGTGAGCCCGAGGGCACCAGGTCGTTGAGATACGCCTGCCTGACCGGCGCCGCAGCTGCGGCGACCAGACCCCACAGGACAAGGAGGGCGACGGCCACGGCGAACCGCTCGGTCAGGCCGAGGGCCGCC
Organism: Actinomycetales bacterium; assembly: GCA_038223605.1. Lineage (GTDB taxonomy): Bacteria > Actinomycetota > Actinomycetes > Actinomycetales > Cellulomonadaceae > Actinotalea. The sequence continues at coordinate 84,979 of JBBRGX010000003.1, read as the reverse complement.
AGGAGGGTCGCGCCGGCGCCGGCGGACACGAGCAGGACGGAGGTGCGTCGCACGACCCGTCGCCGCAGCAGCGGCCCGAGCAGCCCGCCGACGACCTGGGCGCCGGCGAGGGCCGCCGCTGCGAGCCCCGCGACGCCATAGGCATCCGAACGACCGTAGAGCTCGAGCAGGTAGGGCTGGAGCGCGTAGAAGGCGTAGACGCCGACGCCGGAGAGGAAGAACCCGCTGAGCATCAGCCAACGGACCGGGCGGTTGCCGAAGCCCTGCCGCACGGAGGACCTGGCGAGCTCGGCCACGGCGCGGCGGGCCGATGTCGAGCGCTGGGGTGTGAAGCCGATGTCCTTCATCCAGACGGCAGCGACCGCGCCGGTGACCAGGAGAAGGCCGGCCCGCACGACGAAGGGCACGCCGAGGGACGTCACTTGGGCGAGCATGCCTCCGGCGACCGATCCGACCAGCATCGCGCCACCGGCGACCACCTGGGCGCGGGAGAAGACCCGCTCCAGCTGGCCAGTGGCACCAGTGGCCGACATGGCATCGACGAGCCATGCCTCGGTCGCCCCGGAGAAGAAGGTGTAGCCCAGGCCGAGCGCCACGGAGACGAGTGCCCAGGCCCAGAAGGGTGCCGTGAGCTGCCACATCGCGACGTATCCCAGGGTGGCGAGTGCCAGGACCGCGGAACCGATGAGGTACGAGACACGACGGCCACGACTGTCAGCGACGATGCCCGTCGGTACCTCGAAGAGCACCATGCCCGCGGTGAAGAAGGCGTTGGCCGCGAAGGCCTCGGTGTTGCTCAGGCCTGCGTCGAGCAGGAAGAGGGTGTTGATTCCCCAGATGAGCGAGGTCGAGAGCGTCATGCCGAGCGTCAGGACGAGGAAGACGCGCTGAACCCTGCGTGCCTCGGGCGTCATGGGCCGAGGCTACGGGCCACGGCGCGCCGTGGCGACCCCCGGGAGCCGGGCGCCCCCGAAACACCAGGTCGATCTCCAGGCGGCAGGGTGGAGTGGCGTCGAGCAAGGCGTCACGATGCCGGAGCCAACCGCCACGGGGCGCTGTCTCCTGAGTGCGGCCTTCCCCCCGGGTCCCGCTCCCATCGACGGGTCGCCGGGGTCGCCACACCAGCAGCCGGAGGTGTCCCCGCGCAACCGCGGTCCCAGGTCGGGCGCGGGCACTCCCGCCGGACGGCCGCCCGCCTGGCGGGTGCCGACCCACCCGGCGCGCCGTCGCCCGCCGGACGACGAGCGGGGCGCCCCTCCCGGAGCGCCCCGCCGCCGGTCAGCCGACGGTCCTCGGCCTCAGGTCGAGGTAGAGCACCATCGGGTCCCAGCTCTGCTGGAGCGTGACGCCCTCGACGAGCGTGAAGACGTGCGCCGTCGCGAAGGTGCCGGCCCCGTCGGCGAATCCGGAGTACCAGCCCGTCCGCGTCGCGCGGACCTTCACGTCGACGTTCGGCAGCCCGGTCACCCGGTAGTCGCCGGAACTGTCGGCGACCGTCGAGCCGAGGACCTTCCCCGTGACCGCATCCAGCACGGTCACGGTGGCCCCACCGAGCGGGTCCATGTTCCCGAGGACCTGGCCCTGGATCGTCGCGGCCTCGTAGATGGACAGCGCGACCGGCTCGGGCCAGCCCCACGGCCACGCCTGGACCGGTCCAGCGTAGGACGTCACCCACCCGGGCTTGCTCGCCCGCAGCAGAACCTTCTCCATCGGGAGCATGCCGACCCGGAACTGGCCGAACTCATCGGTCGTCGTCCAGCCCAGCACATGCCGGGTCACCGGGTCGAGCGCGGTCACGGTGACGCCGCGCAGCGGGTCGTCCCACGGGTTGTCCGGGTTGTTGCTGAACCCCATCACCGAGCCGGTGATGGCGGACTCCGGGGTGAGGTCGAGGTAGAGCCGCATCGGGTCCCAGGACTCGGTGAGGGTTTGCCCTGCCTGCAGGGTGTAGACGGTCGCCGCCGCGAAGGTCGTGGCGTTGTCGGCCCATCCCGGCAGCCATCCCGGAGCCGTCGCGCGGATCTTCACCTCCCCGGCGGCCAGGCCGCCGATGCGGTACTCACCCTGGGTGTCAGCCGTCGCCGTGCGCAGGATCCTGCCCGTCCTGGCGTCCACGACCGCCACCGTCGCGAAGCTCAGGGGGTCCATCCACCCGAGCACCTGACCCTCGATCGCGGCCTCTCGCTCGAGGTCCAGCCACGGGTTCGTGGTCGTCTGGCCACCCGTGAGCTGAATAGGGTCGCCGGCCGCGAGCGTGGCCCGGCCGTTCGCGAAGCCCGGCAGCCAGCCCCCCTTGGTGGCGCGCACCTTGACGGTGGTGGTCGGGAGGCTGCCGAGCCGGTAGTGGCCCGTGGCGTCCGTCAGCGTCCAGCCGAGGACCTTGGCGGTCGAGGCCTCGAGGACCGTCACGGTCGCCGCGGCGAGCGGCACACCGTCACCGAGCACCGTCCCGTCGATGACCGCCTCGGGTGCGATGTCCAGGTAAAGCCGCATCGGGTCCCACGACTGGCTCAGGGTCTCGCCCGGAAGGAGCGCGTAGGCGCGCGCGGTGGCGAAGGAGGTGCCGCTGTCGGCGAAGGAGGTGACGTGTCCGGTCATGGACCCGCGGACCTTCACCCGGCCCATCGGCAGCATGCCGATGCGGTAGTCACCCTGGCCGTCGGAGATGGCCGAGCCGAGCACCTTGCCGGTGTCGGCGTCCAGCACGGTCACGGTCGCCCCGGCGATCGGGTCCATCCAGCTCAGGACCTGGCCCTGGACGACCGCTTCGGGCATCACGTCGAGGTAGAGCACCATCGGGTCCCAGCCCTGGGAGAGTGTCTGACCCGCCTGCAGGACGTACACGTCGGCCGTGCCCGGGGTCGTCCGCCCGTTCGCGTAGGACGGCATGAACCCGGCCTTGGTCGCCCTGACCTTCACCGCGCCGGGTGCGAGCCCGTCGATCCGGTAGTGGCCAGAGCCGTCGGCGACGACCCACCTCAGGACGCGGCCGGTCACCGCTTCCAGCACGGTCACCGTCGCGCCGCCCACAGGATCCATCTGGGACAAGACCTCACCCTCGATGGCTGCGTACTGGGAGGTGGTCGCGGTCGCCGTCGGAGCCCGGGGAGCGCTGGGCGACTCCATGGCCGGAGCCGGCGCGGGCACCGTGGTCGGCGTCGGCGCGCCGGTTGCGCTCGACTCCGGGGCCGGGCTCGGTGCGATGGTCGCCGTCCGTTCGGTGCTCGCGGACCCCGTCACGGCGCCGGACGGGTCCGGTGCAGGCTCCGACGTCGGCGTCGGCTCCTGGGTGGGCGTCGCCGCAGGATCCTGTGACGTGGTCGACGTCGGGGTCGCTTCACGAGCGGGGGAGGGCGCGGGGTCCGTCGGAGCGGCGCCGTCGGCTCGTACCGCCGGCACCGTCGGAGCCGCGACGGCGGCATCCGGGAGCATCGCTCCCCCGAGCAACGTGAGCAAGGTGACCAGGGCGAGACTCCCCGCCCTGACTGGGGATCGCATGTCGCTCCGCATCGGAGCCTCCCTCTGGCAGACGCCGGGGCGCTCGGTGCGACGCCGTGCGCCTGCTCCGCTTCCGATGCTAGGCCTGTCGCTACCGCGATGAGAGGCGTTCGGCGCGCCCGCTGAGGCGCATCCCTTCGTCCCGAGTCGTCCCAGCCGCCGCGCTGAGCGAACTCCTGCTGCGCAGACTGGTCCGGCAGGCCCTCGGGGCGGTCGGCGCCTCGCTCATGGGGATCCTTGGCCCTCGTCGTCCCACGCGGTCACCGCACCCCTTCCAGCACGCGGCGGAGCCCCCGGACGTCCGGACCGGAGTCCGCGAGCGCTGTCGACGCCGGTGGGCTTGCCCTGCTCCGTCACTCGGCGGACGTCGCCGACGGCGGCCCGAGGATCGCGCTCGCGATGAGCGGAGCCGTGGCGGGGTCCCGCGCATCGTGCTCATCGGGCTCGCCCGATCGAGGGCTGGGTGGTCGGCGCGCGAGGATCACGTGCCTGTCCGAGGCGAGCCCCACGGCGGGTGTCTCCCTGGTGGGCAGACACCCGCCGCGTCGGGTTGCGAAGTCGCCTGTCTCGTGGGCCGCCTGGGCTCAGATCCCCGACTCAGGAGCCAGAGGAGTCCGTCCCCACGTCAGCTGCAACCGCTGGTGCTCCCGCAGCCTTCGCAGACGTGGCACGAGCCGGAGGGTCGCATCTTGATCCCGCAGTTCATGCAGAGCGGAGCATCCGCTGCGCGCCCCTGGAGCAGGTCCATCAGCTCCGCGGAGGAGTGCACCGAGGCGGGAGCTGCATGGGTGCCGGCCTCCGCGATGACGGCGGCCGAAGCCTGGACCGGTGCCTTCACCACGGGCACGGCCACAGGAGCGGCGGCCGCCGGCACGACGGAGACCGGTGCGTCCTCGTCCTCGCCGTCGAACAGCTCGTAGGAGCCGGTCTCGAGCTGCCGCGTCCGCTCGTCGGTCGTGTAGATGCCGAGCGAGGAGCGGGCCTCGAAGGAGAGGTAGTCCAGCGCGAGGCGACGGAAGATGTAGTCCATCATCGACTGCGCCATCCGGATGTCCGGGTCATCGGTCATCCCGGCCGGCTCGAATCGCATGTTGGTGAACTTCTGCACGTAGGTCTCGAGCGGGACACCGTACTGCAGCGCCACCGAGATCGCGATCGAGAAGGCGTCCATCACGCCGGCGAGGGTCGACCCCTGCTTGCCGAGCTTGACGAAGAGCTCACCCAGGCCGTCGCCCGGGTACGACCCTGCGGTGATGTAGCCGTCAGCACCGCCGACCGTGAACGAGGTGGTCAGCGAGGTGCGCTGGCGAGGAAGCCGCTTGCGGGTCGCCCGCGCGGGCGCAGCGGCCTCGACGGCGACGGGGGCCTGCGTCTTCTTGGCCTTGCCGTCGGAGAGGGGCTGGCCGACCTTGCAGTTGTCGCGGTAGATCGCGAGAGCCTTGATGCCCATCGACCAGGCGTCGAAGTAGAGCTGCTCGATCTCGTCGATCGTCGCCGTCTCCGGCATGTTGACGGTCTTGGAGATCGCGCCGGAGATGAACGGCTGGACGGCCGACATCATCCGGACGTGGCCCATCGGTGAGATCGCCCGCTCGCCCATCGCGCAGTCGAAGACCTCATAGTGCTCGGGCCGCAGGCCGGGGGCGTCGACGACGTGACCGTGCTCGGCGATGTACTCCACGATCGCCTCGACGGTCTCCTCGGCGTAGCCCATCCGCCGCAGGGCACGCGGGATCGTCTGGTTGACGATCTGCATCGAGCCGCCACCGACGAGCTTCTTGAACTTGACGAGCGAGAAGTCGGGCTCCACGCCGGTCGTGTCGCAGTCCATCATGAAGCCGATGGTTCCGGTGGGTGCCAGGACCGAGGCCTGGGCGTTGCGCCATCCGTTGCGCATCCCGATCTTGTTGCCCTCGGCCCAGACCTTCGTCGCGGCGCTGTGCAGCTCCGAGTCCATCGCGCCGAGGCTGCGGATGTCATCGTTGGCGGAGGCGTGCTTGCGCATGACGCGCTGGTGCCCCTCGATGTTCTGCTCGTAGCCGTCGTACGGGCCGACGATCGCGGCCAGCTCCGCCGAGCGCTTGTACGCGGTGCCCGTCATGAGCGAGGTGATCGACGCGGCGAGCGCCCGCCCACCGGCCGAGTCGTAGCCGTGGCCGGTCGCCATGAGCAGAGCGCCGAGGTTGGCGTAGCCGATGCCGAGCTGACGGAACGCGCGCGTCGTGACGCCGATCGCCTCGGTGGGGAAGTCGGCGAAGCAGATCGAGATGTCCATCGCCGTGATGATCAGCTCGACCGCCTTCGCGAAGCGCTCGACGTCGAAGGTGTCGTCGGGGCGCAGGAAGGTCATCAGGTTGAGCGAGGCCAGGTTGCACGAGGAGTTGTCCAGGTGCATGTACTCGCTGCACGGGTTCGACGCGCTGATCCGGCCGCTCTCGGGGCTGGTGTGCCAGGCGTTGATCGTCGAGTCGTACTGGATGCCCGGGTCGGCGCACTCCCACGCGGCCTGCGCGATCTGGCGGAAGAGGTGCTTGGCATCGACCCTCTCGATGACCTCACCCGTCGACCGTGACCGCAGCCCGAAGTCGGTGCCGTCCGAGACCGCCTGCATGAACTCGTCGGAGACGCGGACGGAGTTGTTCGCGTTCTGGTACTGGACGGAGATGATGTCCTTGCCGCCGAGGTCCATGTCGAACCCGGCGTCGCGCAGCGCGCGGATCTTGTCCTCCTCGCGCGCCTTGGTCGAGATGAACTCCTCGATGTCCGGGTGATCGACGTCCAGGACGACCATCTTCGCCGCGCGACGGGTCGCGCCGCCCGACTTGATGGTCCCGGCGGAGGCGTCCGCGCCGCGCATGAAGGAGATCGGGCCGGAGGCGGTGCCACCGGAGGACAGGAGCTCCTTGGAGGAGCGGATCCTGGAGAGGTTGAGGCCCGCGCCGGAGCCTCCCTTGAAGATCATCCCCTCTTCGCGGTACCAGTTGAGGATCGAGTCCATCGTGTCGTCGACGGACAGGATGAAGCAGGCGCTCACCTGCTGGGGGGAGGGCGTGCCGACGTTGAACCACACGGGGGAGTTGAAGCTGAAGACCTGGTGCAGCAGCATCCACGTCAGCTCGTGCTCGAAGACGGTCGCGTCCTCGGTCGTCGCGAAGTAGCCGAACTCGCGGCCGGCCTTCGTGTAGGTCAGGACGACCCGGTCGATGAGCTGCTTGAGGCTGTGCTCGCGGTTGGCCGCCCCGACGGCGCCACGGAAGTACTTGGTCGTGACGATCGTGGTGGCGTTGATCGACCAGTCGGACGGGAACTCGACGCCCTTCTGCTCGAAGATCGTCTCCCCGCTGCGCCAGTTGGTCTGCACGACGTCGCGGCGGTCCCAGGTGACCTGGTCGTAGGGGTGGATGCCGGGGGTCGTGAAGACCCGCTCGATGGTGAGACCCGCTGTCGAGCTCCTGGCCGTGCGCGCGGCTGCCTTCTTGGCGTTCGCCGACGTCTCTGTCATGACTTCTCCTTCGTTCCCCTTCGGCCGGTCGCGCGGCCGGTGACCGTCGTGCCTTGCCGTGAGCTGATGTGCCTCGGTGCTGATCTGCTGGCGTGCTGGGTGCTGCGGAGATCGTCTCTCCCGGGACTGACACGCATGCCCTGAGGCGGTGCGGTGCTCGGCTCCGGTGGACAGATCTGTGGGAAACCTGTGGGTGATGCTGTGGGTGACGGACTTCGACTGTGGACGGCCCCAGCACAAGCACTGCCCGAACTACAGCCGTGGAACCACTATATGTTGTGCCACCGACAAACGCACCGCCGACTTTCGTCGGATGACCGGAGGCCTTGCCGATGCTCGGGCGAAGCCGCAGGTGAGCGCGATGGTGACCGGTCGGAGGCAGCGACGAGGACGTTCGCCGCGCGGCGTGTCGCGGCCTGTGGCGTGTCGCCGGGGGGCGGACGACAGGATCGACCTGCGGCCGGGGGCGCCGGAGGAGCAGCCGGCGCCGGTCGGCTCACGAGATGCCGGCCCCCGGCGGGGGAGGGGCGAAGCGCCCGGCCGTCGCGGTGCGCCGCAGGGCTGCGAGCACAGGTGCGCCGAGCAGCAGGAGCCCGGTAGCCGTGGTCGCCGCCCGCCCGACGTCCCAGCCGAGCGAGGTCGCCGCGTCGTAGAGGGCGAACCGACGCAGGTTCGCGGCGACCGGGTCGCCGGCGACGAACGAGAGCCCCGTCCCGGAGCCCAGCTGGAAGGGCCAGAAGGCGAGGTTCATGATCAGCCCGTAGGCGAGCGATGCGACGATCCCATAGCCGACCAGCAGGGCGATCTCCGGCGCTCCTCGGACCCGCGAGCGCCAGGGCAGCAGACCTGCGCCGAGCCCGACCCACGCGGCGGCGAGCATCTGGTACGGCAGCCAAGGGCCGACCCCACCGGTCAGCAGCGCCGAGGCGAAGAGGGTCGTCGACCCCAGGGCGAACCCGAACCCCGGCCCGAGCACCCGGCCCCCGAGCACGATGACGATGAAGACGAGCTCGATCCCTGCGGTGCCGGCCGACAGGGGCCGCAGGACGGCGCCGACCGCCGAGAGCAGGCCGAGCACGGCGACGGCCTTCACGTCGAGCCCGCCCTCGGCCAGCACGAGGTGGAGCACGACCAGGACCGCGGCGAGCACCCCACCGAGCACGACCGGTGCCAGCGCTCCCTGAGCGAGCCGGCTCTGGGCCCCGACGGCGAGCGGCCAGCAGAAGGCGAGCAGACCGGCGCCGGAGGCGAGCCCGAGAGCGACGCCGCTGCGGCGAGCGAGCGGGACCAGAGAGGTTGCGGGGCTCACGCCGTCACCGCCAGGGCAGCGCTCACCTGGGCGACCGTCAGCAGCTCGATCGGGTGCAGCACCTTGGCGACCTGCGGGGCGAAGGTCGGCGAGGCGGTGAGCACCTCCCGCGCCGAGCCGTCGGCCACCACCTCGCCGCCGGCGAGGACGACGACGCGGTCGGCGCACTCGGCGACGAACTCCACGTCGTGGCTCGAGAGGAGCACGGCGCCACCGGCCCTGGCGTGCTGGGCGAGCAGCCCGGCCAGTCGGCGCTTGGCGTCGTAGTCCAGGCCACGGGTCGGTTCGTCGAGCAGCAGGACGGTGGCGTCGGCGCTGAGCTGGATCGCCAGCACGAGGGCAAGGCGCTGGCCCTCGGAGAGGTCGCGCGGGTGGCTGGCGAGATCGAGGGGGCCGGCGAGGGCCGTCAGCCGGGCAGCCGTCGTCCCGGCACGGGCGCCGGCCTGGCTGTCGGCCGCGCGGCACTCGGCCCCGACGGTCGAGAGGTAGAGCAGGTCGAGCGGGTTCTGCGGGACGAGCGCGACACGGCGCCGCGCCTGCGCCGGACCCAGCGCCGCAGGGTCAGAGCCGTCAGCGAGCAGGACGCGGCCGGCCGAGCGTCGGCCGGCGCCGGAGAGCGCCCACAGCAGCGACGACTTGCCCGCACCGTTGCGGCCCATCAGGGCGGTCACCTCGCCCCCGCGCACCTCGAGGTCGACCCCTCGGACGGCCCAGCTCCTGGGGTAGCGGACATGGAGGCCGGACGCCGTCAGCTGGGCTGTCAGCCGGGGAGCCTGCCGCGCCACGGGGGCGACGGCGGCCAGCAGACGCCCGCGCAGGGGCCCGGCGCTCCGCCTGGCGTCACGGACGGACATGGGAAGGGGATCCCAGCCTGCGATGCGGCCGAGCTCGACGATCGGCGGAGCGACGACGCTCTCGCGCATCATCTGGGCCGCGGGGCCCGAACGCACCGAGCCGTCGGCGGCCACCGTGACGATCCGGTCGGCGTACTGGACGACGCGCTCGAGCCGGTGCTCCGCGACGAGGACCGTCATCCCGAGGTCGTGCACGAGCCGCGTCAGCGCGGCGAGCACGTCCTCGGCCGCTGCCGGGTCAAGGGCAGACGTCGGCTCGTCGAGCACGAGGATCCGCGGATGTGCGGTGAGCACCGCGCCGATCGCGACGCGCTGCTGCTCGCCGCCGGACAGGTCGCGCACCGGAGCATGGCGCACGTCGACGAGGCCGAGCAGGTCGAGGGTCTCCTCCACCCGGGTCCGCATCACCCCGGGGCTCAGACCCAGCTGCTCCATCGCGTAGACGAGCTCGTCCTCGACCGTGTCGGCGACGAAGCCCTGCGCTGGATCCTGCAGGACCACCCCGACGACGTCGGCCAGGTCGCGCGGGCGGTGCGTCCGGGTGTCGCGACCGGCGACCGTGACCGATCCCTCGAGCAGCCCGCCGGAGAAGTGCGGGACGAGCCCGCAGACCGCGCGCAGCAGGGTCGTCTTGCCCGCACCGGTGGGGCCGACGACGAGGCACAGCTCGCCCTCGGCCACGTTCAGGTCGACCGAGCGCAGCGTGGGCTCCGCCGCTCCGGGATAGGTGACGGACACGCCCTCGAGCCGGATCATGCGGCTGACCGCCCTGACCGGGGGAGACTGACGAGGAGGGGAGCGACGGCGAGCGCCCCGAGCGTCGCCACCGCGCCCGGACCGGGGCCGGCGACGGTGACGAGGACAGCAGCACCGAGACCTGCCATGGCCACGACCGATGCCTGCGTCCCCCAGACCTCCCGACGGAAGCTGGTCCTGGTCACCAGACGGCCGGCGAGGACGCTCCCCAGCAGGCCGCAGGCAGCCCCGAGCGCGAGGAGACCGGGGCCCGACCACGGCGGCGTCGACGGGTCGAGCACCCCGTAGAGACCCACGGCGACGGCGAGAAGGGCGCCGAGCAGGAGCGGGACCACCCGGGCGTCGCGCCGACCGCGGGTCCCGGCGAAGCCGCGGCTGTCCATCGAGGCCGCGAGCGCGAGCGACTGCTCGAGGGCGTCGTTCAGCACCGGGACGACGGTCGCCGGCACGGCGCGCAGACCCCGTGCCGGCAGCCCGCGGAGCCGCTGAGCCTTGCGCACCCGAGTCGCGGCAGCCACCAGAGCCGGCGCGACGTTGACTGCGATGACGACGGCTGTCCCGAGCTCGTGCAGCGCTGCCGGAAGGGTCCGCAGGGTCCGGGCGGCGGAGGTGAGCACCCCGGCGGCGCCGACGCACAGGACAAGGGCTGCGAGCCGCAGGCCGCCGACCGCTGCCGTCCCGAGTCCGGCTGTCGTCACCGGCCCGAAGAGCTGCACACCGACCGCCCAGGCCGGCATCGGGACCGCCGGCAGGTCGAGGACGACGGTGCCGGGGGTCTTGATACCGACGACGACGTAGAAGGTGAGCCGGAGCGCGACGACGACCGCGGCGAGCACGACGAAGCCCGGGAGGGCGCGTCCACGCGGCCCGTCGCCCCGCGCGAGCGTCGCCACCAGGAGGGTCGCGATGACGATCAGCCCGAGAGCGGGCACGCTGGGGGTCCTGGACGCCGCGACCGTGAGGCCGAGCGCCCAGGACCACCAGGCGAGGGGATGCATCTCAGGCGTCGGTCCTGCGGCGCCGGACGACGACGGCGACGACCGCCACCAGGGCGACGGCGACGAGGGCAGCGATGAGCCAGACCTGGACACCCTGGGAGGTCCCGTCCTGCACGGCTGCACCGGTCCCGGCGCTCAGCGTCTCACCGGCGGACGGTGCGACGGTGGGGGCCGGCGCCGAGGCGGCAGCGGAGGCCGATGGTGAGGCCTCGGTCGTCGCGGACGTCGTCCGCACCGCGGCAGCCGCGACGGTCGGTCCCGCCGTACCGTCCGAGTAGCGCCAGCCCTCGACGGAGCCGGGGGCGGGAGTCGACGTGTCCGAGCCGACCAGGTAGCTCTGCCACTCGCCACCGGGTGCGGCGAACCAGTAGGACCAGTACGAGCCGGTGAAGGTAGCAGGGCAGGGGTCCGGCATCGCGTCGATCGCGCAGATCAGGCCCGACGCGTCCCTGAGGTCGACGAAGCCGGCTGTCTGAAGCGCATCGGTCCCGGTCGTGGGCGCGGTGGCGCAGCCCGTCTCGACCGCGCCCCCGACATCGGTGAAGTCGACGACGACGGTGACGCCATCGGGGTCGGTGCAGGAGCCGTTGCCGGCGGCTGCCGCGGGGGAGGCGAGCCCGGAGAGGGCGAGAACGGTCGCAAGGGCGACGGTGAAGGTGCGGGTCAGGTGCACGATGTCTCTTTCTGAGTGGTCCGTGACGGACCCGCGCCTCACCCGGGCGCCGACGGACGGCAGGCCGGGGATCGACCCGGGCTCCGCCCCGTTTGCCTCGACGGTAGGAGCCGCTCGTCCTGCCCAGGCGCTCCGGCTCGTCGGACGTCGTCCGACCCACGGTTGCGGGACAGCGCCGGAGTCTGACCGGCTTCCCCTGGACCTGCAGGACGTTGCCACCAAGTGGCGTCACCACCCTAGCGCGTCGCCGGGCTCGGCCGGGTCACGGTCGGTGAGCCGCCGGCCGCCCGCCGCGCCGCCCGCAGGACGGGTTCCGATCCGCATGGCAGGCTGACCGCGACCGGAGGGAACGTCCGGCACAGCGTCAGGTGAGGAGCGCGCGGTGAAGGTCTACACGAAGACCGGTGACGACGGCACGACGGGGCGTTTCCTCGGCGGACGCGTCTCCAAGTCCGACCCCCTGGTCGAGGCCAGCGGTGACGTCGACGAGGCGATCGCCGCCCTCGCCGTCGTTCGTGCCGGCAGTGCGGACGGCGAGCTCGGCGCGACGGTGTTCGAGCTCCAGCGCGAGCTCTTCGTCGTCGGGGCCGATCTCGCGGCGAACCCCGACCACCGCGACCGGCTCGTCGCCGAGGTCTCCGAGGTCTCGGTCGCCATGGTCGACCGGCTCGAGGCGCAGATCGACCGGCTCGTCGCCGAGAAGCCCCTGCGACCGGTGTTCATCGTGCCCGGGTCCGATGCGACGTCCGCAGCACTCGACCTGGCGCGGACGGTCGTCCGGCGGGCGGAGCGTCACGCCGTGGGCGCTGCCCGGTCGGGTGAGCTCGTGAGCGAGATGGCGCTGCGCTACCTCAACCGCCTCTCCGACCTGCTCTTCGTCCTCGCGCGGCACGCCGCCGAGCGGGAGGAGCCCGCCAGCCACGACTGAGGCCGGCCGCCCGGTAGGGTCGGCGCGAGCAGCCGAGCGAGGAGGTGGGCATGGCCTTCGAGTCCGACCCGTGCGCCATCCACGCCGAGACCGGCGAGCTGATCGCCCGTGGCTTCGTCCGCGAGCACTCCGGGGCGCGACTGGTGATGTCGGCGCGGACGTTCACCGGCGCCTGGCTGCACCCGGGGGACCTGGCGACGCTCGTGATCATGAGCTCCGACCGCGGGGCCCTCACCTTCGACGCGATCGTCGACGAGAGCGGGCACGGCAGGGTCGTGCTCCGCTCCCTCACGCTGCGTGAGGCGGTGCAGCACCGCTCGTCGTTGCGGGTGCAGACGGACATGGTGCTGCGTCTCGGATCGCTCGTGGTGGGCAAGGCCGAACAGGTCCTCGACCCGCCGTGGGCCGTGCACGTCGACGACCTCTCCGCCGACGGCATCCGGTTCCGCACCGAGGCAGAGCTCGAGATCGGCCACCGCGTCGCGACCACCGTCGACCTCGGCGCCCGACGCCTGGACCTCGTGCTGGAGGTCGTGCGACGCACCGAGGTGCGCGGCGGCCTCGCCTACGGCTGCCGGATCCTCGGGGTCGGCGAGCGTGACCGTGACGCGCTGTTCCGCTTCGTCCTCGATCGCCAGCGTCAGACCCTCGCTCAGCGCGCCGAGCGGCTCTGAGGGCCCCGCCTGCACCGGCCGCCGGCGCCCGGACCGCCCAGGACTAGGACTGGGGTCGATCCCTGCGCGGGGCCTTGAGGGCCTCACCGGTGCGCCGGACGGGACGCACGGCCCCGTGCTGGGTCCCCGGGTGGGCGGTCGCCCTGGCGGCCGAGTGCCCGCGCGGACCGGCGTCGACGGCGATCCGCAGCGGACGGCCGCCGACCTTGGCTCCGCCGATGCGGCGGAAGGCCTCAGGGCTCAGCTCGGCGGAGATCTCCACCAGGCTGAACGTCGCGAAGATGTCGATCCGGCCGAGATCCTTCCCGCGCAGGCCGCCCTCGCCGGTGATCGCCCCGACGATCGACTCCGGGCGGGCCCCATGCGTCGAGCCGACGGCCACCCGGTAGCGGGTGCCGGTGACCGGCCGCCGCGCCGCGGTGCGAGCGCGCTCCTCGGAGGTGAAGGAGACCCGTCCGTCGGAGGTCGAGTCCGCGCCACGGCTCGCCTGGATCGGGCTCGGCTCGATGGCCTCCTCGGTCCGCGAGCCCGGGCCGTCGTCGCCGACCGACATGGCGGCGAGGGCCGAGGCGAGGTCGAGCAGGTCGGCGCCGGCGGCGACAGCCTCGGTCAGCGCGGTGCGGTACATCTCCAGGCGTCCGGCCCTGGTCCGGTCGGGGACCCGGGCGAGGAGGGCCTTGACCCGGTGCGCCGAGACGTCGGCAGGGGAGGGGATCGGCACCTCCTCCAGACGCTGCCGGATGGCCTTCTCGATCGCCCGCAGCCGGCCCTGCTCGTTCGGTGTCACGAAGGTCATCGCGATGCCCGTCCGACCAGCGCGACCGGTCCGGCCGATGCGGTGCACATAGGCGTCGGGCTCGGTGGGCACGTCGAAGTTGACGACGAGACCGATCCGGTCGACGTCAAGACCGCGAGCTGCCACGTCCGTGGCGACCAGGACGTCGAGGCTTCCCTCGCGGAGTCGTTCGATGATCCGCTCGCGATCCTTCTGGGCCACGTCGCCGGACATCGTCGCCGCGGGGATGCCGCGGGCGACCAGTGCCGAACCGACCTCGTCGGCCGAGCTGCGGGTCCTGGTGAAGACGAGGGTCGCGTCGGCCTCGGTCGTGGCCAGCAGACGCGAGAGCGCCCCGACCTTGTGCCGGAACGGCACGACGGCGAAGGTCTGCCGCACGCTCGCGACGGTCGACGCCGGACGGGAGACCTGGATGCGCACCGGGTTGCGCAGATGGGCAGTCGCGACCCGAGCGATGCCGGGGGGCATCGTTGCGGAGAAGAGGGCGACCTGCCGACCCGGCGGGGTGGACGTCATGATCGTCTCGACGTCCTCGGCGAAGCCCATGCGCAGCATCTCGTCGGCCTCGTCAAGGACGAGCATCTTCAACCTGGCCAGGTCGAGCGAACCCCTGGAGAGGTGGTCGATGACGCGTCCGGGGGTGCCGACGACGATCTGGGCGCCGTCCTGGATGGCGCGCCGCTGCGGGAGGAAGGGTGCGCCGCCGTAGATCGCGACGACCCGGACCGGGACGCCCTTCGCGTACCCGGTGATGGCATCGGCGACCTGGAGGGCGAGCTCACGGGTCGGCACCATGACGATCCCCTGGACGCCGCGCACCTGAGGGTCGACGGCAGCGAGGAGCGGGAGACCGAAGGCCGCCGTCTTCCCGGTACCCGTCTGCGCGACGCCGAGCAGGTCGCGTCCGGCGAGGAGCGCCGGGATCGCCTGGGCCTGGATCGGGGTCGGACGCACGTATCCGAGGTCGAGGACCGCGTCGACGAGAGCGGCCGGGAGGCCGAGGTCGACGAGGTCGACCTGCACTGCCTCGATCGTCTCGTGCTCGCCGTGATCGAGGGTGCTGCTGGACGCGTCCGTGCGGTCACCGTCGTAGGCCATGGGGTCCTGTCAGTCGGGGAGGGCGCTGCAGCGCCGGTCACGCACAAGAGGCGCGACGAGCTGAGTCTACCGGTCGGTACGCGCCGCGAGCGATTGACCCCTACGGCGGGCGACCGTACCGTGCAGTAACTTGCGGCGAGCGTCAGGAGACGTCGATGTCACGGTTCCCGGTCACCTCACGTCCCGGCGCTCCCGGCGTCGCCTCCGACGTGCTCGTGCTCACCCCCTCCGACGAGCTCCTCGGGTCAGCCGACCCGACGGCTGCGGCCCGGGCGCCGGGCGTCCTGATCACGGGCGTCGGCCCGTGGCACCCCTCGGTACGAGCGGTCGCGGCCGCGGCCGGGATCTCGGTGACCGTCGTCGCGCCGCGCCCGGGACCGCTGCAGCCGGACCGCGTCGGCCTGGTCGGTCACACCGACGAGGACCTGCTGGCCCGGGTCGTCGAGCCGGCCGGCACCGCCGGCGCTGTCCTCGGCCTCGACGGCGCGGCAGCGCTCCTGCGGACCGCCGACGGGAGCGTCGTCGCGGCGGTCGGGACGACCCCCGGCGGGCGCCGTGTCGCCGTCCTCGCCGCCGAGCTGACCGCGCCGGCCGAGCTGGAGCGGAACCTCATCGCCTGGCTGGCCCCGCGCCCGGTCGACGCCGGTACCGGGCGCGCGGCCGACCCCGTCACGCGCGACCCCGCCTGGCTCGCCGTCGTCTCGGCGATCGCCGAGCTCCAGCCGCTGCAGGCCAAGGACGGCTCCGTCGAGCCGCAGGACTCCGCACGGGCGGCAGCCCTCGTCCGCCGGGTGGCGGCAGGGGTGCGCCTGCTGGCTCCGCAGTTCCCGCACGACGCGGCCTACCTCGAGGCCGTTCTCGTCGACCTGGAGCGATGGGCGGCGGCCGGGGTCGGCGTCCCTGACTTCCTCGACTCGCTCGTGGCGTTCGCACCCGCGGCGCAGCGGGTGGACGGCCGGCGTCATCTCGTCGTCTTCCCGATGGTCACCCAGAACGGCAGCCCTGACCGCCATCTCGAGGCCGTCGTCGTCGAGGTGCTGTGGCCCGACTTCGTCCGGGAGCTCGAGGCGAGCACCTACACCAACCGCCTCTTCGTCCCCATCCGCTTCCTCGCCTTCACGGCCGGCTACGACACGAACTCGGCCGTGCTGTTCCCCGAGACCGTCGCGATGCGCTCGATCCCGACGTTCACCTGGGGCGCGATCTTCGCCGACCGGGAGGCTGCCCGGTTCCGCCGGGTGGTGACCGCTGCGGCCCGGACGACCGGGCTGGCCCTGCCGCCGGACGCCGCCCGGCTGCTGGCCGACCAGGCCCTCGCCGAGGAGGTGTTCGTGCTGTGGGACCTCATCCACGACCGCACGCACATGCGCGGCGACCTGCCCTTCGACCCGTTCATGATCAAGCAGCGGATGCCCTACTTCCTCTACTCGCTCGAGGAGCTGCGCTGCGACCTCACCGCCTTCCGCGAGGCGGTGACGCTGGAGCTGGCCGGCGAGCCCCATGGACGGCTCGTGCAGTACGCCGTGCTCTTCGACCGGATCTTCCGGTTCCCGCTCAGCGGCAGCCGGGTGCGCAACTACGACGGGCTCGGCGGGCAGCTGCTGTTCGCCTGGCTGCACCAGCGGGGTGTCGTGCACTGGACGGACAACCGGCTCCTGATCGACTGGGAGGGGGTCCCTGCGGCGGTCCTCGCGCTCGGCGAGCAGGTCGAGGACCTGTACTGGCGGTCGATCGACCGGCCGAAGATCGCGCACTGGCTCGCGGCCTACGACCTCGTCTCGAGCGTGCTCACCGCGCACCCGGCATCGACCTGGGCGCAGGGCCCCCACGCCCTGCCGCTGACCGGCCCGCTGAAGGGGCTCACCGACGCCGTGCTGCCCGACGAGTTCCCGCTCTCGATGTTCTACGAGGCGCTCGACCGGCGGATCGCCGACGTCGTGGCCTCGACGAGCGGGATCACCGGATGACGGGGCCGTCCGGCGCATCGGCGTCGACCGGCGGTGAGAGGATCAGCTCGTGATCCTGCATGACAGCTCCCGCCGTGGCTTCGCCTCCGACAACTACGCGGGGGTGCACCCCGAGGTCCTCGCCGCGCTGGCTGACGCGAACGGCGGCCATCAGATCTCCTACGGCGAGGACGCCTACACGGCCCGGCTCGTCGAGGTCATGGCCGAGCACTTCGGCCGGCCGGTCGACGTCTACCCCGTGCTCAACGGCACCGGCGCGAACGTGCTCGCCCTGCAGTCGATGCTGCCTCGCTGGGGAGCAGCGGTCTGCGCCGCGACGGCCCACGTCAACTGCGACGAGGGGGGAGCGCCGGAGAAGGTCGGCGGGGTCAAGCTCCTGCCGGTGCCCACGCCCGACGGCCGGCTCACCCCCGGGCTCATCGACGCCGAGGCATGGGGCTGGGGCGACGAGCACCGCGCACAGCCGCTCGTCGTGACGATCACCCAGAGCACCGAGCTCGGCACCTGTTACACCCCGGAGCAGATCGCGGCGATCGTCGAGCACGCGCACGGCCTCGGGATGCGCGTGCACCTGGACGGCGCACGGATCGCGAACGCCGCGGTGAGCCTCGGCCTGCCGATCCGGGCCTTCACCTCCGACGTCGGGGTGGACGTCGTCTCGTTCGGCGGGACGAAGAACGGTGCCATGGCGGCCGAGGCCGTCGTGGTGCTCGACCCGAGCGCGAGCGACGGCCTGACCTTCCTGCGCAAGACCGACATGCAGCTCGCCTCGAAGATGCGCTTCGTCTCCGCCCAGCTCCTCGCGCTCCTCGACGGGGACCTGTGGCTGCGCTCGGCCGGCCACGCCAACGCGATGGCTCGACGGCTGCGCGACGCGGTCGTCGACCTGCCCGGTGTCAGCGTCGTCCGGCCGGTCGAGGCGAACGCGGTCTTCGCTGTGCTTCCCGACGGGGTGGCCGACCGCCTGCGCGAGGCCTTCCGCTTCTACGACTGGGACCGGGCGACACGGGAGGTCCGCTGGATGTGCGCCTTCGACACGACCCCCGAGGACGTCGACTCCTTCGCTGCGGCCCTCGCCGACCTCGTCGGGGTCTCGCCGGTCAGGGCCTGACCGCAGCTCCAGCCCTCAGCGGTGCGCCGGCGGCAGCAGGCCGGCGTCGACCAGGCGCAGGGTCAGCTCGTGCCCGTCTGCACCCTCGACGACGAGGAGCCCCGTCACGTCGGTGTCCTGCGGAAGCGGGAGCGGCAGTCCGTGGGACAGCACCTGCTCGGCCGGGCTCAGGCGCCGGATCGCCACCACGGCCACCCGGCCCGGGTGCTCGGCGACCGCCTCGGCATACCGTTGGGGGTCGTGCTGACCGTCGTCCCCGACCAGCGCCCAGGTGAGCTGGGGCAGCTCGGCCATCAGCCGCTGCAGGCTCTGCCGCTTGTGGTGCTGCCCGGTGCTGAACCAGCCCTGGCTCCGCGGGCGCCAGTCGGCAAGCAGGAGCGGGCCAGGGGGGAAGCCGTGGTGCCGGAGGAACCGTCGCAGCGCCGGCGCCACGTCCCATGCTCCGGTGGAGAGGTAGAAGGTGGGTCCGTCGGGGTACGCACCGGACCAGCGCTGGTACAGCTCGGCCATCCCCGGGACCGCGCGTCGAGCGTTCTCGTGCAGGACCAGCGCATTCCAGGCCGCGAGGAGCGGGCGCGGGATGGTGGTCACCATCACGGTGTCGTCGACATCGCTGAGCAGGGCCATCGCCGGTTGCGGGCCGATGACGAGCACCCGCGCCTCGACCCAGGAGCCGTCGAGACCGATCCGCACCTGCCGCCATCCTGGCTCCAGCGGGGCGGGCAGCCGGACGTCGAGGTAGCCACGGTCGTCGGCCTCGACACGATGGCGTGCTCCGTCGATCTCCACCTCGATCGATGCCCGCGGGAGCGGCACCACGAGGAAGGAGCGCCAGCCGCGCACGGCGCGAAGGGCCATCGGTGGCCCGGTCGAGGTGCCCGGGCGATCAGGAGCCACCAGGACCGCCCGGGCGAGCACCCGTACCCAGCCC
This sequence comes from Actinomycetales bacterium, assembly GCA_038223605.1. GTDB lineage: Bacteria > Actinomycetota > Actinomycetes > Actinomycetales > Cellulomonadaceae > Actinotalea. The sequence goes on along the minus strand of JBBRGX010000003.1, from coordinate 65,884 downwards.
TGGGTCCCGTAGCCGGTGAAGGGCTCGATGCTCGCGGTCCAGGCCCTGCGTCGCAGCCGGCGCGTGACGCGTCGGGTGATCCGGTCCTCGAGCCGCGCCGCCCAGTGCGCGGCCTCCTGGTCAGCGGTCACAGCGCCAGCTCGGCCATCGTGCGCAGCGCCGTCCGGTCCCCTTGGACGAGGATCGAGGTCACCACGGTCTCGTCCCAGGCCTGGAGGCGGTCCCGGATCGCCTCGGCAGGGCCGACGAGCGCGATGTCCTGCACGAGGGCGGTCGGTACCGATGCTGCCGCCTCGGCCCGGCGTCCCGCCGCCCAGAGCGTGACGATCTCGACGCACTCGTCGACCCAGCCCAGCCGCTCGATGGCCGCCCGATGGAAGTTCGCCCCCGGGGCGCCCATCCCGCCGAGGTAGAGCGCGACGAACGGGCGCACCTGGTCAGCTGCGCTCTCGACGTCGGCATCGACGACCACCGGCACGGTGGCGGACACCTCGAAGGCCGTGGCGGGGGTCAGTGCCGGAGCGCGCGCCGCGAAACCCTCGGCGAGCAGTGCCCGGTGCTCGCCGTCGTGACGGGGGGAGAAGAAGAGGGGCAGCCAGCCGTCGGCGATCTCTGCAGTGAGCGCGACGTTCTTCGGCCCCTCGGCCGCAAGGTGGATCGGCAGGTCGGCGCGGAGCGGGTGCACGGTCGACCGTAGCGCGCGGCCCAGTCCGGTGCCCCCCGGCAGGGGCAGCGGATAGGCCGGTCCCGGGGAGGTGACCGGCTGCTGCCGGGTGAGGGTCTGGCGCACGAGGTCGACGTACTCGCGGGTCCTGGCCAAGGGTCGCTGGTAGGGCTGTCCGTACCAGCCCTCGACGACCTGGGGACCGGAGACCCCGAGCCCCAGCGTGAAGCGTCCGTCGGAGAGGTGGTCCATGGTGATCGCAGCCATCGCCGTCGCCGTCGGAGCGCGCGCCGAGATCTGGGCGATCGCCGTCCCGAGGCGGATCCGCTCGGTCCTGCTTCCCCACCAGGCCAGCGGGGTGAGCGCGTCGGACCCGTACGCCTCGGCCGTCCACACGGAGTCGTAGCCGAGCGCTTCGGCCTCGAGGATCGTCTCCAGCGCCCCGGCGGGCCGTTGCGCGCCCCAGTACCCGAGGTGCACGCCGAGCCTCATCCGACCGCCTCGCGCACCCGGCGGCGACGCCACCACCGGGTGGCCACCAGAGCGACCCCGGCCAGGAGGACCAGCACGAGCACGGGGAGCAGGACGGCGCTGAGGCTGAGCAGCAGGCTCGTGACGTCCTCGGCCGTGCTCACCACCGGCGCACCGAGACCGCCCGTCGTGAGAGTGATCACCGGTCGGGAGACCGCCTTGAGGGTGTGCATCCCCAGGGCGAGGAGGACCCCGAGCGCGACGGGCACCCAGGCGTGCGAGGAGAAGAACGCCGAGGGGTCGGTCACCGCGGCCGTGGCCGACGAGGTCCCGGCGCCGAACACGATCCCGCCGGCGGTCGGTCGCACGACCGACTGGACGATGTCGTTCGCGTGGTCGAACCCGGGCACCTTGTCCGCGACGACCTCGAGCACGAGCAGCAGGGCGAGGAGCGCCAGCACCCAGGGGCTGGCGAGCCACGCCCACTGCGACGGGAGGTCGACAAGGGACGTGAACCGGTCGAGCAGCCCGAGGACGAGGAGCGGGAGCGCCGCGTTGAGTCCTGCAGCGGTGGCCAGTCCGGTCCCGGTCAGCAGCTCGAGCATGTGGCCAGCATGTCATCTGCACGTAGCCTTGGCGCGTGCCGCGACCCCGCCGACTGCTTCGAGTCGACCCCGCGCACGGAGCGCAGCTGCGCGCCGGCTTCCGCGCGATCCGTGCCGAGCACCGGCTGCCCCTCGAGTTCCCCACGGACGCCGGAGCCGAGTCGGCGGCGGCCGCCCGTCGTCCGACGACCGGTGGACGGAGTGACCTCAGCGAGCTGCCCTTCGTCACTCTCGACCCGCCGGGCTCGACCGACCTCGACCAGGCGATGCACCTCACGCGCCGCGGCACGGGCTTCCTCGTGCGGTACGCGATCGCCGACGTCCCGTCCTTCGTCGCCCCGGGGGGCGCGCTCGACCGGGAGACGCACGCCCGGGCGACGACCGTCTACTGCCCTGACACCCGCGTGCCCCTGCACCCGGCCGTGCTGTCCGAGGGAGCGGCGTCCCTGCTCGCCGGACAGGTCCGCCCGGCGATCGTCTGGACGATCGCCCTCGCCGCCGACGGCGTCGTCCAGGACGTCGAGGTGGTGCGCGCGATCGTGCGCAGCCGGGCCAGGCTCGACTACCCCGCGACCCAGCGGTCCCTCGACGCCGGCGAGGCAGGCGAGGCGATCACCCTGCTCGCCGAGATCGGGACGCTGCGCGCCGGGCTCGAGCAGACGCGCGGCGGCGTGTCGCTCGCCCGGGCCGAGCAGGAGGTGGTCGCGGTGGACGACCGCTGGGAGCTCGCCCTGCGCGCGCCCCTGCCCGTCGAGGAGCACAACGCGCAGATCTCGCTGCTGACCGGGATGGCAGCAGCGACGCTGATGCTCCAGGCGGGCGGCGGGATCCTGCGCACGATGCCTGCCGCGAGCGAGGACGACCTGGCCAGGCTGCGCAACCGCGCGCGGGCGCTCGGCGTGCACTGGCCGAGCACCGAGAGCTACGGTGCGGTCCTGCGCCGGCTCGACCGGTCCCTGCCGTCGACCGCGGCCTTCCTCACGGCCGCGGCGGCACTCTTCCGCGGCGCGGCATGGACAGCCTTCGCGGGCGAACCGCCGCCGGATCCCGTCCATGGTGCCGTCGGTGCGCCGTACGCCCACGTGACGGCACCCCTCCGGCGCCTCGTCGACCGCTACGGGCTGGAGTGCTCGCTCGCCGCTCACGCGGGCCGGCCCGCGCCCGAGTGGGTGCTCGCCGCCCTCCCGACGATCGGGGAGGAGATGGCCCGCGGCGCGGCAAGGGCGGCCTCCGTCGATCGCGCCTGCACCGACCTGGTCGAGGCGACGGTCCTCTCCACGCGCGTCGGTGAGGAGTTCGACGCCGTCGCGCTCGACGAGCGCACCGTGCAGGTCCGCGACCCGGCGGTCGTCGGCCGGCTGACCGACGGGGCTGGTCTCGCCGGCCAGCGGGTCCGGGTCCGGCTGGTCGAGGCCGACGTCCTCGAGCGTCGGGTCACGTTCGAACCGCTCGCGCACGGGGACGGGTCGTCGGGCCCCGACCGGCCATCGGGACCGTAGGATCGTCGGGCAGGTCAACCCGGGGGAGGAGCGGTCGAGCGTGGCGGATGTTCACGACCCCAACCGGGTTCTCACCGTCCCCAACGTCATCAGCCTGATCAGGCTGCTGCTCGTTCCGGTCTTCGCGGTGCTCGCCTGGCAGGGAGAGGACCTCGCCGCCCTCTACGTCCTGGCCGTCTCCGGGGCCTCGGACTGGCTCGACGGGGTCCTCGCCCGCGGGCTGAACCAGCAGAGCCGCCTCGGCGAGCTCCTTGATCCTGCCGCCGACCGGCTCTTCATCCTCGTCACGCTCGTCGTGCTCGCGGCCAGGAGCGACATCCCCTGGTGGCTCGTCGCGGCGATCGTCGGGCGTGACGTCGTCCTCGCCCTGCTGCTCTGGCTCCTGATGCGCACGGGTGTCGGCCCGCTGCCGGTGCACTTCGTCGGGAAGGCGGCGACCTTCGCCCTCCTGTACGCCTTCCCGCTCCTGCTCCTTGCCCAGTGGGCCGGGCCGGTCGGGTCCATCGCAGGGGTCCTCGGCTGGGCGTTCGCGTGGTGGGGGATCGGGCTCTACTGGCTCGCTGCGTTCATCTACCTGCGCCAGGCGGCGCTTGCCCTGCGCGACCCGTCGCTCGTGCAGGGCCGTCCCCAGGGGGACGTGCACCCCGGTGCCGACCCCGACGGCGAGCAGGCTCCCGGGGGACGTCCGTCGTGACCTCACCTGCTGACCCGTCCGATCGCGAAGCGGAGCGGCGCGAGGAGCACCGTCGCCCTGGCGCACCGACCCCGCCGCGCCGTCCCGATGCCTCGATGGCTCTGCTCAACGACCTGATGGACCGGCCGACCGACCCCGAGTACGCCGACGCCGCCCTCCGGTCGCACCCCCACCAGACGGCTCCTCAGCGGCTCACCCGCTCGGGGCTCGAGCTCGTGGTGGCCTTCGTCCTCGGGCTCGTCCTGACCGGGGCGATCGCGAACCTGCGCGCCCCGCAGTCGGCCGTGCAGGGCGCCATCACCGCGCTGAGCTCTCAGGTCACCGAGCGCACCGCGCGGGCCGACACCCTGGCGAAGACGAACGCCGGCCTCAACGCCGACATCGCGACGCTGCAGGCCGATGCCCTCGCGGAGAACGACCCGGCCCTGCTCGTCGAGCTCAACCGGTCGGAGCTGCTCGCCGGAGCCGTCGGGGTGTCCGGTCCAGGTCTCGTCGTCGAGCTCTCGGACGCACCGCCCGGGACCAACGGGCAGGTCGACCCGGAGAACCGGGTGCAGGACATCGACGTGCAGACGGTCGTGAACGGGCTCTGGGCGGCCGGCGCCGAGGCGATCGCGGTGAACGGGCAGCGTCTGACGTCACTGAGCGCGATCCGGACGGCCGGTATCGCGATCCTCATCGACCTCGTTCCGCTGTCCACGCCGTACCGGATCGAGGCGGTCGGCGACGTCCGCGCGATGCAGACCGCCTTCGCCAGGACCTCGGCGGCCGGCCACCTCACGACGCTCTCGTCCGCCTACGGGATCGGGGTCTCGCTGCGCGCAGCGGACGATCTCACGCTCCCCGGAGCTGGCCGGCCCCGGCTGCTGTACGCCCGCACCCCCACCGATATGGCATCCTCGCCCACGACCGGAACCCAGGAGACGCCATGATCGCTGTGATCGGACTGCTGCTGGGCGCGCTCGCCGGGCTCTTCCTCGAGCCGACGGTCCCGCTCTTCCTCCAGCCGTACCTGCCGATCGCCGTCGTCGCAGCCCTCGACGCGCTCTTCGGCGGCCTGCGCGCGATGCTCGACCGGACCTTCGACGACCGCGTCTTCCTCGTCTCGTTCCTCTCGAACGTCGTCGTCGCCGCCCTGATCGTCTTCCTCGGCGACCAGCTCGGTGTCGGCAGCCAGCTGTCGACGGCCGTCGTCGTCGTCCTAGGCATCCGGATCTTCTCGAACGCGGCTGCCATCCGGCGGCACCTGCTCAAGGCCTGATCGATGACGCAGCAGCAGGGGGAGACGCCGCCCGATGCGAGCGAGCCGGCCCGGTCTGACCTCGAAGGCGGCAGCGACGGGGCGCCCGCTCCCGAGCCGACGACGACGACGACCTCAGCGTGGGCGACGCTCCGGACGGCGCTGAGCCCCCGGGCGACGAAGGCTCAGCTCCTCGCGGCCGTCCTCACCGCGCTGCTCGGCTTCGCCCTCGTGGTGCAGATGCAGCAGAACCGCTCGACGGACCTGTCCGGGCTCAGCCAGCAAGAGCTGGTCCGCATCCTCGACGAGGTCACCCAACGCACGGACGACCTCGAGAAGCAGGCGGCCGACCTCAGGAACCAGCGCGCGGAGCTCGTCACGGGCACCGACACCGAACGGGCAGCCCAAGAGGCGGCAGCCGCCAGGGCACAGGTGCAGGGGATCCTCGCCGGTCGCCTCCCTGCGCAGGGCCCCGGAGTGACGATCACGCTGCGCGAGGGTGGCACCCGGCTCTCGGCGAGCCAGCTGGTCGACGTCCTGGAGAGCCTGCGCAACGCCGGCGCCGAGGCGATCCAGCTGGGGGACCTCAGGCTGACCGCCTCGACCTACATCATCGACACCACCGGTGGGGTCGAGGTCGACGGCCAGCCGCTCGAGGCCCCGTACCGCTGGGTGGCGATCGGCGACCCGGACACCCTGAAGCCGGCCCTCGAGATGCCCGGTGGTGCGATGGCAGCGATCCGCAACGACGGGGCGACCACCGACGTCCGCAGCCAGGACTCGATCACGATCGATGTGCTGCGCTCGGTGCCCGCCCCGCGCTGGGCGACACCCGTCCCGTCGCCGGCCACCGGCTGAGGGTCGTCCGGGCAGCGAGCCGAGGCCGGCATCGCCCCGCGCGCGATCGGTCCTGACGGGACAGGTGATCGCGCATAGGCTGGCACCTCGACGGTCGACGAGCACCTGGAGGGACGATGGGCGAGCACGAGGCCCCCGAGGACCAGAACAAGGCCCCCGATCCGCAGCGCTGGGCTGCCGGCGAGACGACGATCAGCTTCGGCGACGCCGTCGCGGAGGGCGAGACCGTCGTCGCGCTCTCACCCGAGCAGCACGCGGCCGTTGCCGCTCTCCCGGCGACCTCTGCCCTCCTGCTGATGCAGCGCGGACCGTCGTCCGGTGCTCGGTTCCTGCTCGACGCCGACCGTACGACGGCCGGGCGCAGCCCCGACGCCGACATCTTCCTCGACGACGTGACGGTCTCGCGCAAGCATGTCGAGTTCGTCCGGGAGGCCGGCGGGTTCGTCGTCCGCGACGTCGGCTCGCTGAACGGCACCTACGTGAACCGCACCCGGATCGAGAAGGCCACCCTGCGCCCCGGTGACGAGGTCCAGATCGGCAAGTTCCGGATGACCTTCCACCCGAGTCCCGTCCGCGCGGTCGGCACCGCCGACCCCGCCCGGTGAGCCGGGGCCACTCGGCCGATCGGGTGACCTCCGCGACGGCGCCGGTCACGGCCGACGTCGCCCCGTCGCGGCCGCGTCCCGTCGAACCATGGCCGCAGGGGGTCTCCCGAGCGCCGTCGATGCGGATCTCTGACGTCCTCGCGACCCTGAGCGCCGACTTCCCGGCCCTGACACCGTCGAAGCTGAGGTTCCTCGAGGAGCAGGGCCTCGTCGTCCCCGGCCGGTCGGCCGGCGGCTATCGCCAGTACAGCCCCGCCGACGTCGAGCGGGTGCGGTACGTCCTGCGCGAGCAGCGGGACAGGTACCTGCCGCTGAGAGTGATCGGGGAGCAGCTCGTCGCCCTCGACCGTGGCGAGGTCCTGGAACCCTTGCTCCCGCGACTGGCGACCACCGACGGCGAGCCCTCCGGGCCGGTACGCCCGGCCAAGCACAGCGTCGAGGGCCTTGCCGCCGCCGCCGGGGCGGACGTCGCCCTGGTGGCAGGGCTCATCGAGGCGGGCGTGATCACCGCCCCGGCATCGGGACGGCTCGATCCCTGGGCCGTCGAGGTCGTGCGTGCCGCCGGCGCGCTCGCCGAGCACGGGCTCGAGCCGAGGCACCTGCGGGCCTTCCGCGCGGCGGCCGACCGTCAGCTCGACGTGGTCGAGCAGATCGTCGCCCCCGTCCGGGCGCAGCGAGCAGTCGCAGCTCAGGCGCACGCCGCCACCCTCGCTGCCGAGGTCGGGGAGCTCTGCGCGCGGCTGCACACGGCCCTGCTGCGGGCCGGGGTGGCCGACCTCGCACCCTGATCGGCCGAGTGGCAGGCACAGGCTGCCGCCGCGCCGTAGCGTGGGGGCATGGACACCTCGCTCGTCGAGCTCGACGTCCTCGGCGTGCGCCGTCAGGGTGAGGAGAACGAGGTCGTCGTCCTGCTCCTCGACCTCGCCGGGCGACGACTGCTGCCGATCGTCGTCGGACCGAGCGAGGGATCGGCGATCGCCGTCGGCCATGCGGGCATCCGCGCGCCGCGTCCGATGACCCACGACCTCCTCGTCTCGCTCGTCGGCGCCTGCGGGGCGATCGTCACGCATGTGGAGGTCGTCGAGCTCGTCGACGGCGTCTTCCACGCCGCGATCGTCCTCGACGGCGGTCACCGCATCGACTCCCGCGCCTCCGACGCGATCGCCCTCGCCGTCCGCCTCGGCTGCCCGGTGCTGTGCGCCCCACAGGTGCTCGAGATCGCCTCGCTGCCCGTCGAGGGGGACACGCCGGCTGACGAGGTCGCCCGGTTCCGGACCTTCCTCGACACCGTCACACCCGACGACTTCTCGGCCGATCCGGGCCAAGATGCACCTTCAAGTGGAACCTGAGACATCTCGCCGCGACACGCCGTCGGCGCGTCGGGCGTAGCGTCGTTGACCTGCCCTGGGCGCACCCATACCGTGAGGGAGTGCCCTCCGGTTGCTGCGGACAGGCGATCAGCGGAGCGGTAATCGATGGGAGCAGTCGTGACCGGCAGCGGTGACACAGCGGAACGGCCGGCAGGCGTGCCTCAGCGCGTCCAGGGGCTCCTGTTCGGCGACGAGCTCCCCGACCTCGACAGCACCTCCGGCTACCGCGGCCCGACGGCCTGCCGCGCGGCCGGCATCACCTACCGACAGTTGGACTACTGGGCCCGCACGGGCCTGGTCGAGCCCAGCGTCCGCCCGGCGACAGGCTCGGGCACCCAGCGGCTCTACAGCTTCCGCGACATCCTCGTGCTGAAGATCGTCAAGCGACTGCTCGACACGGGTGTCTCCCTGCAGCAGATCCGGACGGCCGTCTCCCACCTGCGCGAACGCGGTGTGGAGGACCTCGCCCAGATCACCCTGATGAGCGACGGCGCGAGCGTCTACGAGTGCACCTCTCCGGACGAGGTCATCGACCTCGTCCAGGGCGGTCAGGGAGTCTTCGGCATCGCGGTCGGGCGCGTCTGGCGCGAGGTGGAGGGCAGCCTCGCCTCGCTACCCACCGTTCGCGCCGAGGAGGAGGGTCTCGCGAGCTCGACCGATGTCGACGAGCTCACCGCCCGTCGGCGGGCCCGGACCGCAGGCTGAGGCCCCACCCCCCTCGTCCCGGCTCCCGGACGACGGGCCGAGTTGCCCACGTTCCGGCTACGGTGTGCTTTCCCCGGTCGTGGATGAGGTGAGTCGTGTTCTCCAAGGTTCTCGTCGCCAACCGTGCTGAGATCGCCGTGCGTGCGTTCCGTGCGGCCTATGAGCTCGGCGCCCGGACGGTCGCCGTCTACCCGTACGAGGACCGCAACTCCGAGCACCGGCTCAAGGCCGATGAGGCCTACCCGATCGGCGAGGCCGGGCACCCGGTCAAGGCCTACCTCGACATCCAGGAGATCCTGCGGGTCGCCCGCGAGGCCGGTGCGGACGCGGTCTACCCGGGGTACGGCTTCCTCTCGGAGAACCCGAGCCTCGCTCGCGCCTGCGCCACGGCCGGCCTGATCTTCATCGGGCCGCCTCCCGAGGTGCTCGAGCTCGCGGGGGACAAGGTCCAGGCGATCCGCGCAGCCAAGGCGGCCGGACTGCCGACCCTTGCCTCGAGCGACCCCTCCGACGACCCCGAGGTGCTTGTCGCCGCGGCGGCGGCCATCGGCTACCCGCTGTTCGTCAAGGCCGTGGCAGGCGGTGGCGGGCGCGGGATGCGCCGGGTGGAGAGCGCCAGGGACCTGCCGGAGGCTCTCGCTGCGGCGATGCGCGAGGCCGGGGGAGCCTTCGGGAACTCGACCTGCTACCTCGAGCAGGCGGTCCTGCGCCCGCGGCACATCGAGGTCCAGATCCTCGCCGACGCCACGGGCGACGTCGTGCACCTCTTCGAGCGTGACTGCTCGGTCCAGCGCAGGCACCAGAAGGTCATCGAGATCGCCCCGGCGCCGAACCTCGACCCCGATCTGCGCGACCGGCTGTGCCGGGACGCGGTCGCCTTCGCGCGGAGCATCGGTTATGTCAATGCCGGCACGGTGGAGTTCCTCGTCGACACCGTGGGGGAGCGGGCGGGCCAGCACGTCTTCATCGAGATGAACCCGCGCATCCAGGTCGAGCACACGGTGACCGAGGAGGTCACCGACATCGACCTGGTCAGCTCGCAGATGAGGATCGCCGCCGGCGCGACGCTCGCGGAGCTCGGCATCCGGCAGGAGACGATCCGCGTCAACGGGGCAGCCCTCCAGTGCCGGATCACCACGGAGGACCCGGCCAACGGCTTCCGGCCGGACACCGGCCGCGTCGTGGCCTACCGGTCGCCGGGTGGCGCCGGGGTGCGGCTCGACGGGGCCACAGCGACCGCCGGCGCGGAGATCAGCGGCCACTTCGACTCGATGCTCGTCAAGCTCACCTGCCGGGGGAGCGACTACCCGACGGCGGTCCGGCGGGCCCGCCGGGCGCTCGCGGAGTTCCGGATCCGCGGTATCCGGACGAACATCCCGTTCCTGCAGGGAGTCCTTGCCGACCCCTCGTTCGTCGCGGGCGAGATCTCGACCGCCTTCATCGAGGAGCGTCCCGAGCTGCTCGCCGCCAAGGAGAGCGCCGACCGCGGAACGAAGCTGCTCGCGTACGTCGGGGACGTCACGGTCAACCGGCCGCACGGGACGGGCGCCGGGGTCATCGACCCGAAGCTCAAGCTCCCGGCCATCGACCTCGTCGTCCCGGCCCCCGCCGGCAGCCGCCAGCGGCTCCAGGAGCTGGGGCCCGAGGGCTTCGCCGCGGCGCTGCGGGCGCAGACCCCGCTCGCCGTGACCGACACGACCTTCCGCGACGCCCATCAGTCGCTCCTCGCCACCCGGGTGCGCACCTTCGACCTCGTCGCCGCCGCGCCCTACGTCGCCCGCATGACGCCGGAGCTGCTCAGCGTCGAGGCCTGGGGCGGAGCGACCTACGACGTGGCGCTTCGCTTCCTGGGGGAGGACCCGTGGGTCCGCCTGGAGGCGATGCGCGGGGCCCTGCCGAACGTCGCGATCCAGATGCTCCTGCGCGGCCGCAACACGGTCGGCTACACGCCGTACCCGACGGAGGTCACCGCAGCCTTCGTCCGCGAGGCCAGCGCGACGGGCATCGACATCTTCCGGATCTTCGACGCCCTGAACGATGTGGACCAGATGCGCCCGGCCATCGACGCCGTGCGCGAGACGGGGACCTCCGTCGCGGAGGTGGCGCTCTGCTACACGGGCAACCTGACCGACCCCAGCGAGGACCTCTACACGCTCGACTACTACCTGCACCTCGCGGAGACGATCGTCAAGGCCGGCGCTCATGTGCTGGCGATCAAGGACATGGCCGGCCTGCTCCGGCCGGCCGCCGCGCGGACGCTCGTGACGGCGCTCCGCTCACGGTTCGACCTGCCGGTCCACCTGCACACCCACGACACGGCCGGTGGGCAGATGGCCACGCTGCTGGCAGCGTCGGAGGCCGGTGTCGACGCGGTCGACACCGCGAGCGCGACGATGGCGGGCACCACCAGCCAGCCGTCGATGTCCGCCCTGGTCGCCGCCCTGGAGTTCACCGAGCGTGACACCGGGCTGAGCCTGCGCCGGGTCTGCGACCTGGAGCCCTACTGGGAGGCCGTGCGCAGCGTCTACCACCCCTTCGAGTCGGGGCTCTCTGGTCCGACGGGCCGCGTCTACGACCACGAGATCCCTGGCGGTCAGCTCTCGAACCTGCGTCAGCAGGCGATCGCCCTCGGGCTGGGTGACCGGTTCGAGCAGATCGAGGCGATGTACGCCGCCGCCGACCGCCTGCTCGGGCGACTCGTCAAGGTCACCCCGTCGAGCAAGGTGGTCGGTGACCTCGCGCTGCACCTCGTGGCGCTCGGAGCGGACCCCGAGCACTTCGCGCGGGCCCCGGAGGAGTTCGACATCCCGGACTCCGTCATCGCCTTCCTCGGCGGCGAGCTCGGCACGCCCCCGGGCGGCTGGCCGGAACCCTTCCGGACGCGCGCCCTGCAGGGCCGCACGACCAGCCGGCGCACCACGCCCCTGTCCGTCCAGGACCGTCGCGACCTCGCGGGGGACTCCGCGACCCGGCGCGACCGCCTCAACCACCTGCTCTTCCCCGGGCCGACCAAGGAGCTCGAGCAGGTCAGGGCGCAGTTCGGTGACATCTCCGTCCTCGACACGATCACGTATCTCTACGGGATGCAGAGCAGTGGAGAGGTCGCCGTCCGGCTCGATCGCGGGGTCGGCCTCCTGCTCGGCGTCGACGGGATCGGCGCGCCCGACGTGCGCGGGATGCGGACGGTCATGTTCACCCTCAACGGGCAGCTGCGGCCGCTCCAGGTGCGCGACCGGTCGATCGAGGTCGACCAGGTGAGCGCCGAGAAGGCCGACCCCGGCGCCCCCGGCCAGATCGCCGCGCCCTTCGCCGGCGCGGTGACCCCGATCGTCCAGGAGGGCCAACGGGTCGAGGCAGGGCAGTCCGTCGCCACGATCGAGGCCATGAAGATGGAGGCATCCATCACGACTCCCGTCGCCGGGACCGTCCGTCGGCTCGCCATCGGCGCCGTGCAGCAGCTCGAGGGCGGGGACCTGGTCCTGGTCATCGCCTGAGCCGGTGCCCGTCGGCCTGCCGATCAGCGCGATCTGGGGCACACTGCGCTCATGATCCTGCGCACCTGGGGCCACGCCTGCGTCAGCATCGAGCACGACGGGGGCGGCGTCGTCATCGACCCCGGGGTGTGGAGCACGACGGCTGAGCCGCTCGGCAGGGCGACGGCCGTCCTGGTGACCCACGACCACGCCGACCACCTCGACCCGGCGGGCCTCGTCGCCGCCCTCGAGCGCGCCCCCTCGCTGCGGGTGTGGGGACCCGCGAGCGTGGTGGCGACGTTGCTCGCCGCCGGTGCCCCGGCCGATCGCCTGCAGGTGGTCGCCACCGGAGACAGCTTCGACGCCGGGGGAGTCCCGGTACGGGCGCTCGGCGGTGAGCATGCCGTCGTCCACGCCGACCTGCCGGTCGCGGCGAACCTCGGCTACGTCCTCGCCGGGGTGTACCACCCGGGGGACTCGGTCGTCCGCCCGGGGGAGCCGGTCCAGGTCCTGCTCGCTCCGGTCGCCGGGCCGTGGCTCCGGCTCGCCGACACGGTCGACCTGGTGCGGGAGGTGCAGCCCGAGGTCCTCGTGCCGATCCACGACGCCATCCTCTCCGAGGTCGGCACCGGCCTCGTCGACCGGGTCCTCGGCGGCCTGACCGGGATGACGGTGAGCCGGATGCGGGTCGGAGAGCAGCTCGAGCTGCGCGCCGGGACCCGCTGAGCTGACGATCGCCAACGCTCGGCGACTGCGGAGGGTAGCCTCCCGTCGAGGAGGTGGTGCCATGGGCAGCGATCAGCGAGCCGGGTCCTCGATCCACCCGGACCCGGCGGGACATGTGGGCGCGGCCATCGCCGTCCCGCACCTCGAGCTGGACGAGTCGGTCCCGCCCCGCCCGGAGGAGGACATCGCCGACGCGATCCGGGAGTCCCCGGAGCCCGGCTGACGCCCGGTGAGCCGCCGCGGGCGCTCAGTCCTGGTCGGGGGGCGGGGCGGCCGGTTCCTGGCGCTCCCGCTCGACCTTCCAGTCGTTCCAGAGCTTGACGACGCCACGGACCGCGACGACCGCCCCGATGGCCACCATCACCCAGGTGAGCGCGATGGCGGAGCCGGTCCGGATCGGGCCCGACTGGTAGGCGATCACCCCACCACCGACCACCATCCACAGGGCGGCCGACCACCACCAGCGGTCGGTGAGCGGGCTCCGCGTCTCGGCTGCCTCAGCGGAGGAGTCGTCCGGAGGGGAGGGGGTGCTCGACATGAGCACCAGGGTACGGCCCGTCGTCGCAGTCCTCGCCCCACACCCGTGCTCCGCACGCGTCGAGAGGAAGCCGTGCACCCATGGGTTGCGTGACAGCGGCTTCGCGGCTGGCGTGCTGTGCAACCACAAGGTGCAGGAGGAGATCATGGAGCTTCAGTCCCTCGTCCGCGAGGTCCACGTGCAGGCGGCACCCGAGATCGTCTTCGACGTGGTCAGCCGCACCGAGCACCTCGTCAGGTGGTGGCCGGACGAGGCACGATTCGACCCGGTCGCCGGGTCCGCCGGGGAGATCTGCTTCGGCGACAGTGACGCCGGTGGGAAGGTCGAGCAGTTCACGGTGATCGACGTCCACCCGCCCCGCGGCTTCAGGTTCCGGTGGACACATCCGGCCGGTGAGGCCGCCGACCGCGGCAACTCGTTCCTCGTGACCTTCGAGCTGACCCCGTCCGGGACCGGCACCCTGCTCCGGATGACCGAGACGGGCTTCCGCGAACGGGGCTGGGACACCGCCGTCCTCGAGCGGATGTACGAGGACCACGTCCACGGGTGGGACCTCTTCCTGCCGAGGATCGCACCGTACGTCGCGACGCTGGACCCGGGCCGATGAGCGCACCGGGCCCATCGATCGTCGACGACGGTCTGTGGTCGGCGATCGGGGACCCGACACGACGTCGCATGCTCGACCTGCTCCTGGCCGACGGCACCGCGACCGCGACCTCGCTCGGTCAGCGACTTCCCGTCACCCGTCAGTCCGTGGCTGAGCACCTCGCCGTTCTCGACCGGGCCGGGCTGGTCAGCTCCACGGCGGAGGGTCGCGAGAGGCGGTACCGCGTCGAGGACGCCCAGCTGGCCCGCGCCGTCGCTCAGCTCACGTCGGTCGGCGCGACCTGGGACGCCCGGCTTCAGCGGATCGCCCGGATCGCCGAGGCGATCGCTCGACCGTCGGAGGACTGAGGTGACCGGTGGGTCGGGACGGGGAGCGGGCCCGCCCTTCCTGGTTTCGACGAACTGACATAATGTCCATTATCGGCTAAACGATAGCGGCGCTTGCCCCGGCGTCCGGCGCGGACGACCGCGCTGTGGGATGCTCGCCAGATGGCCGAGGAGGAACCCGTGACCGACGACCCGATCGCCCTGGCGCACCTGATCGCCGAGGTCGAGGACCAGCAGCGCCGCCTCGTCCTTCGGCACTTCGATCACGACGACGCCTGGGCACTCGGCTGCCTCCTGGTGGAGCTGGCGCGAGAACGCGAGCTGCCGATCGTCGTCGACATCCGGCGCAACGGTCATCAGCTCTTCCACGCCTCACTTGCCGGCACGACACCGGACAACGACAGCTGGGTCGAGCGCAAGATCCGCGTCGTCGACCGGTTCGGTGCACCGTCCTTCCTCCTCGGGCTGCGTGCCCGGGCCGCCGGCACGACCTTCCCCGAGCAGTCGGGCCTCGCGGTGCAGGACTACGCCGCGCACGGTGGCTGCTTCCCGCTGACGGTCCGCGGCGTCGGGCCGGTCGGGACGGTCACCGTCTCCGGCCTCCCCGAAGAGCTCGATCACGCTCTCGTCGTCGAGGCACTCGAACAGGTGTACGAATCACAGGGCTGAGGCACCCCTGAGGGCGGCTCCCCCGCCAACGGTCCCCCAGATGTTCACCGGACCTTCACGCCCGGGGTGGAACATCGCCCGATGATGGGGCGTTCTTCTGAGCAGCATTGCTCGACGGGGTTCGCGATGACCCCATGTCCTGAACGGAGGTGTCGCCATGGCTGACCGCTCACTGCGCGGTATGCGCATCGGTGCCAACAGCTTGGAGAGTGACGTCGGCGTCGAGCTGGCACCGCGACTCGAGGCTCGCTACGACTGCCCCAACGGGCACACGATCGTCCTGCCGTTCGCCCTCGAGGCCGACGTCCCCGTCTTCTGGGAGTGCCGTTGTGGCGCCGAGGGGTTGCTCCGCGACGCCAGCAGGCCGGAGACCAAGGCCGGCAAGCCGCCGCGGACCCACTGGGACATGCTCCTGGAACGTCGCACCGTCGTGGAGCTCGAGGAGCTCCTCAGCGAGCGGCTGGAGCTCTTGCGCTCCGGCAAGCTCCGGCTCTCGGCCTGAGGGCCCGCAGCACCGCACGAGCTACGACGGCCGTCGCCCCCGGGCGGCGGCCGTCGCTGCGCGTACCAGGGCTGCGAGCTGGGCCCCGCGGCGCTGAGCGCCCCACACCGTGACCCGCTGGAGCGCTTCGACCACGATCTGCCTGCTCATCTTCGACTCGCCGTCGACCCGGTCGACGAACAGCACCGGGACCTCGCGCACCACTCCCCCGGCATCGTGCACCCGCAGGGCCATGTCGACCTGGAAGCAGTAGCCCTGCGACGCGACGTCACCGAGATCGAGCGCACGCAGGGCGGACGCGCGGTAGGCCCGGAAGCCACCTGTCGCGTCGTTCAGCGGGACGCCGGTGGCCAGCCGCGTGTAGAGGTTGGCCCCGCGCGAGAGCACCTCGCGGTGCAACGGCCAGTTCTGCACGCGGCCGCCCTTGACCCACCGCGAGCCGAGGACGAGGTCGGCGGCCGGCGCCCCGGCGGTACCGAGGGCCGCAAGGATCGACGGGAGCTGCTCGGGCTGGTGCGAACCGTCGGCGTCCATCTCGACGACGACCGCGTAGTCGCGCTCCAGAGCCCAGCGGAACCCGGCGATGTACGCCGATCCCAGGCCCTGCTTCCCGCTGCGGTGCATCACGTGGACTGCGGGGTCCTGGACCCCGAGGCGCTCGGCGAGCTCGCCGGTCCCGTCGGGGCTGCCGTCGTCGACCACGAGCACATCGGCCGTCGGCACCGCCGTCCGGAGCCTGCCGAGGGTGCCCTGAAGGGTGAGCACCTCGTTGTAGGTCGGGATGACCACGACAGTCCTGGGAACCTCAGTGGGCACGGCTTGCCTCTCGGTGACGACGACGGACCCGGGTCGCTCCTGCGACACCGGACAGGGTGATGACGACGGCGAGGACACCGAAGGTCAGGGAGAGGACGCCGCCGTCACGGGTGGCCGGCGTCAGATCGCTGCGCAACGGGATCGAGGCGATCATCTGCTCGGCGGTGAACAGCGCGGTCTGCTGGGTCACGACGCCGTTGGGGCTGATCACCGCGCTGACCCCGACGGTCGAGATCTGGATCGTCGCGCGCCCGTGCTCGATCGCCCTCAGGCGCGACATGGCGAGCTGTTGGGTCGACTCGTCGCTGCGTCCGAAGGTCGCGTTGTTCGTCTGCACGACCAGCAGCTCTCCGCCGGCGGCGACCGCCCGACGCACGAGGTCGTCGTAGGCGACCTCGAAGCAGATGACGTCGGCGATCGCGACGGTGCGCCCGAGCCGTGGCACGTCCAGCGGGATCAGCCCGACCTTGGTGCCCGGGATCATGTCGGTGCGGACGCGGTCGACGTCGGAGGAGAACAGCCGGGCGATCCGCCGCATCGGGATGTACTCGGCGAACGGCGCAGGATGCTGCTTGGCGTACACGGCGACCGGACCCCTCGCGGGGTCCCAGAGCAGCGAGATGTTCAACCGACCGCCGTCGGCCGGGTACTCCTGGGTCCCGATCAGCAGCGGTGCAGCGATCTCCCTCGCGACGGCTCCGACTGCCTGCCCGGTCGGCCCATCCGTCCTCGGGTCGTAGTCCGCCCCGTTCTCCGGCCAGACGACGAGGTCGAGGGCACCCGGCTCCACCGTGTCGAGCAGGGCGCGCGTCCCGGCGACGTGGTTGTCCAGGACCTGCCGCGCCTGGTCGAACGAGTCCAGCCCCAGGTCGGGGACGTTCCCCTGCACCGCGCCGACCTCCAGGTGCTCGGCCCTGGCCCCCGGGTCGAGGGGCACGAGCCACCCGGCGCCGAGCAGCAGCATCGCCCCGACGAAGGCGCCGCTCGCGGAGCCGATGTCCACGGTGCGCAGGCGGCGGAGCGCGACAGCGAGCAGCATCCCGACCAGGACGACGGCGAACGAGACGAGGGGGGCGCCGCCGAGCCAGGCGAGGCGCGCGAGCGGGCTGTCGGCCTGGGAGAACGCCAGACGACCCCAGGGGAAGCCGCCGAAGGGCACGACGGAGCGCGCCTCCTCGATGCCGACCCAGAGCACGGCCGCTGCGGGGACCTGCCACCGCGCGCGCGACCAGATCACCAGTCCTCGACGTGCCCAGGACCACGCAGCGCCGAAGACGGCGATGAAGCCCGCCTCGGTCACCGACAGGGCGATCCACGGCACGGGACCGACGGCGAGCTCGGCCCAGGTGATCTGCAGGAGGAAGAACGCGAGGCCGAAGACGAACCCGACGAGGAGGTTCCACCGGGCACTGTCGCGACCGAGCGCGAGAGCCAGCAGGGCGATCGCGACGCAGGCCATCGGCCACCAGCCGAGCCCGGGGAAGGCGGCGTCGCAGAGCACTCCCCCGGCGACCGCCAGGACGATCGAGGTCCCCCGGCGGGGCGCAGCGAACACCACCTGGTCAGCGTACGTGGTGTGGTGGCGTGAACCGGCCGACTGACCCGTGCGTCCTTCGGTCCGGACCGAAGTCCGTTGTCTACTGAACGCACGGGTCAAGCCGGAACCCTTCGCCCGGCCGCGGCCGGCGAGGCTGCGCGCAGCGACGGCGGGAAGGGACAGCAACGAACCTAGCGCGTCCTCGGCCCTCGTCAAGCGAGCATCTGCGCAGGTCAGCGCCATTCCCGCAGGTCAGAGAACCGCCGCGACTTCGGGTCAGGACCGTGACCCTGCGGCGTGTCGCCCGGCGTGTCGTCCGGGGGTCAGCCGAGGGTGTCGAAGATCACGTTGCCCGCCCGCAGGGTCCGGATGCAGACCGGGTCGGGCAGCCCGGGGCCGAGCTCGGGGAGCAGGGGCGTCCCGGCCCGGGGATCGGTGCTCCACGCCGCGAGGCGACCGTCCGGGGCCTGGACGACGAGGCTCTCCGCGCGCCACATCGCCAGGTGCGCCGGCGCCCCGAGCCTGATCTCGCCGGCCCCTGTCCCGTCCAGGTGCGCGGCCCGCCAGCCACCACGGGTGTGCGCGCGGAAGGCCGCCCGCGCGGAGATCCGCTGGCTCACGTCGGGGTGCAGGACAGCCGCCCGCACCGCGCCCCAGGGGTCGAAGGCCGCCTGCGGCCCGCGGGAGCCGATCGCGAGCGGCACTCCGGCGCCGGCGAGGTCGGCCAGCGGCACCAGGGCACCGGCCCGACCCGCACCGAGCCGCTCGGCATGCCACCCCTGCGGCCCGGCGCCGTCCAGGGCGAGCGATGGCAGGGCCACGACCGTCACCCCGAGCAGGAGCAGGGAGGCGAGCGCCGAGGCGTCGGCCATCGGTGCGTGCTCCAGACGGTGCCCCACGCCACGGACGGGACCCATGCCCTCGACCTCTGCTGCGACCTGGATCCCGAGCAGGGCCTCGGCCATCGCCCGGTCGCCGACCACATGGAAGGCGGCCTGCACCCCCGCCCTGGTCGCGGCGGCGACGTGGTTGGCCACCTGCTCGGCGGCGAGCAGGAGGTCGCCGCGGTTGTCGCTCGCATCGGCGTAGCCGGCCCGCAGCGCTGCGGTCCGGTCGGCGAGCTCTCCGTCGAGGTGCAGCGCGCCGATCCCGATGAGGCCGGGGATGTCCCGCAGGATCTCGCGGGCGTCGTCTACCGTCTCGCAGAGCTCCGCGCGGTAGCCGAGCACGGCGGCCCAGCCCGACCGCGCGTCCCTCGTCCCGGCCAGGAGCTCCGCGAGGCCCGACCGCGACTCGAGGTCGGGCGTGGAGTGCTCGTGGACGGCCACGATGCCGGCAGCGGCGGCAGCATGGAGGGCGGCCGCGTACACGTCGTGCTGCTCGTCCTGGTCGGCGAGGTCCCATGGCTCGGCCTGTCCGGGGCGCAGCGACAGGGGCGCCCCGCGCCCGGCCGCGAGCTCCGCACGCCCGACCCGGACCAGGTGCGTGTGCGCGTCGACGAAGGCCGGCGCGACCAGGGCGCCGTCGAGGTCGACCACCTCGTCGGCGTCCTGCCGCACGGCCCCGATGCTCGACCGGTCACCCAGCCAGGCGATCTGCCCGTCGGCCACCAGGACGGCCTCGGCAAAGGGATCGGTCCGTGAGTGCACGACGCCGTTGAGGTACAGGGTGGAGCCCATCTGGGCAAGGTAGCGCAGCAACGGCCCCAGGGAGCGGCCCGTCCGCGCCGCCAGCGGCCTAGACCGAGCTGTAGGCGACCACTCCGCGCCGCACCTGGTCGACCGCGGCCCGTGCCGTCGCCCTGGTCCGTGGCACCACGGCCGCCGAGGCGACCTGGTCGAGGAGGTCGATCACCTGCTTGCACCACCGGACGAAGTCGCCTGCTGCGAGGTCCGTCTCGGCGAGCACCGAGGACAGCCCGCGTCCCGACGCCCATCGATGGATCGGCTCGACGAGGCCGACGTCAAGACGGCGGGTCGCCGTCACCCCGTGGGCCTGCTCGAGGTCGTCGAGGCGTGACCAGATCCGCATGGTGGCGTCCAGGGCCCGCCCGAGCTTCCCGTGCGGCCCACCGGGCACCGACGGTGCGCTGTCGGGCTCCTCACGGCGCGCCTCGAAGACGACGGCGGCCACGACGGCGGCCATGCCCGCCGGGTCGAGACCGTCCCACGCCCCCTCACGAAGGCACTCCGCGACCAGCAGGTCGTTCTCGGCGTAGAGGCGGCGCAGCGACTGGCCGGCGGTCGTCACGGCGAGCTCGGCGCCGTCCTCGACCGCCAGGTGCCCCGTCTCGATGAGGATCTCGCAGACATGGTCGAAGACCCGCGCGATGGAGCTCGTCCGACCCTCGATACGCCGGACCAGCCCGGCGTGCTCCGCCTGGAGACGGTGGTACCGCTCGGCCCAGCGGGCGTGGTCCTCACGCTCCGAGCAGCCGTGGCAGGGATGCTGGCGCATCCGGCGACGCAGGTCGGCGGCGGTCGCGTCGTCCGAGGTGGACTCGCGCCGTGCCCGGCTCGCCGAGCGTCCCCCACGCTCCGGATCGGCGAGGGCGTTCCGCATCGAGGCGACGAGGGCTGCCCGCGCCTTCGCGTCCCGCGCCGAGAAGCTGCGTGGCACCCGCAGCTGGGCGACGGTGCGCACCCCGCGCTCGACGTCGGCGGCCGAGAGCGTCCTGACCTGCCGCTCGGAGGTGAGCACGGTCGGGCGGCGCCCGTCGAGGTGGGAGGGACCGAGGTCGAGGACGACGGCGTGCCCCGCACGGCGCCCCCCGGCGATCTCGACGACGTCGCCGACGGAGAGCTCCGCGATGCTCGTCGTCGCCTCGGCGCGCCTGGCCCGTTGGTTCTCCCTGGACAGCTCCTGCTCGCGTCCGGAGATGCGCCGGCGCAGCTCCGCGTACTCCGCGAAGTCACCGAGGTGGCAGCGCATGGCGGCCGCGTAGCCCTCGAGCGCCTCCGCATGCGCCTGCGCCTGGCGGGCGAGCCCCACCACGGCCCGGTCGGCCTGGAACTGCGCGAAGCTCTGCTCGAGCACCTCCCGGGCGCGGGTGCGCCCCACCTGCGCGACGAGGTTGACGGCCATGTTGTACGTCGGGCGGAAGCTCGACCGCAGCGGATAGGTCCGCCGCGAGGCGAGCCCCGCGAGGGCGATCGGGTCGAGCGCCCCGTGCTCGACGACGACCGCATGCCCCTCGACGTCGATCCCCCTGCGCCCGGCCCGTCCGGTGAGCTGGGTGTACTCCCCCGGCGTCAGATCGGCGTGCGCCGAGCCGTCCCACTTGCTCAGGGTGTCGAGGACGACGCTCCTGGCCGGCATGTTGATCCCGAGGGCGAGCGTCTCGGTCGCGAAGACGACCTTGACGAGGCCACGGGAGAAGAGCTGCTCGACCGTCTCCTTGAAGACCGGCAGCAGGCCGGCGTGATGGGCCGCGACCCCGCGCTCCAGGGCCTGGCTCCACTCCCAGAACCCGAGGACACCCAGGTCCTGAGGGGGGATCGTCGTGCTGCGCTCCTCGACGAGCGCCCTGATCTCCGCGGCCTCGCGCGGACCGGTCAGCCGGAGCCCGGCGCGCAGGCACTGCTGGACGGCAGCGTCGCAGCCCGCCCGGGAGAAGACGAAGAAGATCGCCGGGAGAAGGGAGCCCTTCGCGAGGACGTCGACGACGGCCGAGCGCGGTGCGCCCTTGCGGCCACCGCCCGGGCGCTGGCCCCCGGTCGTGCGGCCCGCCGGCCCGCCGGTGCGGACGTCCTTGCCCCGGCCCCTGTCCCGCCAGGGCTGCGGTCCGGAGCGCACCCCCCGGCGCAGCGCGAGGACCAGGTCGGGGTTGATCGGCGGCTCGGGACCGGGGTCCGTCGGGTCCACCTCGCCCGCGTACAGGTCGAGCAGACCGTCATCGGTGAGCACGTGCTGCCACAGCGGGACGGGCCGCACCTCGCTGACGATCACGGCGGTCTCCCCACGCACCATCGTCAGCCAGTCCCCGAACTCCTCGGCGTTGGAGACCGTCGCCGACAGCGAGACGACCTGCACGTCGTCGCGCAGGTGCAGGATGACCTCCTCCCAGACCGGTCCGCGGAAGCGGTCGGCGAGGTAGTGCACCTCATCCATCACCACGTACCCGAGGCCGTCGAGGGTGGATGAGGCGCCGTAGAGCATGTTGCGCAGGACCTCGGTCGTCATCACGACGACCGGCGCCTCGCCGTTGACCGTCGTGTCGCCCGTGAGCAGACCCACGTTCTCGGCCCCGTGCCTGCGCACCAGATCGGCGTACTTCTGGTTGCTCAGAGCCTTGATCGGGGTGGTGTAGAAGGCCTTGCGACCCTGGGTCAGCGCCAGGTGGACGGCGAACTCGCCGACCACCGTCTTGCCCGCGCCGGTCGGGGCTGCGACCAGGACGCCCCTGCCGCCCTCGAGCGCGAGGCAGGACTCCGTCTGGAAGGGGTCGAGGGCGAAGTCGAGGCCGGCGGCGAAGATGGCGAGCTCCGAGCGGGCGATGACGCCGCGCTGGCGGGAGGCGGCGTACCGCTCGGCTGGCGAGGACATGGCCTCAGCCTAGGCAGAGCGCGGCCAGGACCTCATGCCAGGAGCCGCACCGCGCCGGGAGCGATCTCGGCGAGCATCGGCAGCGGCCCGAGCCGCTCGCCGTCGGCGAAGGCCGGCGGGGGCGGCGGCCCGACATGGCTCGGCTCGACGAGCACGCTCAGACCGCGCACGACCGAGCACGCCGGATGGCTCAGGTGTCGTCCCGGGTAGACCTTCGGGAAGATCGCCGCGACCCCGGCGCGGCTCAGCGGGCCGGCGATGACGACGTCGAGCAGGCCGTCGTCCATCCGGGCGTCGGGGGCGATCCGCATCCCGCCGCCGATCGACGACCCGTTGGCGATCGCGACGAGCGTCCCCGGTGACTCCCAGACCCTGCCGTCGACGGTGATCCGGTAGCCGTAGGGCTCGAAGCTGCGCAGGACGGTCCCCAGCGCGCGGACGTAGCGACCGGTCCCCCGCGGCCAGGTGAGCGTGTTGGCCCGCTCGTTGACCGCTGCATCGATCCCGCAGGACAGCACGCCGAGGAACCACTCGTGCGTGAGGTAGCCCGGTGGGCCGATCCGGACGGCATCGATCGCCCGGCCCCCGGTCTCCAGTCCCCGCTCGATCCCCCGCACCGACGCCACGACGTCGTGCCGGGGCAGGCCTGCCGCGCGGGCCACGTCGTTGCCGCTCCCGGCCGCGACGATCCCCAAGGGCAGGTCCGTCCCGGCGACGACGTTCGCGCCGAGGTGGACCATCCCGTCCCCACCGACGGCCACGAGCGCGTCGATCCCGTCCACGACGGCCTGCCGGGCCGAGCGCAGGGCGCCGTCGGCCGATCCGGCGGTGAGGTCGACGACGTCGTGGCCCCGCGCACGGAGCGCCGCCAGGACGTCCCTTCCCCGCGAGGCCCCGCGACCGTGTCCGGCCGTCGGGTTGATGAGGACGCCGACCCGCAGCGCGCTCACGCGAGCGCCGCAGCGGTCCGCCGCGCGTGGCGCCGATCGGCGAGGGCGCTGATCCCGACCGCGACGAAGTACAGCATCGTCATCGGCACCGCGAGGGTGAGCATCGAGACGGCGTCCGAGGTCGGGGTCGCCGCTGCAGCGAAGACGAAGCAGCCGAGCACCGCCCAGCGCCAGCCCGCGAGCCAGGTCCGTCCGGAGACCAGGCCGGCCATGCTCAGCCCCACCATCAGCACCGGGACGAGGAAGGCGATGCCGAAGGCGAGGACCATCCGCATGATGAAGCCGAGGTACGTCCCGGCGTCGATGATGTTCACGGCACCTGCCGGCGTGAACCCGGTCAGCACCGCGACGGCCTTGGGGAGAAGCCACCACGCCAGGGCGGAACCGGCGAGGAAGAGCGGGACGCCCGCCCCGAGGAACCCGAGCGTGTACCGGCGCTCGGTCCGGTTCAGGCCCGGTGTGACGAAGGCCCAGAGCTGGTAGATCCACCAGGGGCTGGTGAGGATCGCGCCGGCGAAGAGGGCCACCTTGACCTGCATGTCGAACGAGGTGGCGATCCCGGAGAAGTTGAGCGTGATGGTCTGCCCGCGCGAGGCGGCGAGGTTGAGCACGGGCGCCTGGAGCGCCCCGAAGATCCACGGGTAGAGCCACCAGCCCGCGACGGCCCCGACGAGCAGACCGATCGCCGCGAGCACCACCCGGTTGCGCAGCTCACGCAGGTGCGCCATGAGCGGCATCCGGCCGTCGGGCGCCCGCTTCTGGCGCCGAGCGGGCCGCGCCGCATCAGGGGCGCTTGTCGTCACCGGCGTCGGCGGGACCGCTGGGGTTCGTGGAGTCGGTGCCCTCGTCCTTCGGTCGCACCTCGTCCTTGAGGATGCGCATGGACTTGCCGACCGATCGCGCCAGCTCCGGCAGGCGCTTGGCACCGAAGAGCAGGATGACGACGATCAGGAGAAGCGGGATCTCCCAGCCCCTAAGGTTCATGATGTCCTCTCGAATCGGCGTTGGCCGTCATCGTAGCCCGGCAGGTCACCGTGAGAACGACCGCCAGCGCGCGAAGGTGCGCTGGTAGCGCAGCCGCCTGCGCAGGCGGCGAGCCGCGCGGACCGCACCCGCCTCGTCCCAGCCGTTCCGCGCCGCCTGGCGATCGGCGAGGTCGACCGGTCGCACCGGGTGCTCCGCAGCCCGCTCCTCGAGCTCGCTGACCCGATCGGCAAGAGCGCCGAAGCGTTCGCCTGCGCGCCCGGCCTCGCCGATCAGGGCCGTGCCGGACCGGAACACGGACCGACCGAGGACGAAGGCACCGACGAGCGTGCCGAGGATCAGCAGCGTCCACACCAGGAACCAGAGCACGACCCCAGGCTAGTCGCCGACGGGCGCCGGTCCAGCCTCGACGCCCGTGGCGGGCTCGCCGGCCTCGGGGTAGGCAGCGAGCGCACGCCGGGCAGCGGCTGCGGCGTCCTGGGCCGGATCGGGCGGCTCGACGGAACGGACCCAGGGGGCGAGGCGGATGAGCAGCTGACGCAACCAGGCAGGAGAGGTGATGCGCAGCGTCAGCCGGAAGCCGCCGTCCTCGAGCTCGACGACGGACTCGACGGGGATCTGCTCGGCGGCCCATCGCGCGCGGCCGGAGAGCGTGATCGTGACGAGAGGGTCGTCCTGGGCGGGCCGGAAGGCCGTCTCCGCTCCCGCCTGCCGGGTCGAGACCGGGACGTCGAGGACCTGCGCGACGAGGATCCGGTCGAGCCGGAAGAGTCGTTCGCCCCCGGCGGCGTGGCACCACGCGGCGAGGTAGGAGCGCTCGTCCCCGGTCACGAGCTGCCACGGGTCGACGTCCCGCTCGCTCGTGCGGTCCGAGGCGTCGACGTAGCGCAGGTGCATCCGTCGCCCCTCGCGCAGGGCCGTCCTTGCCGCGGCGAGCACCTCGGGGGCGCCGTCGACGGTCAGCTGGACGTCGACGGTCGCTGCTGCGCTCCCGGTGGCGGCGCTGAGCGCCTCGATCGTGCTGCGCAGGACAGCGCCGTCGGCGGGGTCGAGCGTGGGACCGACGGACTCGGCGAGGGCCCGGAGCGCGGCGACGAGGGCGACGGCCTCCCGGGTCCCGAGCCGCAGCGGGCGGGCGAGGCCGCGGACCTGGGTGATGCGGACCACCCCGGAGTCGAGGGAGTCGGCGTCGAAGTCGATGAGGTCGTCGGGGAAGTACCCGGGCGTCCCCGTCACCCAGAGCGTGTCGATGTCGCGCAGGACCTGCGCCGGGGTGACGCCGAAGTGCCTGGCGACCTCGTCGACCGGGACGCCGGTCCTCCCGTCGAGGTACGCCACCAGCCCGAGCAGCCGGACGAGGCGTTCCGGGGTGCGCTCAGCCATGGGTCACCGATCCCGGGACCGTCGCTGCGGTGAGCCGCACGGCGTCGACCAGCCGGCGCACGACGGAGGCCCGCAGGGGGGCGGGAGCGAGGGCGATGACCGCGTCGGTGTACGACGCGATCTCGTCGGCGAGGTCGCCGGACCGGGTGAACGGGACGGCGAGCAGCTCGAAGCCCTCGGGAACGGTGACCTCCGCCGGGACGGCCGGCGCCGGGACCGCCCGGGCACGCAGGGCTCCCGCGCGCTCCGGCAGGACGGCCAACCACGCGAGGCGCAGCTCGTCGTGCCCCGAGCTCGCGAGGAGCAGCCGCGGGTCGGCGTCGGCAGGGACGACGAATGCCTCGCGGCCACCGACCGTGTGCACCGGCCCGACTATCCGGCTGAGCCGGAACACCCGGGGCGCCTGGCGGACGGTGTCCGTGCCCACGAGGTACCAGCCACCGCGGCGCGCGAGCAGGCTCCACGGCTCGACCGTCCGTTCGAGCACGTCACCCGTGCTCGCCGCGCGGTAGGTGAACCGGACGACCTGTCGGGACTCCGCGGCATCGAGGAGCGGTCCGAGCGCGGGACCGGCGGGGTGCAGCCGGGGCGCGAGGCCGGCCATCGCATCCGTCGCCGGAGCGCTCACCCCCACGGCCGCGAGCTTGACCAGGCCCCTGGCAGCGTCCGAGCGCAGCGACTGGTCCTGCCAGAGCTCAGCTGCGAGGGCCAGGACGCCCAGCTGGGCCGCGGAGAGCTCCATCGGCGGCAGCGCGTAGGCGTCGGCGTCGATCCGGTAGCCCAGGTCGTCACCGTGCGCCGGGGCGGCGACGGTGAGGATCGGGACGCCGAGCTCGCGCAGGGTGTCCTTGTCACGCTCGAACATCCGCTCGAAGGCCTCCGTGCTGGGCGCGTGCTCGTAGCCCGCGACGGAGGTACGGATCTGCTCCTTCGTCATCCGCCCCGTGGTGTTCACCAGGGCGATGACGAGGTTGAGCAGCCGTTCTGCTGGGGGAAGGGCCTCGGACATCGTCACCAACGGTAGCGGGCCGCTACCGTGCTGACGTGATCACGTGGCGCAACGGGACGGTGCTGTCGCTCGGCAGGTCCTGGGCCGGATCGATGGAGCTGACCGTCGCGACCGGGGAGGGCGAGCGACGCGCCCTGGCGTACCCCGCGCTCGTCGGCGCGCCGGAGGTCGGCGACCGCGTGCTGCTGAACGTCGCGGCCCAGGCCCGGGGTCTGGGCACAGGCGGCTACGCCCTCGTCGTGGCCCTTCCCGACCGCCTCCCCCCCGATCCGCTCCCGGGAGCCGGTCACCTCGTCAAGGCCCGCTACACCCCGCTGCAGGCCATGGTGCTCGGCGTGGACGAGCAGGAGTCGGCGCACCACGAGCTCCTGAGCGAGGCCGACGAGCTCGAGGGGCTGCCCGTCGTCGTCGCCGACCTGCACTCGGCCCTGCCCGCCGTGCTGGCCGGCGCCCGCCTCGCGGCGGCGACCGCCGGCCGTCCTGCTCCTCGCGCCGTGTACGTGATGACCGACGGCGGCGCACTTCCCGCGTGGTTCTCCCGCACGGTCGCGGGGCTGCGGGACGCCGGCTGGCTGGCGGCCTGCGTGACGGTCGGCCAGGCCTTCGGCGGGGACCTGGAGGCCGTCACCGTGCACACCGGGCTGCTTGCGGCGCGGCATGTGCTCCAGGCCGATCTCGTCGTCGTCGCCCAGGGCCCGGGGAACCTCGGCACGGGGACCCGATGGGGGTTCTCCGGGGTGGCCGCCGGCGAGGCGATCAACGCCGCCGCCGTCCTGCGGGGTCGGCCGATCGCGAGCCTGCGCGTCTCAGGAGCCGACGAGCGCGCCCGGCACCGGGGCGTCTCGCACCACTCGCTCACCGCCTATGGCCGGGTCGCCCTCCGGCCGGCCGAGGTCGTGGTGCCCGTCGCGGGTCCCGAGGAGCCCGACCGCGTCGAGCTGCTCGCCCGGGTGCGCGCCCAGGTGGCGCTGCTCGGCGCGCCGCACGGGCTGCACCGGCTCGTCGAGGTGGCCACCGGGCCGGACCTGCGTGCGGCGCTCGCCACGTGCCCCGTCAGCCTCTCGACGATGGGCCGCGGTCTTGCCGAGGATCCCGAGTCGTTCCTCGCGGCTGCCGCCGCCGGGGTGCAGGCGATGACCACGCCGGCCTGAGGACCGCAGGCGGCACGCTCCCGGCTCAGTCGTCCGAACGGGTCGCCGAGTGCAGGGCGACGAGCGTCGACATGCGCACGGCCTCGGCGCCCGCCCGCGCTCCGTCGGCCGCCTGCACGCCCATGACCGAGAGCGTGTCGCCGTCCGCCAGGTCCAGCTGGACCCACGGCCGTCCCTGCCCGAACCGCACCGAGACGATCTCTGCCCACTCCACGCGGCGCGTCAGCATCAGGTTGCGCACCGTCAGCCCGGTCTCGTCCGGGTCGGCGCGCACCCCTGCCTGACGTAGGAGGAACCATGCGACGAGGATCCCGAATCCGGCGATCCCGACCCGGTCGGCCACGCCGGCCCCGTCCCCCGCGATGGTCGGCAGGGCGAGGGCGAGGGCGAGCATGAAGACGAGCACCACCCCGGCGAGGACACCGGCAACCCAGCGCGCCGCCGTGGGGCGGAACGGCCGGTGCAGGTCCTCGCCGGCGCTCACAGCCGGCAGGCGTGGATCGAGGTGACGAGGATCGCGCGGGCTCCCAGGTCGTAGAGCGCGTCCATCACCCGGTTCGTCTGGTCGCGACGGACCATCACCCGGACGGCGCTCCACGAGGAGTCGTGCAGCGGGGACACCGTCGGCGACTCCAGACCCGGGGTGATGGCGACGGCCAGGTCCACGAGGTGCTGCGGGACGTCGTAGTCCATCAGCACGTACTGCTGGGCGACGAGCACTCCCTGCAGGCGGCGGGCGAGGACCTCGACCTGGGCCGGGACCCCGGCCGTTGCCGACGGTCGGATCAGCACGGCCTCGGAGCGCAGCAGGGGCTCGCCGAAGACCTCCAGGCCCGCACCGCGCAGCGTCGTGCCGGTGGAGACGACGTCGGCCACGACGTCGGCGACGCCGAGGCGCACCGCTGACTCGACCGCTCCGTCCAGCCGGACGACCGTCGCCGTGACCCCCCGCGCCGCGAGGTGGTCGTGCACCAGGACGGGGTAGGACGTCGCGACGCGCCGTCCGTCGATCTCCTCGATGGTGCGCACGGTGTCGGGCCGCGCGGCGAAGCGGAAGGTGGACCCGCCGAAGCCGAGGGGCAGGTGCTCGAGCGCTGCGGCGCCGGAGTCCAGCAGGAGGTCACGACCGGTGATCCCGGCGTCGACCGTCCCGGAGCCGACGTAGACCGCGACGTCGCGCGGGCGCAGGTAGAAGAACTCGATGTCGTTCTCCAGGTCGACCAGCACCAGCTCGCGCGTGTCACGGCGCTGGCGGTAGCCGGCCTCGCGCAGCATGTCGCAGGCGGGCTCGGACAGCGATCCCTTGTTCGGGACGGCGATGCGCAGCACGATGCTCCTCGGCCGGTCCTGGTGCGATCGGGGCGGGCCGGCCGCTCGCCCCGAGCCGTGGGTCACAGGTGGGTGTAGACGTCCTCGAGCGAGAGACCTGAGGCGAGCATGAGGACCTGCAGGTGGTAGAGCAGCTGGGAGATCTCCTCCGCCGTGCGCACCCTGCCCTCGTGCTCGGCCGCCATCCAGACCTCGGCGGCCTCCTCGACGATCTTCTTGCCGATCGCATGGACGCCGGCATCGAGCTCCGCGACGGTGCCGGAGCCGGCCGGCCGAAGGGCCGCCTTCTCGGAGAGCTCGGCGAACAACGAGTCGAAGGTCTTCACGGGGCCAGAGCCTAGAGGAACCGCCTGCCCGGGGCCGTGGGTGTCCAGATGGACCCGGGCCCCGGGCAGGCGGTCAGCCCGGTCAGGCAGGGACGGACGCGTGGCCGACCGGCTCGACGTCGGCGTTCTCCTCGCGACTCGCCTTCAGCCAGACGGTGAAGCCGTAGACGACGAAGACCGCGTAGAAGGCGTAGAGGACCGCCGTCGGGATGTAGCCGGAGTGCAGCAGCAACGGGACGCCGACGAGGTCGACGGCGATCCACGCGAGCCAGAACTCGTTCCAGCCGCGTGCCATGGCGTACGTGGCCACCATCGAGCCGATGAAGATCCACGCGTCGCACCAGTAGTACCAGCGAGGTGCCGGCCAGCCGGCGCCGATCGTGGCGAAGAGCCACTGGACCAGCACGAGCCCGACGAGCCACCCGGCGACGAGGGTCAGACGCTCGACCCGCGTCGCCCACCGGGGGGTGATCGCCGGCGCCCCGGCCCCGTGCGCGTTCAGCTTGCGGACCTGGTTCCACCGCCACCAGCCGTAGACGCTGGTGAGGATGAAGAAGACCTGCCGACCCGACTGGCCGAATAACGGCGCACGGCCGTCGGCGGCGTCGAAGGTGACGCTGATGTAGACGAAGATCAGCAGGACGTTGCCGACGATCCCGATCGGCCAGGCCCAGACGCGGCGGCGCATGCCACCGACCGCCGAGGCCAGCCCGATGAGAACGCCGATGAGCTCCAGCCAGCGGAGCTGATAGCCGCCGATCTGGATGGAGGCTTCGTAGAGTTGCTTCAGGAATTCCATCTTTGGTGTTCGTCCTCACGTGTTCGATCCGACAGGACGAACTCCGGGGACACCGATCAGGGGCTCCCGAATGGCAGCCCTGAACGACGTGCTTCCTCCCATCCGGACTTTCACCGTCGGTCCTGGAGTTCCACCAGGTCAACCGCCTCGCTCGGGCAGGGCCCTGGCGAGTCGGGTCGCGGACTGTCACCGCCGGTTCGGAATTACACCGACCCCGGAGCACGTTGAGGCGATTCTGTCATATCGCCCGGATGCTCGGGTGGGTCTACGGGCCTGCGGACCCCTCGTGCTCGCTGCGGCCGCACTCCCCGCCCCAGCGCCCGGGTGCCCTCAGTGCCGGCCGGCGGTCCGGAGGTCGTCGGGGGCCGGGGCTCCCGAACCGGTCTCCACGAGCGGCGTGCGGCTCGCCACGGGGCGGGCGCGACCGTTCCTAGTGCCGGTGGCCGGACGCCAGCTCGCGGAGCTCGGCGATCCGCCCCGCCGCGTCCGCTGCGCCGTACACGGCCGACCCCGCGACGAACACGTCGGCCCCGGCCTCGGCTGCCCGCTCGACGGTCTGCGCGGAGATCCCGCCGTCGACCTGGATCCAGACGTCGAGGCCGGCCCCGGCGACGGCCTGCCGGGCGCGGCGGATCTTCGGCAGCATCGTGTCGAGGAACGGCTGGCCGCCGAAACCGGGCTCGACCGTCATCACCAGGATCATGTCGAGCTCGGTGAGCAGGTCGAGGTACGGCTCGACCGGGGTCGCCGGCCGCAGGGCGAGGCCGGCGCGGGCGCCGAGACGACGCAGCTCGCGCGCGAGACGGACCGGGGCCCTGGCGGCCTCGGCATGGAAGGTGACGGACGCCGCACCCGCCTCGGCGAAGGCCGGCGCCCAGCGATCGGGGTCATCGATCATCAGGTGCACGTCGACCGGGATCGGCGAGACCTGGACCAGCCGCTCGACGATCGGCAGGCCGAGCGTGAGGTTCGGCACGAAGTGGTTGTCCATCACGTCCACGTGCGCGAGATCGGCTGACGAGATGCGTCCCAGCTCGGCCTCGAGGTTCGCGAAGTCGGCCGACAGGATGCTCGGTGCGATGAGGATGGCCACGGCGGCCACTCTAACGAGCAGGCGGTCAGCGGGTGCGGCGCAGCAGCGTGAGATGCATCGCGTCGGTGCCGTGGACGTGCGGCCAGAGCTGAACGCCAGGGCCCGGGCCGAGCTCGAGGTCGGCCCCGCCCGCCTGCGCCACGACGGCCAGCACCTGCTCCCTCGCATCGAGCACCTCGACGTCGTCGCGACGGGACAGGACGTCCTTGACGACGAGCGTGGTCTCGGCGACGTGCGGGGAGCAGGTGACGTAGGCCACCACTCCCCCGGGCCGGGTCGAGTCGAGAGCGGCCGAGAGCAGCGCGCGCTGGATCGTCGACAGCCGTCCGAGGTCCGCGGGGGTGCGGCGCCACCGGGACTCGGGACGCCGGCGCAGGGCACCCAGCCCGGTGCACGGCGCGTCGACGAGGACGCGGTCGTAGGCCTCGGGCTCCCGCGTGCCGATCGTCGTCCCGTCGCCGATACGCACCTGCACCGTCCCGGCAGGGAGCGCGCCGACCGACCGCTCCACGAGCGCGGCACGGTGCGGTGCGATCTCGTTCGCGACCAGGTGGGCGCCGCGTGCGACGGCGAGCGAGCCGAGCAGGGCTGCCTTCCCGCCCGGCCCGGCGCAGAGGTCGAGCCAGCGCTCGGCGGCGGACGCGGCATCGGCCCCGGAGCGGGGAAGCACGGGTGCCTGAGCGAGGGCGAGGGCGACGAGCTGGCTGCCCTCGTCCTGGACCCCGACCCGGCCGGTCGAGACGCCCGTGACCTGGGCAGGATCCCCTGACGGCATCCGGACGGCGGTGGGCGTCCACCTGCCCGCCGTGCTGCCCGGGATCGCGGCGAGGACCTCGTCCCGCACGGCGAGGCCCGGTCGCACGACGAGGGTCACCGCCGGCGCTGCGTTGTCCGCCTCGAGGAGCGCCTCGAGCTCGTCAGCATCGCGCCCGTCGGCGACGAGGGCCTGACGCATCGCGCGGACCACCCAGGCCGGGTGGCTCTGGGCGACCGCGAGGCGCTCGGTCTCGTCCTCGGCCGACTCGGCGAGGCGGATGAGCCAGTCCTCGAGGGTCCGCTCGCTGACCCGGCGCAACGCGGCATTCACCAGCTGGGCGGGTCCAGCGCCGATCACGGCACGAGTCAGGGCGACCGTCTCGGAGACGGCGGCATGGGCCGGCACCCTCATCCCGAGCAGCTGATGCGCCCCGAGGCGCAGCACGTCCCGGACGGGCGCATCGAGCTTGTCCAGCGAGCGCCCCGTGGCGATCTCCAGGATCGCGTCGTAACGGCCCTGCATCCGCAGCGTCCCGTAGGCGAGCTCCGTGGCGAAGGCGGCGTCGCGGCCCGAGATGTGACGCGAGCGAAGCAGCGGAGGCAGCACCAGGTTCGCGTACGCGTCGGAGCCGTCGACCTGGCGCAGCACCTCGAAGGCGGCGGCTCTCGCCGGGTCTCCGGTACGCGCGCGCCCCGAGGGTGCGGCAGCCGAGCGCTGGGTACGCCCCTCGACGCGCGCCCGGCCACGCTGCCGACCTGCACCGTCCCGACGTCGGTCCTCGCCGGCGCCTCGTGCGTCCTCGCTCATCGGAGCCTCTCGTCGGTCTCGAGCCGCGCCCCGCGAGCCCAGTCGGCGGCGGGCATCGACCGTCGGCCGGCCGGCGCCACCTCGCTGAGCTCGACCGCATGGCTGCCGGTGCCCACCAGGACGGTCGTCCTGGTCACCTCGACGGCCCCAGGGGCCAGGTGCTCGACCTCCGGGCGCAGCAGCACCGGGGAGAGCTTGAGGCGTGAGCCGTCGGGCAGGCTCGTCCACGCCCCCGGGGCCGGGGTGCAGGCCCGGGCCCGGCGGTCGATCGCCAGGGCGGGGTGCTCCCAGCGCACGCGGCCGTCCTCGGTGGTCAGCCGCGGCGCGAGGCTGACGTCGTCCGCCCGCTGCGGCACGGCGACGAGCTCCCCGGCCGCCAGCCCGTCGAGCGTGGCGAGCAGGAGCCCTGCCCCGGCGCCCGCGAGCCGGTCGAGCAGCGCGCCGGAGGTGTCACGCGCCCGGATCGTCTCGGTGAGCGTGCCGAAGACGGGGCCGGTGTCCAGGCCCGACTCCAGTCGGAACGTCGTCGCGCCGGTGACCTCGTCGCCGTGCAGGAGCGCGTGCTGCACGGGCGCCGCCCCGCGCCAGGCAGGCAGGAGTGAGAAGTGCAGGTTCACCCAGCCGTGCACCGGGACGCCCAGCAGGGCCGACGGGACGAGTCCGCCGTAGGCGACAACGGGTGCGCAGTCGACACCGAGGGCAGCGATCTCCCGCTGGATCCCGGGGTCGCGCAGCGTGGCAGGGGTCAGCACCGGGATGCCGGCGGCCGCCGCGCGCTCGCGGACCGGGCTGGCTGCCGTGCGCCGACCACGCCCGGCGGGGGCGTCGGGCCGGGTGAGCACGGCGACGATCTCGTGGGCGGAGCCGAGGAGCGCCTCCAGAGCCGGAAGAGCGACGGTCGGGGTACCGGCGAAGAGGAGACGCACCTGATGATCCTAGGCGGCGGGGCGGTCCCGCCCGGCCTCAGGCCAGGTCGGTGGGCTCGACCTGGAGCCGGACGGGCTGCTCCCTGCGTGCGCTGCGCGTCGCCACGACGGCCCTCAGCTCGGCGAGCACGGTGGGCGCTGCCGCCCAGGTGGACCGCAGGAGAACGCGCACCGCGCGCTCCGTCTCCGGGTCGAGCACCCCGGACGGGACCTCGTCCCGTGGCGTCGGTCCGAGCACGGCCGCACCGGCCCGCAGCATCCCGACCAGGTCCTCGACGCTGTGGCGCGGCCCGTCGATGGCGACGAAGTGCAGCGCGGGCGGAAGGCCGAGCTCCGTCCGCTCGGCGAGCTCCCGTTCGGCGAGCCCGGCGGGGTCCCACCGGACGAGCGCGCCGACCGGCGCGGGCGCTGCGTCCCCGACGAGCAGGACGACGCCACCCCGGGCGGCCGGCTGCACGAGCACCGCAGCGGCCAGCCACGTCCGCAGGGCCTGCTCGGCCGAGCCGAGGCCCGGCCGGCCGCTGGTGACCTGGGCGTCGAGGAGGACAGCAGCCGTGTAGCCACCCACGGCGCGCGGCTCGGCGCCCGTCGTCGCCACCACCAGGGCCGGGCGCTGGTCGACGAGCCGCAGGACCCCGGCGGCGGCGCTGGACCGCAGGACCGGGACTCCGGGGAAGGCGCGGCCGAGCTCCTCAGCGGTCCGTTCCGAGCCGACACGCACCGAGCGGAGGCCGGTGTCACCACACTCCGGACAGGCCCACGCGGTGGCGAGCCGGGCGCACCACTGGCAGCGCGCGGGGGTGTCGGGTCCAGGGACCTGAAGCGGCCCGGAGCACCACCGGCACCGCGCGAGGGTCCGGCAGCGACGGCAGGCGACAGCAGGGAGGTATCCGGCCCGCGGGACCTGGACGAGGACGGGACCCCGCTCGAGGCCGGCGCGCACGGCGCGCCAGGCGGGCGCCGGCAGGCGAGCGGCGGCAGCGGCACCCTCCTTGGCGAGCTCGACCGAGTCCAGGACGACGATCCGCGGAGCGGACGCCCTGACGACCTCGCGGGGGGCGACCAGGGGGACGGCCCAGCCGCTCGCGACCCAGCGCTGGGCGGCGACCGACCGGGCGAACCCTCCGACCACCAGCGCGGCTCCGCTCTGCGTCGAGCGCATGGCCAGGACCTCGCGCGCGTGGGGGTACGGCGCCCGGGGCTCGGAGTGCAGGGGGTCGCCGTCGTCCCAGCACAGCAGCAGGCCCGGAGACCGCACGGGCGCGAAGGCGGCGGCACGCGTCCCGACGACGACGTCGGCCGCTCCCCGGGCGACGGCAAGGAACGCGCGATAGCGGGCCGCGGGACCGTCCTCGGCGACCAGCCGGACGAACCCTCCGTCGGTACCGGGCCGCCACTCGGGGATGCCTGCGGCGAGCAGCCCAGCGGTGAGGATCTCGACCTCGGAGGCTGACGGCACGACGAGGACGCTCCCGCGCCCGCCCGCGCGGCAGGCACGCACCGCCACGGCGACCAGCTCGGCCCATGCCGTGCCGTCGTCGCCGGGGAGCGCCTGCCAGACGACCCGCGGTGCCTCCCCCGCCGCGAGCCGACGGCAGAAGGCTGCGCCGCCCGGGTAGCCGGACCA
Organism: Actinomycetales bacterium; assembly: GCA_038223605.1. Classification (GTDB taxonomy): domain Bacteria; phylum Actinomycetota; class Actinomycetes; order Actinomycetales; family Cellulomonadaceae; genus Actinotalea. Next base: position 30,293 of record JBBRGX010000003.1, on the reverse strand, counting down.
GCCGCCCGGCTCGGTCGCAGGCTCGCCGACGGTCACGGCGTCGACCGGGCTGGGTGCGGCCGGCACCTGCCACTCCTCCTGCTCCACGCGGGCGTGGCGCGGCGGGACGGCGAGCCGCAGCACGTCACCGATCGTCCCGACGTAGCGGTCGGCGACGGCCCGCGCCAGGGCGCTGACCTCAGCGGTGAGCACCACCTCACCGGAGACGACCTTGCGCAGCGGCGTGAGCGGCCCCTCGTGCTCGGCCGTCCCGAGCCGCTCCACGAGGTAGCCGTCGACATCCTGGCCACCGAAGCGCACCTTGACGCGCACGCCGGGGCGGGCCAGCGCGTCGCAGGACACCGGGACGGCGTACTCGAAGGCACGGTCGAGATGAGGCTGCGGTCGGTCGACCAGGACCCGCGCGACCGGGAGCTCGTCCGCCACCGGGTCGAGCGCCTTGGCACGGCGCGCCCGTGGTCCGGGCACCCCGGGGAGGGTCAGCTGCTCGGGATCCACGGAGCCATCCCACCATGCCCGACCGTCGGCGGGCACGCGTCCACCGCCCCGGCGGATCGGTCGGCGTGGCTCATCGCACGCCCTGCTGACGACGCGCGCCGAGCCGGTTCAGGACAGCGCGGAGTGCAGGTCGAGGACGCGGTCGGTCCGCTCCCAGGTGAAGTCGGCCAGCTCGCGCCCGAAGTGGCCGTAGGCCGCCGTGCGGCTGTAGATCGGCCGGAGCAGCTTGAGGTCGCGAACGATCGCGCCCGGGCGAAGGTCGAAGACCTCGCGGATCGCCCGCGTGAGCCCGGCGACCGGGACCGTCTCGGTGCCGAAGGTCTCGACGTACAGCCCGACCGGGTGCGAGGCCCCGATGGCGTAGGCGACCTGCACCTCGCAGCGCGTCGCGAGTCCCGCCGCGACCACGTTCTTCGCGACCCACCGCATCGCGTACGCGCCGGAGCGGTCGACCTTCGAGGGGTCCTTGCCCGAGAACGCGCCGCCGCCGTGACGGGCCATCCCGCCGTAGGTGTCGACGATGATCTTGCGGCCGGTCAGCCCGGCGTCGCCCTGCGGGCCGCCGATGACGAACGTCCCCGTCGGGTTCACCAGGAGCCGGTGCCCCCGCGCATCGAGCCCGAGCTCCTCGAAGACCGGGGCGACGACGTGCTCGGCGATGTCCGGCGCGAGCGTCTCGGCGAGGAGGACCCCCGGGTCGTGCTGGGTGGAGACCACGACGGTGTCCACCCGGACCGGGCGATCACCGTCGTACTGGATGGTGACCTGGGTCTTGCCGTCGGGCCGCAGGTAGTCCAGCGTGCCCTCCTTGCGGACCGCGGCGAGCCGCTCGGCGAGCCGGTGCGCCACCCAGATCGGCAACGGCATCAGCGAGGGCGTGTCGTCACAGGCGTAGCCGAACATGAGGCCCTGGTCACCGGCACCCTGGGCCTCGATCGGGTCGTAGCCGTCGCGGTCGTCCTGACGGACCTCCCAGGCCTTGTCGACACCGGCAGCGATGTCCGGGGACTGCTGGCCGATCGAGACGGAGACGCCGCAGGAGAGGGCGTCGAAGCCGATCGTGGAGGAGGTGTAGCCGATCCGGGTGAGCACCTCGCGCACGACCTGCGGGATCTCGACATAGGCCTCGGTGGAGACCTCGCCGGCCACGTGCACGAGGCCGGTGGTCACCATCGTCTCGACAGCGACCCTCGCATGAGGGTCCTGGGCGAGCATCGCGTCGAGGATCCCGTCGGAGATCTGGTCGCAGACCTTGTCGGGGTGACCCTCGGTGACGGACTCGGACGTGAACAGGCGAAGGGCGTCAGTCATCCAGCGAGCCTAGTCGCGCGAGGGCACCGGGGGGTGGCCCGACCTTGCCGTGGCGGCAGGGTGGACGAGCATCGCGACGGCGGACCCGACGACGGCGACCGCGACCGCCTCCTTGCTGCCCTCGGCCTCCAGCACGACGCCACCCTCGCGATCGAGCACCGTCACGGCCGTGAGCACGTCCCCGAACCCGGTCAGCTCGCCGACCGCGTTGACGACGAGCAGGTCGGCGCCCTTGCGGATCGCCTTCTCCCGCCCCAGCCGGAGCACCGTCGCCGGGTCACCCGTCTCGGCGGCGAAGCCGACCACCACCTGGCCCGGCCTGCGTGCGGAGGTCAGCTCCGCGAGCACGTCGGGGTTGAGCTCGAGCTCGATCGCAACGGGCCGGAGCCCGTCCTTCTTGATCTTCTCCGCCAATCGGCGGGCGGGCCGGAAGTCGGCGACGGCCGCCGCCATCACGACGAGGTCGGCGACGGCCGCCGCCGCGTGCATCGCAGCGCGGAGCTCGGTCGCGGTCCCGACCCTCGTCAGGCGGACACCGACCGGGCCAGGAAGGGCGACGTTCGCACTGACCAGCTCGACGTCGGCCCCGCGCGCGGCGCAGGCCGCGGCGATCGCGTACCCCTGGCGACCGGTCGAGCGGTTCCCGAGGAAGCGCACGGGGTCGAGCGGCTCATGGGTCCCGCCGGCGGAGACCACCACTCGCCGCCCGGCGTGGTCCTGAGGGACCACCAGGGCCCGCGCCGCCGCGGCGATCGCCGCGGGTTCGGGGAGTCGGCCCGGGCCGGAGTCCGCACCGGTGAGCCGCCCCGCATCAGGGTCGAGCACGTGCACCCCGCGGGACCTCAGGGTCGCGACGTTCGACGTCGTCGCCGGGTGCTGCCACATCTCGGTGTGCATCGCCGGTGCGAGCAGCACCGGGCACCGCACGGTCAGCAGCGCTGCGGTGAGCAGGTCGTCGCAGCGACCGACAGCCAGTCGCGCGAGGAGGTCGGCCGTCGCCGGCGCGACGACGACGAGCTCTGCCCACCGCCCGAGCGCGACATGCTCCACCGCCGGCACGTTCTCGAACATGCCCGTCGTGACCGGGTGGCCGGACAACGCCTCCCAGGTCGCCTTCCCGACGAACTCCAGGGAGGACGGCGTCGGCAGGACCCGGACGTCATGGCCCGCCTCGGTGAGCAGGCGCAGCAGGAAGGCCGTCTTGTACGCGGCGATCCCGGCGCCGATGCCGAGCAGGATGCGCAAGTCAGCCCTCGGTGGGGGTCACCGTGAGCAGGCCGGCGTTGATCTCGCGCATCGCGATCGAGAGCGCCTTCTCCTGGTGACGTGCCTCGACGAGGGGCCCGACGTTCTCCAGGAGGCCCTCGTTGAGCTGGGAGTAGTAGGCGTTGATCTGCCGCGCACGCTTGGCGGAGTAGATCACCAGGGCGTACTTGGAGTCGGCGGCCGCGAGCAGCTCGTCGATCGGCGGGTCGGTGATGCCCTCGGGGGCTGCGACGGTTCCGGCCATGTGTGTGCTCCGTGAGGTCGTGGGAGGTCCTGCGGATCGGCGGTCCTTGCGAGAGCGACCGCACATGATCCCGGCTAGGAGAACGATCCTACCGCGTCGGGAGTCCCATCAGCGTGACGAGCTCGTCCGTGGCGCGCGCCACGTCGTCGTTGATGACGACGTGGTCGAACTCCGGCTCGGCAGCGAGCTCGACCCGGGCCGTGGCCAGCCGGCGCGCGCGCTCCTCGGCGTCCTCGGTCCCGCGGCCGACGAGGCGGCGCTCGAGCTCCTCCCAGCTGGGCGGCGCGAGGAAGACGAAGCGGGCCTCGGGCATCGCCCGGCGCACCTGCCGAGCCCCGTCGAGGTCGATCTCCAGCAGGGCGGGCCGACCGGCGGCCAGCTGGTCGAGCACGGGCCCGCGCAGCGTCCCGTAGCGGTTGCGTCCGTGCACCCACGCCCACTCCAGCAGCTCGCCGCCGGCGACGAGGGAGTCGAACGCCGCTGCGTCGACGAAGTGGTAGTGGACGCCGTCGACCTCCCCCGGTCGTGGCGGTCGGGTCGTCGCCGAGACCGAGAGCCAGACCTCCGGGTACCGACGCCGGATGTCCGCCGAGACCGTGCCCTTGCCCACGGCCGTCGGGCCGGCGAGGACGGTCAGCCGCGCGGCGCCCGACGGCGCCGGGGGCCGGGTGTCGCCCGTCGAGGAGGAGTGCTCCGCCACGGGCCCGATCAGCCGAACCGCTGGATGAGCGCCGACGCCTGGTGCGGGCCGAGCCCACGCAGCCGACGGGTCTCGGAGATGCCGATCTCCGCCATGATCGCCCGCGCCTTGATCTTGCCGACGCCAGGCAGCGACTCGAGCAGCGCGGAGACCTTGAGCTTGCCGATCACGTCATCGGTCCGCCCCTGCTCGATGACCTCGGCGATCGAGCCCTGGGAGTACTTCAGCCGCGCCTTCACCTCTGCTCGCGCCTGGCGCGCGGCAGCGGCTTTCTCCAATGCTGCAGCGCGCTGTTCTGGGGTCAGCGGGGGTAGGGCCACGCGGGTCACCTCTTCGCAGGTCACAAGGGGTTATCGGAGACGAACCTAGCGAGCCGGAGGCCGCCTCGGCAACGCGCGCGGCCCGGCGAGCCCGATGTCATCGTCTCCGAGGCGTCGACCGGCGGGTCAGCGGAGCGCTGCGACGGCTTCCGCGACGGCGGCATCGGCCGCGCGGCGCAGCCCGGCGACCTCGGGGCCGGCGCCGAGGACGGCGCGGGAGGTCGAGGCGAGCACCGATCGACGGGCCGCACCGAAGACCGCGCGCAGCTCGGCGGCACCGGCACCCTGGGCGCCGACGCCAGGGGCCAGCAGCGGCCCCCTGACGGCCGCCAGGTCGATCCCGAGGAGCGACGGTGCCTGACCCACCGTCGCCCCGACGACGAGGCCCACCGGCCCGAGCACCCGACCGGAGCTCGCGTTCTGCTCGGCCGCCCAGCGGGCGACGGCCGCCGCCACCGCCACGCCCTGCGGCCCGGAGGCGTGCTGGACCGAGGCGCCCTCGGGGTTGCTCGTCAGGCACAGCACGAAGACGCCGCGACCGGTCGCGGTGGCTGCCTCGACCGCCGGGCCGAGTGATGCGGCGCCGAGGTACGGGCTGAGGGTCACGGCATCCCCGGCGAGCGGCGAGCCGTCACGAAGGTAGGCGTCGGCGTACCCGGCCATCGTCGAGCCGATGTCGCCGCGCTTGGCGTCGATCACGAGCTCGGTGCCGGAGCCGCGGGTCGCGGCGATGACCTCCTCGATGACCGCCACCCCCGCCGAGCCGTGGCGCTCGAAGAAGGCCGACTGCGGCTTGAGGGCCGCCACGCGCCCCGCCAGGGCGTCGACGACGCGGAGCGCGAAGGTCCGCAGCCCGTCGACGTCGTCCGCCAGGCCCCAGGCGGCCAGCAGGCCGGGATGCGGGTCGATGCCGACGCACAGCGGGCCGTACGTGTCCATGGCCGCGGCCAGGCGGTCGCCGAAGCCCGTCATCGGGCGAGCTCCTCGACCGGGACCAGGCGCGCGTCCCGCAGCTCGAGGCGGTGGTCCTGCAGGCTTCGGACGGTGAACGGGCCGCTGCGCAGCGACTCGATCGCCTGGACGGCAGCGGCGAGCTGCTGGACCGTGGTGACGATCGCCCGGTCGGCGGAGACGGTGGCCGTGCGGATCTCGTACCCGTCGGCCCGCGCGCCCTGGCCCGAGGGGGTGTTGACCACCATGTCGACCTCGCCAGAGGTGATGAGGTCAACGATCGTCGGCTCACCGTTCGGTCCCCGGCCGGCGGAGTGCTTGCGCACGACGGTCGAGGCGATCCCGTTGCGGCGCAGCACGGCGGCCGTCCCCTCGGTGGCAAGGATCTCGAAGCCCATCTCGGAGAGCCGCTTGATCGGGAAGGTGATCGAGCGCTTGTCACGGTCGGCGACCGAGATGAAGACCCGGCCGGAGGTCGGCAGGCCACCGAAGGCTGCGGCCTGGGACTTCGCGAAGGCCGTCGGGAAGTCCACGTCGAAGCCCATCACCTCACCGGTCGACTTCATCTCCGGGCCCAGGACGCTGTCGACCATCGCGCCGTCGACGGTGCGGAACCGGCGGAACGGGAGAACGGCCTCCTTCACGGCGATCGGCGCGTCCATGCTCATCCGGCCGCCGTCACCGTGCTCCGGCAGGACCCCCGTGGCACGCAGCTCGGCGATCGTCGAGCCGGTCATCACCAGCGCGGCGGCCCGCGCCAGCGGGACCCCGGTCGCCTTCGCGACGAAGGGCACCGTCCGGCTGGCGCGCGGGTTCGCCTCCAGGACGTACAGCACGTCGGAGACAAGGGCGTACTGGACGTTGATCAGGCCCCGGACCCCGACCCCACGGGCCAGCTTGAGCGTCGACTCCCGGATCCGGTCGAGCTCGGAGACCGAGACCGTCACGGGCGGCAGCACGCAGGCCGAGTCGCCGGAGTGGATCCCGGCCTCCTCGATGTGCTCCATCACGCCGCCGAGGTAGAGCTCGGTCCCGTCGTACAACGCGTCGACGTCGAGCTCGATCGCGTCGTCGAGGAACCGGTCGATCAGCAGGGGCGGGATCTCGCGCCCCTCCCCCGCCGCTCGCGCGCCCTCCAGGGCCCGCTCGACGTAGCCCGCCAGGTGCGGGTCGGAGTAGACGATCTCCATCCCGCGGCCGCCGAGCACGTAGGAGGGGCGCACCAGCACGGGGTAGCCGATCCGATGGGCGATCGCCGTCGCCTCGGCGAGGGTGCGCGCGGTCCCGAAGGCAGGAGCAGGCAGCCCCGCCTCCTGGAGCACGCGGCCGAACACGCCACGGTCCTCGGCCGCGTCGATGGCGGCGGGCGGCGTGCCGAGGATCGGCACACCGGCGGCCTCGAGGCGGTCGGCGAGCGCGAGCGGGGTCTGGCCGCCGAGCTGGACGATCACTCCCTCGACCGGGCCGACGGCGCACTCCGCGTCGTAGACCTCCATCACGTCCTCGAAGGTCAACGGCTCGAAGTAGAGCCGGTCGGCCGTGTCGTAGTCGGTGGAGACCGTCTCGGGGTTGCAGTTGATCATCACGGTCTCGAAGCGGTCCTTCAGGGCGAGGGCCGCGTGCACGCAGGAGTAGTCGAACTCGATGCCCTGCCCGATCCGGTTCGGCCCGGAGCCGAGGATGAGGACGGCCGGCCGCGTGCGCGGGGAGACCTCCGTCTCCTCGTCGTAGGTCGAGTAGTGGTACGGAGTGCGCGCCTCGAACTCGGCAGCACAGGTGTCGACCGTCTTGAAGACGGGCCGCAGCCCGAGGGCACGGCGCACCTGGCGCACGGTCTCCTCGCCGATGCCACGGAGCCCGGCGATCTGCAGGTCGGACAGACCGTGCCGCTTCGCGTCCCGCAGCAGGTCGCGGTCCAGCTCGCGGGCATCGGCGACCTCCGCCGCGATCTCGTTGACGAGCACGATCTGGTCGAGGAACCACGGGTCGATCCCGGTGGCCACGGCCACGTCCTCGACGCTGACGCCACCCTCGACGCCCACCGAGCGCAACAGCTGCTGCACCTGGACCAGGCGCTCCTCGGTCGGGATGCGCACCTGGGCGAGGAGCGCTGCGAGGTCCTGCCCGCTCGGGACCGGGTCGACCCAGCGGAACGTCGCGCCGGGCTTGTCGATCGAGCGCAGGGCCTTGCCGAGCGCCTCGGTGAAGTTGCGGCCCATCGACATGGCCTCGCCGACGGACTTCATGGTCGTGGTCAGCAGCGGGTCAGCGCCGGGGAACTTCTCGAAGGCGAAGCGCGGCACCTTGACCACGACGTAGTCGAGCGACGGCTCGAAGGAGGCCGGCGTCGAGCCGGTGATGTCGTTCGGGATCTCGTCGAGCGTGTAGCCGATCGCCAGTCGCGCGGCGATCTTGGCGATCGGGAAGCCGGTGGCCTTGGAGGCCAGCGCCGAGGAGCGCGAGACGCGCGGGTTCATCTCGATGACCACGATCCGCCCGGTCGAGGGCTCGACCGCGAACTGCACGTTGCAGCCGCCCGTGTCGACGCCCACCTCACGGATGATCGCGATGCCGATGTCACGCATCCGCTGGTACTCGCGGTCGGTGAGGGTCATCGCCGGGGCGACGGTCACCGAGTCACCGGTGTGCACGCCGACGGCGTCGACGTTCTCGATCGAGCAGACGACGACCACGTTGTCCGCGTGGTCGCGCATGAGCTCGAGCTCGAACTCCTTCCACCCGAGGATCGACTCCTCCAGGAGCACCTCGGTGGTGGGCGAGTAGTGCAGACCGGCGCCGGCGATCCGGCGCAGGTCGGCCTCGGTGTGGGCGATGCCGGAGCCGAGCCCGCCCATCGTGAAGGACGGACGCACCACGACGGGGTAGCCGAGCTCGTCAGCGGCAGCGAGGACCTCGTCCATCGTGTGGCCGATCACGCTGCGCGCGCTCTCTGCCCCGCAGCGCTCGACGACGTGCTTGAAGGCCTGACGGTCCTCGGCGAGGTGGATGGACGCGGTGTTCACCCCGATCATCTCCACGCCGTACCTGTCCAGGATCCCCGCCTCGTCGAGGGCGATCGCCGCGTTCAGCGCCGTCTGCCCGCCCAGGGTGGGCAGGATCGCGTCCGGCCGCTCCTTGGCGATGATCGCCTCGATCACCTCGGTGGTGATGGGCTCGATGTAGGTCGCGTCGGCGAACTCCGGGTCGGTCATGATCGTCGCCGGGTTGGAGTTGACCAGGATCACCCGCAGCCCCTCCGCGCGCAGCACGCGGCAGGCCTGGGTCCCCGAGTAGTCGAACTCGGCAGCCTGGCCGATGACGATCGGCCCGGAGCCGATCACCAGGATGCTGTGCAGATCAGCGCGCCGCGGCATCCGTGGCCTCCGTCCGGGTCGAGGTCATCAGGTCGACGAACCGGTCGAACAGGTAGGCGGCGTCATGCGGGCCCGCTGCGGCCTCCGGGTGGTACTGGACCGAGAACGCCGGCAGGTCCAGGCACTCGAGCCCCTCGACGACCTGGTCGTTCAGGCCGACGTGCGAGACCACGACCTGGCCGAAGCGGCCCCCGTCGTGCGGAGCCGTCGTCGGGCCGTCGAGCGGCGCGTCCACCGCGAAACCGTGGTTGTGGGCCGTGATCTCGACCTTGTTCGTGCGCCGGTCCAGCACGGGCTGGTTCACGCCACGATGCCCGAAGGGGAGCTTGTAGGTGCCGAAGCCCAGCGCCCTGCCGAGGATCTGGTTGCCGTAGCAGATGCCGAAGAACGGCAACCGCCGGTCGAGCACCTCCCGCAGGAGGTCGACCTCGTGCACGGCGGCGGCCGGGTCGCCCGGGCCGTTGGAGAAGAACACGCCGTCCGGTCGGAGCGCGAGCAGCTCGGCCCCGGTGATCGAGGACGGCACCACATGCGTCCGCACCCCGCGCTCGGCGAACCGCTGCGGGGTCATCGACTTGATGCCGAGGTCGACGGCCACCACGGTGAGCGGTTCGCTGCCGACCGCGACGCTGCCGACGACCGGCTCGACCACGTAGCCCTCGGTCGTGCTCACCTCGCCGGCCAGGTCGGCGCCGGTCATCGCCGGCGCGGCGGCGACCTCGGAGCGCAGGTTCTCCGTCGTGCGCGGGCGGCCGTCGGCGTCGACGAGAGCGGCACCGGAGAAGATCCCTGCGCGCATCACCCCGCGGTCGCGCAGGTGGCGGGTGACCGCCCGCGTGTCGACCTCGCAGAGGCCGACGACGCCTGCGGCGACGAGGTCGTCCTCGAGGCCCCGCCGCGAGCGCCAGCTGGACGGCCGCACAGCCGGGTCGCGCAGGACGTAGCCCGCGACCCAGATCCTGCTCGACTCCTGGTCCTCGTCGTTCATCCCCGTGTTGCCGATGTGCGGGGCCGTCATCACCACGATCTGCCGGTGGTAGCTCGGGTCCGTGAGGGTCTCCTGGTAGCCGGTCATCCCGGTGTTGAAGACGATCTCCCCGACGGTCGCCCCGCGGGCCCCGTAGGGCCGGCCGCGGTAGACGGTCCCGTCCTCCAGGACGAGCAGCGCCTGCCCTGCACTGCTCATCGGGCCACCTCGTCCGCGCGCTCGACGGCCTGGCCGTCCAGGACCGTCGCGCGCCCCCGCAGGAAGGTCGCGACGACCCGCCCGATGAGGTCGAGGCCGCCATAGGGCGTGTTACGGCTGCGGCTCGCCTGCGCGGCCGGCTCGACCGTCCAGCCGGCCGCCGGGTCGACGAGCGTCAGGTTGGCGGGCTCCCCCACCGCCAGCGGGCGACCCTGGGCCGCCGGGCCCGAGTCGATCCGGCCGATCGCCGCCGGCGCCGAGGACATCACGCGGGCGATGTCGGCCCAGGTCATCCGGCCGGTGGCGACCATCGTCGTCGACAGGATCCCGAGCGCCGTCTCCAGCCCGGTCATCCCGAAGGCCGCCGCGGCCCACTCGCAGTCCTTGTCCTCCCGCGTGTGCGGTGCGTGGTCGGTGCCGACGGTGTCGATCGTGCCGTCGGCCAGTCCGGCGCGCAGCGCCTCGACGTCAGCTGCGGTGCGCAGCGGGGGGTTGACCTTGTAGAGCGGGTCGTAGGAGCGCGCCAGCTCGTCGGTCAGCAGCAGGTGGTGCGGGGTGGCCTCGGCTGTCACGTCGATGCCCCGGGCCTTGGCCCAGCGGACGATCTCGACCGATCCGGCCGTCGACACGTGAAGCACGTGCAGCCGCGAGCCGACATGCTGGGCGAGCAGCACGTCGCGGGCGATGATCGACTCCTCGGCGACGGCCGGCCAGCCGGCCAGCCCGACCTCGGCGGAGACGACGCCCTCGTGCATCTGTGCGCCGCGGGTCAGCCGCGGGTCCTGCGCGTGCTGGGCGATGACTCCGTCGAAGGCCTTGACGTACTCCAGGGCACGGCGCATGAGGACCGGGTCGTGCACGCACATGCCGTCGTCGGAGAAGACCCGGACCTGCGCCGCGGAGGAGGCCATCGCGCCGAGCTCGGCGAGCTGCTCGCCGGCAAGTCCGACGCTGACCGCTCCGACGGGGTGCACGTCGACCCAGCCCGCGTCACGGCCCAGGCGCCAGACCTGCTCGACGACGCCTGCGGTGTCCGCCGTCGGCGAGGTGTTCGCCATCGCGTGCACCGAGGTGTACCCGCCGAGCGCTGCGGCACGGGTGCCGGACTCGACGGTCTCGGCGTCCTCGCGGCCCGGCTCGCGCAGGTGCGTGTGCAGGTCGACGAGACCGGGCAGCGCCACCAGGCCGGTCGCGTCGATCACCGTCGTCCCGGCCGGGGCTGCGCCGGCGGCGTCGGGGCCGATCGCCGCGATCCGGCCGTCGAGCAGGAGGAGGTCCGTCGGGTCGCCGCCCAGCGGCGCGACCCCCGTGATCAGGTAGCTCATGCGAGTGCCTCTCTCTCCCCCGCCAGCAGCAGGTACAGCACGGCCATGCGGACGGCGACGCCGTTCGCGACCTGCTCGACGATCACGGACTGCGGCGAGTCGGCCGCGTCGGCGGAGATCTCCAGCCCTCGGTTCATCGGGCCCGGGTGCATGACGATCGCGTGGGCCGGCAGCAGGCGCAGCCGACGCGCGTCGAGCCCGTAGGTGCGGGTGTACTCCAGCGGGCTCGGGAAGAACCCCGTCGCCCCGCCTGCCTCGCCGCCGCCCATCCGTTCGCGCTGGACGCGCAGCATCATCACCGCGTCCGGCTGCTGGGCCAGGACCTCGTCCAGGTGGTAGGAGATCGCGCAGGGCCACTGCTCGGCGCCGATCGGGACCAGCGTCGGCGGGGCGACGAGCGTCACCCGGGCACCGAGGGTGTGCAGCAGCTGGACGTTGGAGCGTGCCACCCGCGAGTGCAGCACGTCGCCGACGATGACCACGTGCAGCCCCGTCAGGTCGTTGCCCGTGCCGTCCGGGTCGGCGGCGGAGGAGGCGAGGTGGCGGCGCAGCGTGTAGGCGTCCAGCAGGGCCTGGGTGGGGTGCTGGTGCGTGCCGTCGCCGGCGTTGAGCACCGAGGCACCGAGCCAGCCGGCGTGGGCGAGCCGGTGCGGCGCTCCGGAGGACTGGTGCCGGATGACGACCGCGTCCGCGCCCATCGCCTGCAGGGTCAGCGCGGTGTCCTTCAGCGACTCGCCCTTGGAGACGCTCGAGCCCTTCGCGCTGAAGTTGATGACGTCGGCCGAGAGCCGCTTGGCGGCGGTCTCGAAGGAGATCCGGGTCCGCGTGGAGTCCTCGAAGAAGAGGTTGACGACGGTGCGCCCGCGCAGGGTCGGGAGCTTCTTGATCTCCCGGCCCTGGGTGGCGGCCATCGCGACCGCCGTGTCGAGGATGTGGACCGCCGTGTCGCGGTCGAGATCGGCTGCGGAGAGCAGGTGCTTCATCGGTGCCCCTCGATCCGGACGCTGTCGGTGCCGTCGGTCTCCACCAGGCGGACCGCGACCTTCTCCTCGCGCGAGGTCGGCAGGTTCTTGCCGACGTAGTCCGCGCGGATCGGCAGCTCCCGGTGCCCACGGTCGACCAGGACGGCGAGCTGGACGGCGCGCGGTCGGCCGAGGTCGTTGATCGCGTCGAGCGCCGCACGGATGGTGCGCCCGGAGTACAGGACGTCGTCGACGAGCACGACGACCTTGTCGTCGATCCCGCCGGGCGGGAGCTCCGTCGAGCCGACGCTCCGGATCGGCTGGCGGTGCAGGTCGTCGCGGTACATCGTCACGTCGATGACCCCGACGTGGTCACGTTCAGCGACGCCCTCGACCTCGGCGATCTTCGCCGCGAGACGATGGGCGAGCGGGAGCCCGCGCGTGGGGATCCCGAGCAGGACGAGATCGTCGGCTCCGCCGTGCCGCTCGAGGATCTCGTGCGCGATCCGGGTCAACGCCCGGGCGATCTCCGCGCTGCCGAGCACCTCGGTGCCGGGCGGAGGGGTGGTGCCGTCGGTCGAGCCGATGGCGGGCGTGCTGGGGCCAGAGGACATCTGGCGACCTCCTTCCCCGCCTCACCGGACGGGTCTTAAAGGATGTCTGACAGCGCGGAGCCTACTGCACCCGGACCGGCGCCACGGCGCGCGTCCGCCGTCGGAACTGGGCCGGCGTCTCACCGGTCAGCCGCCCGAAGGAGCGGGTCAGCACGGCCTGGTCGTAGAAGCCCGAGGCGGTCGCCACCTCGGCCAAGGGACGGTCGGTGGTCGACAGCAGCGCGGCAGCGCAGTCGATCCGGGTCCGCAGGACGTACTGCTGCGGGGACAACGAGAACACCGCCCTCATCCGCCGCTCCAGGGTCGTGACGGCGCATCCAGCGGCAACCGCCATCTCCTCGACGCTCACCGGTCCCGGCACCCGCGCGGCAAGGAAGGCGACGACCCGCTCGACGGAGGCCACCACTGCGTCCTCCGCGTGCTGGCGGCGCAGGTCCTCCGAGACGCTGACCAGGCCGACGACCTCGCCGTCGGCGCTCACGGGCACCTTGGACGTCAGGTACCAGCCCGCGACGCCCCCCGGCCGCAGGATCAGCTCGAGCTCGCGGCGGACGGCCTGGCCGGTGCGGAGCACGCGCTCGTCCTGCGCGTTGTAGTGCTCGGCGAGATGGGCGACGAAGAGGTCCTCTGCCCGCCTGCCGACGACGGCTCGCCGGGAGCGCTCGCTGGTGCGGTCGACGAAGGCCTGGTTGACGGCCACGTACCGGCCGCTCGGGTCCTTGGCGCAGAACATGGTTCCGGTGAGCTCGTCCATCAGCCCGACGAGCTCCGGCGAGAGGGCTCCGAGCAGGAGGTCGCGCTCGGGCCACGAGGTGGCGGGGAGCGCTCGTCCTGGCATGCCCGGACGCTACCAACCCGCACCCCTGGCCCGCGGCGTCGGCGCTCCGGACGCCGGTGCGCCGAATACGTACAAGACCGCTGACGGCAGGACGGGCACCATGCGCCGATGAGCATCACGCCCTCCCTGGTCCGGTCCTCCGTCGCCCTCGCCGAGCAGTGGATCGCCGCGACCACCGCCGGCCAGACACCGAAGGAGCGCCGGACCACCGGCCGGCTCGCCGCCCTCGTCTCCGACCAGGACGGGCTCGAGCTGGCGCTGCGCTTCGTCGACCGGGTCGCGCGACCGGAGGACGTGCACGTCGCAGCGCACGAGCTGGCCGGGCTGCGCCGGTGGTCGTCGTCGGCGACCTTCCTCGGGCCGGTGGACCGCACCCTGCTCGACCTGGGGACCCGGCTGGCTCCCGTCCTGCCGCTGCTCGTCGTGCCTGCGGCACGGTTCCGGCTGCGCCAGCTCGTCGGGCACCTCGTGGCCGATGCCGGCGCCGGGCTCGGCCCGCACATCGAGAAGGCACGCGCCGAGGGCTTCCGGCTCAACCTCAACCTGCTGGGCGAGGCCGTCCTCGGCGAGGCGGAGGCCGCAGCCCGGCTGCGCCGCGTCACGGCGCTCGTCGAGCGACCCGACGTCGACTACGTCTCGATCAAGGTCTCCTCGGTGGCCAGCCAGCTGTCCACCTGGGACACCGTCGGCAGCCGCGACCGGGTCGTCGCCACCCTGCTGCCGCTCTACCGCACCGCCAAGGCGAACGGGACCTTCCTCAACCTCGACATGGAGGAGTACCGCGACCTCGCGCTGACGGTCGAGGTCTTCGAGCGGCTGTGCGCCGAGCCGGACCTCGCCGACCTGCCGATCGGCATCGTGCTCCAGGCGTACCTGCCGGACACCCTCGCCGCTCACGAGGAGCTGGCCTCGATCGCCCGGCGACGCGTCGACACCGGCGGCGCTCGCGTCAAGGTCCGCCTGGTCAAGGGAGCCAACCTCGCCATGGAGCAGGTCGAGGCCGAGCTGCACGGCTGGTCGCAGGCGCCGTACCCGACGAAGGCCGAGGTGGACGCGAACTACGTCCGTCTCGTCGAGCGGGCCCTGGACCCGAGCCGCACGTCGGCGATGCGGGTCGGTGTGGCGAGCCACAACCTCTACCACGTCGCTCTCGCCCACCTGCTCGCGGCCGAGCGTGGGGTGCGCGAGGCCCTGGACATCGAGATGCTCCAGGGCATGGCTCCGGCGCAGGCGCGAGCGGTGCGCGACACGGTGGACGGGGCCGGGCGAGCGGACGGCACCGGTTCGGTGATCCTCTACACCCCCGTCGTCGCGCGGTCGGACTTCGACGTGGCGATCGCCTACCTCGTGCGCCGCCTGGAGGAGAACGCCGCCCCACAGAACTTCCTGCACGCCCTCTTCGCCGAGCCGGACGATCCCGCAGTGCACGCCTCGGCACCCGAGGTGCCGGAGTCCGGCCTCGGCGCTCAGCACGACGCCTTCCTCGCCTCGGTGCGCGAGTCGTCGACGGTCAGCAGCGCGGCACGGCGCGCGCCGCACCCGGTCCCTGACCACGACGCCCCCTTCGCCAACACCCCGGACACCGATCCCGCCGTCGGCGCCTCCCGCGCCTGGGCGACGGACGTGCTCACCCGGGCGGTCTCCGTTCCGCCGGCGACGGTCCTCGCCTCGATCGACGAGGTGGATGCAGCGGTCGCTCGTGCCGTCGCCGTGCGCGAGGCCTGGGCGCAGACCCCGCCCGAGCGCAGGGCAGCGGCCCTGCGCCTCGCGGCCGTCCGCCTGGAGGAGGCCCGCGCGGACCTCGTGGCGACGATGGTCCAGGAGGCAGGCAAGACGGTGGCCGAGGCGGACCCCGAGGTCAGCGAGGCGGTGGACTTCGCGCGCTACTACGCCGACCAGGCCGAGCGCCTCGCCGACGGTGCGACCCCTGGCGCCCTCTTCCGGCCGCACGGCATCACGGTCGTCACACCGCCATGGAACTTCCCGGTGGCGATCCCGATCGGTTCCGTCCTGGCCGCCCTCGCCGCAGGCTCGCCGGTGCTGGTCAAGCCGGCCCATCCCGTCCCGCGGTGCGGCCAGGTCGCGATGGGAGCCGTCCAGCGCGCGTTCGCCGAGGCAGGCTGCCCGGCTGACGTGCTCCAGGTCGTGCTCTCCACCGAGGGCGAGACCGGGCGGCGCCTGGTCAGCCACCCCGACGTCGCGCGCGTGCTCCTCACCGGCTCCATCGAGACCGCCGAGCTCTTCTCCTCCTGGCGCGAGGACCTCGACGTGCTCGCCGAGACCTCGGGGAAGAACGCGATCCTGGTCACCGCGGCCGCCGACCTGGACCTGGCGATCGCCGACGTCGTGCGCTCGGCGTTCGGGCATGCTGGCCAGAAGTGCTCGGCCGCCTCGCTGCTCATCCTGGTCGGCTCCGCCGGACGCTCCGAGCGGCTGCGCCGGCAGCTGGCCGACGCCGTCCGCTCGCTGCGCGTCGGGCCCGCGACGGACCTCGCGACCGTTGTCGGCCCCCTGACCGAGCCGGCCTCCGGCAAGCTCCTCCATGCCCTCACGACGCTCGAGCCCGGTGAGGCCTGGCTGGTGGCTCCCCGTCGGCTCGACGAGGAGGGCCGGCTCTGGACGCCTGGCGTCAAGCACGGGGTCCGACCCGGTTCCTCGTTCCACCTCACCGAGGTCTTCGGCCCCGTGCTCGGGGTGATGCGGGCCGGGACCCTGGACGAGGCCATCGCGATGCAGAACGCCGTGCCCTTCGGCCTCACCGGTGGGCTGCACTCCCTCGACGAGGCCGAGATCGCGCACTGGCTCGACCGGGTCGAGATCGGGAACGCGTATGTGAACCGGAGCATCACCGGCGCGATCGTCCGTCGCCAGCCCTTCGGTGGCTGGAAGGCCTCGACCGTCGGTCCCGGCGCCAAGGCCGGGGGCCCGAACTACGTCGCCCAGCTGGGCACGTGGGCGGACGCACCGTCGCCGCTCGCGGCCGGCAGCACCACGACCACCTGGCTCGAGGCGGCGCGTGCCGACGACGCCCTGGTCTGGTCGACCGAGATGTCCATCCCGTCCGACCCCTCCGCGCTCGCAGCCGAGGAGAACCTCTTCCGTTACCGTCCGGTCCCGCACCTGTGGATCCGGGCCGGCTCGGATGCGGTCGCCGCGCAGGTGGATCGCGTCCGCTCCGCCGCGGCGACCGTCGGGACCCCGGTGACGCTCAGCGACGCGAGCCGCGAGAACGACGAGGCCTTCGCGCACCGGGTCAGCACCGGCGAGGTGAGCGGCCGGGTGCGTGCCGTCGGGACCACCCCCGGCCTTCGTGCTGCGGCAGCGGGCCGGGCAGGTCGCGTCACGCTGCTCGACGGACCCGTGCTCCGATCGGCGCGGCGCGAGCTCCTCGTCGTCCTGCGGGAGCAGGCGGTGAGCAGGACCCGCCACCGCCTGGGGCACCTCCCGCCACGGTGAGGCTCACCCTTTCGGGCTAAGTCGCGCTGCTCAAGGCTCGCCGTCGCGGGACCGATGACACCTTGTGCCCCCATCCGTGCCCGCATGGTCCACGGCGATCCAGTGCGTCGTCGCCGGACTCGTGCTGGCCTCCTGCGCCGTCCAGGTCACCTGGCTGCGCGGGGAGCGACGGACCGACGCCGGACACGGTGCCATGGGAGCGCTGTGGATCCTGGTCTGGTCGGTCGCGCTGGCCACAGTCAGCCTGCTCAACGGGATCGCCAACCTCGCGCCGTCGGGCGCCCCGGCCGAGGCCGTCCTGCTGGCCCGGTTCGTCGCGCTCGGCGCTGCCGTCGTGCTCAGCCTGCCGGCGATCCACGCGCACACCGGCGGCCCTGACGTCCGTCCCCTCGTCGCGGCCATCGCGACCTGGTACGTGCTCGCCACCGTGCTCTGGGTCGGCAGCGACCTGGTCTACGCCCACACGCGCGTCGAGGGGCTGCCGCAGTACGGGCCGTTGACCACCGCCGTCGACCTGGTCCCCGTCATGGCGATCGCTGCCTATGTCTCCTTCGCCCTGCGTCAGGCGCGCCTGAGCCCGGTCGGGGCGTTGCTGACGATCACCGGGTTCACCTCGGCCGTCCTGCTGGTCGCCTCCGCCGTCCCGCCGCCCTCCGAGCTGACCGAGCTGCTTCGCGGGCTCTGGGCGCTGCCGCTCGTCGTCGGGCTCCAGGTGCTCGTCTCCAGCTGGATCACCCAGCTGCGCAGGGCCGACCTGCATCGGGACCGGATCCGGGCGAGCCTGGCCCGGGTCGCGAACTCCGCATGGCTCGCACGCGGAGCGGAGGACGTCCTGCAGGACGCCATCGCAGAGAGCCAGGTCGTCCTGGACGACCGGAGCGTCGACGGAGTCCTGCGGGCCGTCTCCACCGACCGCTACGTGACCGACCTCTACCTGACGTCCGGCCGCGCGCTCGACGCCGACGAGGTCGCCTACCTGCACGACCTCGAGCGGCTCATCACGACGGCGGCCGAGCGCCACGCCCTGACGGACCGGCTCGCGCGCGCGGCGTTCATCGATGCGCTGACCCGCCTGCCGAACCGCTCAGCGTTCGACCGCCACCTCGAGGGCGCCCTGATGACCGCCGAGCAGAACGGGACGGCCCTCGCGCTCCTCGTCTGCGACCTCGACGGCCTGCAGCACGCCAACGACCGGCACGGCCACACCTTCGGCGACCAGCTGCTCGTCCGGGCCGGCCGGTACCTCGCCGAGTCCGTTCCCGAGGGGACGTTCCTCGCCCGGCTCGGCAGCGACGAGTTCGCCGTCGTGCTCCCTGGCGCCCCGGACCCGAACGAGCTCCGCGCCCTGGGGCGCCGCCTGCGCGGCGGTTTCGCGCCGACCGTCGACGCCGTCTCCGAGACCCGACTGACCATCGGCGTGGCGCGCTGGGCTCCCGGTGAGGCGGCCAACGGCGACCTCCTGCTGCGCGCGGCCGACGAGGCGATGCACGAGGCCAAGCGCATCCACAGCGGCGTCGCGTTCTACGACGACCGGCTGCGGACCCAGGCCAGCTCGCAGCGCACCGTCCGGTCCGAGCTCGAGGCCGCCGTCGTGGCCGGCGAGATCATCGCGTACTTCCAGCCCCTGACCGACGCCGTCTCCCTGGAGGTGGTGGGCCTGGAGGTCCTCGCGCGCTGGAAGCACGGCAGCGAGCTCCGCTCCCCCGGCGACTGGCTCCCCCTCGCCGAGGAGTCGGGCCTGATCGTCCAGATCGGCCAGCAGATGTTCACCTCCGCTCGCCGCGGGATGGAGGAGTTCGACCTGCCCGTGGCCGTCAACGTCGCGGCCCGCCAGCTCGACGAGCCCGACTTCGTCCGGCACGTGGAGGAGTCCTGGGGCACCGACCGGTGGGACCGGCTGACGATCGAGGTGACCGAGAGCGCCCTGCTCTACGACAAGCACCACATCCGCGCCTCGCTGGTCGCCTTGGCCGAGCGCGGCGTCAAGATCGCGCTCGACGACTTCGGGACCGGCTACAACTCGCTCTCCCGGCTCGGTGAGCTGCCGATCCACACGCTGAAGATCGACCGCGCCTTCGTGCACGACATCCACACCCCCGAGGGTGCCGCGGTGGTCCGGGCGATCCTCGCGCTCGCCGCAGCCCATGGGCTGGGCATCGTCGCCGAGGGCGTCGAGCAGCGCTCGGAGCTGCAGGCCCTGATCCAGATGGGGGTGACCGTCGTCCAGGGGCACATGCTCGGCCGACCTGCTCCCAGCGTGCCGACCCGCTCCGGCGCGGCGCCGACGCAGCGGCTCCTCCCGTCCGACGGCTCCACCGTCGTGCAGACCACGGCACGCACGGCACGGCTCCCCGTCGGCCGGCCCGCGACGACCTGAGCCGGGCGCCGACGACGCTGTGGCGCCTCGGGCCTCAGCCCTGCAGGGTCGGCTTGAGCTCGACGAGCCGTCCGAGGACGCCGTTGATGAACCCGGGCGAGTCGTCCGTCGACAGGGCCCGCACGAGCTCGACGGCCTCGTCGACCGCGACGGCGTCCGGCACGTCCTCGTTGAACATCAGCTCCCAGACGCCCAGGCGCAGCACGGCACGGTCGACGGCAGGCATCCGCTCGAGGACCCAGCCGTGGGAGTACGTCGCGATGTACTCGTCGATCTGGTCACCGTGCGCGGCGACACCCTCGACGAGCTCGACGGAGTACTGCGGAAGGGACGCCTCGGTCCCGGGCTCGGCGATCCGGGCCGCGAGGATCTCCAGGACGGGGAGCTGGCGCTGGTCGGCCTCGAAGAGGACGTCGACCGCGCGTTTGCGGGCCTTGCTCCGAGCGGCCAACTCAGTCGTTCACTCGGCCGAGGTAGGACCCGTCGCGCGTGTCCACCTTCACCTTGGTGCCGACCTCGAGGAAGAGCGGCACCTGGATCTCCGCGCCGGTCTGCAGGGTCGCCGGCTTGGTTCCACCGGTGGACCGGTCGCCCTGGAGGCCCGGCTCGGTGTACGAGATCTCGAGCACGACCGACGGGGGCAGCTCGACGTAGAGCGGGACGCCCTCGTGGGTCGCCACGAGCGCCGTCTGGTTCTCGAGCAGGTAGTCGGCGGCCGAGCCGACCGTGACCTCGCTCACCATGAGCTGCTCGAAGGTGGCGCCGTCCATGAAGACGAAGTCGGTGCCGTCCTTGTAGAGGTACTGCATGTCGCGCTTGTCGACGGTCGCGGTCTCGACCTTCAGACCGGCGTTGAACGTGCGGTCCACGACCTTGCCCGAGAGCACGTTCTTCAGCTTGGTGCGCACGAACGCGCCACCCTTGCCCGGCTTGACGTGCTGGAACTCGATGACGGTCCACAGCTGACCGTCGATGTTCAGGACGATGCCGTTCTTCAGGTCGTTCGTGGTGGCCACAGCAGATCTTCCTGTCGGGTCTGGGGAGGGCACGTGGGCCCAGCGGTGCACGGCACACACACGGACGTGCACTCGGCGGGGCTGAGTCTACCGGCTCGCGGACCCCCGGGAGTGGCATGAACGGCGCGCCGCTCAGCTGCCGCTCAGGTCACCAGGACGCGGGCGAGCCCGCCGATCACCGAGGCCCACAGCAGGGAGGCCAGGGTACCGATGACGAACCGCTCGGAGGAGTCAGGGTTCTTCGAGAGCTCGGAGAACCGACCGAGCCCCTTGATCGCGACGACGACGGCGACGCCCTCGGGGAACCCGACAGCGATGGTCGCGGTCACGGCCAGGCGTTCGAGCACCCCGATCCAGGTGCCACCGCGCAGGGTCCCCGGGACGTCGGGAGCCTCTCCGGCCGGCGTGACCGCGCCGTCCGGGGCCTCGCGTCCACCCGAGTCGGCCGACCTGGCGGCGAGGTGCAGGAGGGCAGAGACCAGGGGCAGCCCGCCAACGGCGCTGAGCACCGCTGCCAGGACGATCACGAGACCGGTCACCGGTCTGCCTCCTCGAGCAGTCGCACGGCAAGGGGCCGCAGGGCGAGCTCCTCGAACCACTGGGCACCGCGCAGCCGCTGGCTGACGGCCTGCTGGGAGATCCCCAGGCGTCGGGCGACCTCCTCCTGGCTGCCGTCGGGAAGAGCTCGGAGGGTGTCGACGGCCGCCCATCCCGCGTCGGTCCGGCGCCGGGCGAGCGAGCCGAGCATCGTCAGGACGGCCTCGCACTCGGCTGCGCGCGCAGCATCGGCGCCCGCCACCGCGAGCGGGACCGGGCGCGAGCGTGTCTTGGCCCGCTCGACCGCCTGGCGGGCGAGGACGAAGGCCTCCCCCGAGCCGGCCCTCGCCTGGGCAGGCAAGGGGTGGTCGACGGCTCCCGCCCCGATCCCGGCCGACCAGCCGCCGCGCCTCATCAGGAGCAGGACCGACTCGACGGCAGCTGCCGCATCGGCGAAGACGGCCTGGACCTCGTCGCCGACGGTCCGGTCGAAGGGCCGGACCGCTGCCCGGGCGGACTCGTCATCGGCGAGGACGGCAAGGAGCTCGGGAACGCGGTCGCCGACCGTTCGACTGCCTTCCTGGTCCACCGTGAGCACGATCACGTCACAAGCCTATTGCCTTGTTAGTCTCATAACAAGGCTCAAGGCTTGTGGTGGGCCACTGATCGTCGCTCACAAGCGGGCAGCGATCGCCTCGAGGGCCAGCCGGTAGGAGTCGAGACCGAAGCCGGCGACCGTCCCGGTCGCCACCGCTGCGACGACGCTCGTGTGCCGGAAGGCCTCACGGGCGGCCGGGTTGGACAGGTGCACCTCGACCAGCATCAGGCCGACGTCGGTGACCTGCGCCGCGGCATCCCGCATCGCGTAGGAGTAGTGCGTGAACGCCGCCGGGTTGAGCACCACGTGCGCACCGTTGTCGACGGCCTCGTGCAGCCAGCCGACGAGCTCTGCCTCGTCGTCCGTCTGGCGCCCGTCCACCTCCAGGCCGAGCCGCTCGCCCCAGCCGACGGCCGCCGCCAGCAGATCGGCGAGCGTCGCGGTGCCGTAGACCTCAGGCTCCCGCACCCCCAGGCGGCCGAGGTTGGGTCCGTTCAGCACCAGCACGCGCGTCATGCGGCAAGGCTAGGGGATGGCACCGACGCTCAGCGTCGCTCAGAGCAGGACGGCGCGCCCCGCCGGCCGTGAGACCTCGGCGTACGCAGCGGCGAGCAGCGTCGGGTCCGGACCTTCCAGTCGCGCCGGACGGGCGATGCCCTCCAGCACGACGAAGCGCAGCAGGTCACCCCTGGTCTTCTTGTCGCGCCGCATGGCGACCAGCAGCTGGTCCCAGCGGTCCTCACGGTAGCTCGTGGGCAGGCCGACGGAGGTCAGCACGGAGCGGTGCCGGTCGACGACCTCGTCGCCGAGCCGGCCGGCCAGCCGCGCCAGCTCGGCCGCGTAGACCATGCCGACCGAGACGGCTGCGCCATGCCGCCAGGAGAACCGCTCGACCAGCTCGATCGCGTGCCCGAAGGTGTGCCCGTAGTTGAGGATCTCCCGCAGCCCCGCCTCACGAAGGTCGGCACCGACGACGTCGGCCTTGACCTGGACGGCCCGCTCGACGAGCTCCCGGATCGTCGCCCACCCCTGCGCTGACGGCTCCGTCGCGGTCAGCGCTGCCGGGTCGGCCTCGACGAGCTCGAGGATCCGGGGGTCGGAGATGAACCCCGCCTTGATGATCTCGCCGAGCCCGGCGACGCGGTCGTTGACCGGGAGCGTCTGGAGCGCCGTGAGGTCGCAGAGCACCCCCGCGGGCGGGTGGAAGGCACCGACGAGGTTCTTGCCCTCCGCGGTGTTGATGCCGGTCTTGCCGCCGACGGCGGCGTCGACCATCGCGAGCAGGGTCGTCGGGACCTGGACGACGGCGATCCCGCGCAGCCAGGTCGCCGCGACGAAGCCGGCGAGATCGGTCGTCGCGCCACCGCCGAGGCCGACGACGGCGTCGCTGCGGGTGAACCCGGCCTGGCCGAGCACCTGCCAGCAGAACCCGGCGACCTGGGCCGTCTTGGACTCCTCGGCCTCGGGCACCTCGGCCAGGTAGACCTCCAGACCCAGGGCGAGCAGGTCCTCCCGCACGGCGTCCGCGGAGGTGGCCAGGGCGCCGGGATGCACGATGAGCACGCGGCGCACCCGGTCGCCGAGCAGGCCGGGCAGCTCGCCGAGCAGGTGGTGGCCGACGACCACGTCGTACGGGGCCACGCCGCCCACCGTGATCCGGGTGGGGGGTGCCGGGTCGGCGGTCATGAGCTCTCCTCGCTGCCGGTGCCGTGGGCGATCGCCTCGACGGCAGCCACGACGTCGTCGACGACCTCACGGGGCCGGCGGTCGTCGGTGCTCACCACGACGCTCGCCAGGCTCTCGTAGACGGGCCGACGCGCATCCATCAGGGTCTTCCACTGCGCGCGGGGGTTGCCGAGCAGCAGCGGCCGGGAGCCGGTCAGGCCGACCCGCGGCGCCGCCTGCGCCAGCGAGACGTCGAGGAAGACGACGACGCCGCCGTCCGCCCGGTACCGCAGCAACGCGTCCTGGGTGAGCTCGTCGAGCACGGCGCCACCGCCCAGCGCGAGGATCCCGTCGTGCCCGGCGAGGGCGACGGCGACCGCCTCCCGCTCCAGGGCGCGGAAGGCCTGCTCGCCGTCGTCGACGAAGATGTCGGAGATGCGCTTGCCGGCGCGGACCTCGACGTCCGCGTCCGTGTCGCGGGCGCTCAGGCCCCACCGCGCGGCGAGCCCCCGCGCCACGGTGGACTTCCCGGCCCCCGGGGGGCCGACCAGGACGAGCCTCGGCCCACTCGTCACTGCTGCGCCTGACGCTGCAGGAACGGGATCGACTCGAGGTACGCCGCATGGTTGCGCGCGACCTCTGCCACGCTGTCGCCGCCGAACTTCTCCAGCACGGCATCGGCGAGCACGAGGGCGACCATCGCCTCCGCCACGATCCCGGCCGCCGGCACGGCGCAGACGTCGGAGCGCTGATGGATGGCCTGGGCCTTCTCCCCCGTCGCGACGTCGGTCGTGTCCAGGGCGCGCGGCACGGTGGAGATCGGCTTCATCGCCGCACGGACCCGCAGCACCTCGCCGTTGCTCATCCCGCCCTCGAGGCCGCCGGCCCGGTTGGAGCGACGCCGGATGAGCCCGTCGGCATCACGCTCGATCTCGTCGTGCGCCTGGGAGCCGCGACGGGTGGCCGTGCGGAAGCCGTCACCGGACTCCACGCCCTTGATCGCCTGGATGCCCATCAGGGCAGCGGCCAGGCGGGCGTCGAGCCGCTTGTCCCAGTGCGTGTAGGAGCCGAGGCCCGTCGGGACGCCGTAGGCGAGCACCTCCACGACGCCACCGAGGGTGTCGCCGGCCTTCTGGCAGTCGTCGATCTCGGCGACCATCGCCGCCGAGGTCTCCGGGTCGAAGCACCGCACGGGATCGGCGTCGAGCAGCGCGACGTCCGTCGGCGACGGAAGAGCCGCACCGTCCGGCACGCTCACCGGCCCGATGCCCACGACATGGGAGACGATCCGGGTGCCCACAGCCTGCTCGAGGAAGCGCGCGGCCACCAGCCCGAGGGCGACCCGGGTGGCGGTCTCCCTCGCCGAGGCGCGCTCCAGGACGGGGCGCGCGTCGTCGAAGCCGTACTTGCGCATGCCCACGAGGTCGGCGTGCCCGGGGCGGGGCCGCGTGAGAGGAGCGTTCCTGGCGCGGACCAGCGTCGCCGGGTCCTGGACGGGGTCGGCCGCCATGACCTCGACCCACTTGGGCCACTCGCTGTTGGCGATCTCGATCGCCATCGGGCCGCCCTGGCTCACGCCGTGGCGCAGCCCGGCCAGGACGCGTACCTCGTCCTGCTCGAAGGCCATCCGCGCGCCGCGACCATGGCCGAGGCGACGGCGGGCGAGCGCCTCCTGGAGGTCGCCCGTCGTGACGAGCACTCCGGCCGGCAGGCCCTCGATGATGCCGACGAGGGCGGGGCCGTGGGACTCCCCCGAGGTCAACCAGCGCAGCACGGCGTGTCCCTTCGTCAGGCGAGTGCCCATCGTCCCACGGGCCCGGACGCACCTCGGCCCCCGTCCGGGCTGCGGACGGGGGCCGGGGACGATCGCTTCGGTCAGCCGATCGGTGCGAACGGGTTGCGCTCGCTCGCCGGCATCGGGGCGGGGGTTGGCGTCGCTGCCGCGCCGCCGCCGGCGGCGGGCACATCCGTCGTCGGCAGGACGTAGATGAATCCGTCCACGACCATCTCGAGGTCACCACGAGAGGTCGCAGGCCGGATCGAGGTCGCCGCGACGTCGTCCTGCGACGTCGCCGTGAACCCGCCGACGAGGAAGAGCCGGGTCGTACCCGTCTGCAACGCATCGAGGAAGGCGGACGTGGCAGCGTAGGTGCCGACGACCGTGAAGGACATCGGCACCGCGACGACGTCGCTTCCCGCGGCATTGACAGTGGGTGCGGGGGCGGCAGGGTCGGCCGCAGCAGCGCTGGGTGTCGGGGTCGGCGTCGGTGACGCCGCAGCGCCGTCGGCCGCCGGTGCCGGCCCCGCGACGGGAGCTACCGCCGGCGCCGGGACGGACGGTGCGCCCGCCGTCATGGACTGGACCGTGACACCAGTGGCATCGGCGATGCGCTGGACGTCGACCAGGAAGCTGTCGATCCCGACCGCCGGGGGGACCTGAGCGCGCAGGCTCGCCAGGTCCGTCCGGTAGGAATCGATCTTCGCGAACTGCTCCTTGAGCGTCCCGAGCTGCTTGGTGAGGGTGATGGTCCGAGCCGACTCGTCGGCAGTGGCGGCCTGGGTCTCCGCCTCGGCGGCCATCTTCGGTGAGATGAGCAGGAACCAGCCCCCCGCCAGCGCCAGCAGGCAGACGAACGCGGTCGCGACCACCCACGTGCGGATCTTGGCAGCCATGTCAGTTCTCCTTGTCCGCGGCGAACCGCAGCGCGTAGGACTCCGGAGTCAGCTGGACCGTGCCGCTGAGCGAGAAGTAGGCAGTTCCGGAGTCGTCGACCGCGCTCGCGCTGTCGATCCAGGGTGGGCTGACGACACCGGGGATCGTGGCCAGCGCCGTGATCCACGCCGCCGTGTCGGGCAAGCCCGTCGCCCGCGCCGCGAAGGTGATCGTGGTGACGGCATCGGGCGAGGCGAGCGGGTTGGTCCCGGTCGAAGCAGCGAACGGCGTCATGGGCGTGGCACCTGCGACCTGGAAGGCATCGATGCTCACCCCGGCGGGCGCCGTCGCCGCGATCGCCTGCAGGTACGGCCGCCAGAGCGTCTCGGTAGCCATGCCAGCAGTACGCGCAGCCTTGACCGCGTCGATCTGGTTCAGCACGCTCGGCACCTCTGCATACTGCTTCTGCTGTGTCTGGAGGTTCTGGTTGAGCTCCTGGACCGCCGCGAGCTCGTTCTCGGCCCGATGGGCAGAGAAGCTCGTCACCACGACACCCATGCCCACGATGAGCACCGTGACGAGGGCGGCGAGGCCGAGCCAGGACTTGACCCGGCCGAACTGGCGGCCGGCGCTGACCTCAGGCGGCAGCAGGTTGACCTGCGGAAGCGTCCGGGGGAAGGACGACGTGATCGGGGCCGCCTTGGCGACCGTCGTGGCGCTCATGCCGCCACTCCGTAGGCCAGGCCGACCGGCACCGCGAGCCCGGATGGGGGTGGCAGGTGACCGGCGATCTCACCGACGACACGGAGCCCTGCGAGGGGGTCACCGACGCTCACGGGGAGACGGCAGGCCGTCGCCAGGTACTGACCGATGCCCGGCAGGTGCGAACCTCCACCGGTGAGGAAAACCACGTCGATCGCCGCGCCAGGGTTGTTCCCCTGGAAGTAGACGAAGGTGTTGCGGACCGAGTCCACCAGTCCTCGGGTGACGTCTGCCACTGCAGCCGCGCCCGCCTGGAGGTCAGCAGCCACGTGGTAGCCGATCCCGATCTCACGCTTCAAGGACTCGGCCTCCGGAGTGGCGATGCTCATGTGACCGGCGAGAGCGTCGGTCACGTCCTGGCCGCCGGTGGCGACCGTGCGGACCAGACGCGGCACGCCGCGCGCCGAGACGACGACTGTCGTCACCCGTGCACCGATGTCCACGACGGCAATGACCTTGTCCTGCTCGGCGATCCCGACGGCGCGAAGGAGCGCGAAGGCGTTGAGGTCGACCATCTGAGGACGAAGGCCCGCGCTCTCGACCGCCATGACGTTCGACTGCACCGTGGCCCGCGACGCCGCGACCAGCAGCCCGTGGACCATCCGGCCCGACGGGCCTTCGACCTCACCGGTGGGCAAGAAGTCGAGGAAGGCGTCGTCCACGGGCATGGGGAGGAGCTCCTGGACCTGGAACGGCAGCGAAGCACGCAGCTGAGGCAGCGGGAGCATCGGAAGGTCCAGCTCGCGAACAGCGACCCGCGCGTTGCCGACCCCGATGACGACGTCACGGGTCGTGAAGCCCGCCTGCTTCCAGAGCTGGCGAAGAGCGGTGGCCACCGTCTGCGGCTCCGCCACCTCGGCGTCCTGGACGGCGCCGGGCGGGAGCGAGACCTGGCCGTACTTCAGAAGGACCGGCGCGCTGCGCACCCGGCCCCGGCCGGAGAACTCGAGCTCGACCGCACGGACGGCCGTGGTGCCGATGTCGAGGCCGATCACACGGGTCTTGGACATGTGGTTCCTTCGTGGGAGGGCGGGGCCTTGCGCTTCCTTTATCGGGCGACCGGGCACCTGCCTTGAGGGGTTCGGTCGCAAGAATCCCGATGACCGCGGCGAGTGCGTCAGACCATCAGCGAGAGATAGGCGGACCACAGCTGGTTGCCCCAGGCGATCCCGATGGCGGCCCCGAGCAGCATCCACGGCCCGAACGGGATCCCGGTCCCCCGCCGGGCGCGCCGCGCCAGGAGCAGCCCGATCGAGAAGAGACCACCCAAGAAGAAGGCGCCGAAGGCACCGACGGCGAAGGCACCCCAGCCCGCCCAGGCGCAGGCGGCGCCGAGGAGCCCGGCGAGCTTGACGTCACCCCAACCCATCCCCCGGGGGTAGATCACGACGAGGCCGAGGTACAGCAGGAGAAGCGCAGCTCCCCCGATCAGTGCGCGGATCGCCGAGGACCAACCCTGGTCGGCACCCCAGGTGGCCACGACGAGGAGGACGGCCAGCACGGGATACGACGGCTTGACGATCTGATCCGGGAGCCGGTGCACGTCGAGGTCGATGAGCGCCAGGGCCATCGCGACGGCTCCGAGGTAGAGGTAGGCGGGCAAGGCCCAGGGCGAGCTCGCGCCGAAGCGCAACAGAACCCCGCAGAACACCACAGCAGTACCGAGCTCCACGAGCGGGTAGCGGACCGAGATCGGTTCCTTGCATCCGCGGCAGGCTCCTCTGAGAACGAGCCAGGAGAGCACCGGGACGTTGTCCCGCGCGAGGATCCGCGCTCCGCAGCGCGGGCAGGCGCTGGGTGGGCTGACGATCGACTCACCCCGCGGGACCCGCCAGATCACCACGTTGAGGAAGGACCCGATGACGAGACCCAGGCCGGCGACGACCAGGTAGGCGAAGGTCACCAGGCCGGTTCCGGTCAGCGGAGCTCCCAGTAGCCGTTGAGCGAGGCACTGACCGTGTTCGGCGGCGCGTTCCACTTCTGGCCGAGACTGCCGTTGCAGGTCGTGGTGATGATCGTCGACCATACCTCGGTATTCGATCCCACTTTGTAGGACGGGCCGATGGCGGCACAGCGGCCCCAGGCGTCGACGAAGGTGTACGAGGTCGAGTAGGCCCCGGTGTTGGCGTACCTCGTCCACTTCTGGTTGTCAGCCGACACGCTGCAGCCGGAGGTGAAGGTCACCCAGCCCGACTCGGTGCCGGGCGAGACCAGGCAGTACTTGGTCCCGTTGTTGATGTAGATCTGCTGCGGACCGGCCGCTCCGACACTGCTCGCCGGCTCGTCGTAGTACCACTTGTGGTTCCAGTTGAGCTGCGACTGGCTCGGATTGGGGTCCTGCTTGCACGGGTAGGTGATCATCTGCGGCTCGTTCACGTCCCCGTGGGTGACGTCCATGCAGCGCCCGAACTCGAGATAGTTGACGATCTGGTGCGTGTTGAACCCCGCCGCCCCGGCGCCGACACGTGCATCGGGGTGGAAGGATCCCCACTCGTTGTCGCTCGCCGCCTGGTTCCAGACGTAGAGGTAGTCCCCGGCGGGGTCGCCCTTCTGACCGGAAGACAGGTAGGCCCCGGAGTAGCCGTTGGCGACGGGGTCGTTCTGGCCGCGCCAGTGGGAGCCACCCTCCCAGCTGAAGAGCTGGTTCCAGCGCGCCGGGTCGTTGGGCGCAGGGCACACCTGGAGCGTGGCGGGCACCGGGGTGGCGCCGTTGGGGTTCCCCGTGATGCACATCGCGCTCGTCGCCGGCGGGACGGTGGTGCTCGCCAGCTTGAGACGGTAGTCGGTGTCATAGATCCAGAGCTGATGGATGAGGTTCGAGCCGCAGTCGATCGCCGGAACGTACTTGATCTTGGCTCCGGCACTCGTCGAGGCAGCCTCGAGGCAGTAGCGGTCGGGGGTCTGTGCCCTGTCGTAGGAGTAGATGAGACCACCGGGGATGTTGTTGTTGGTGACCTGGAACTTGTACACCACGGCGACGGTGCGCTGCCCTGCGGTCGCCGACATGCCCGCGACGGGTGTGCCCACGCCGGTCGACGTGATCACGGCGAAGCCGGGGTCGGCAGACGGTCCGGTCCCCGGGGTGCAGCCCAGCGCGTGCGAAGCGCGCCAGGCGTCACTCTGGTCCGTCGGGTCGGTGACGAAGTACGAGATCGTTGCCGAGAACTTCAACGTGCTGCCGGTCGCGTCGACCGGTCCGGCCGCGGAGCACGGCAGCTGCTTGTTGTCGCCGTAGACGGCACCCTGGGAGTCCGGCGGTGCGTCGGCGCTGCGGATCTGCCCCACGACGCTGTTCACGCCCGCCTCGGCGGCGAAGATCGTCTGCGTGCTCGAGCGCTGGAAGTCCGTCGGCAGCTTCTGGGAGAGCAGAAGCCCGAGCATGAGGACGCTGAACATGCTGAGGATCATGATGGCCAGCAGGGCCGTGACCATCGCGACGCCGTCGTCCTTCGCCGTGCGGAACATCGTCATGGTCGCTCCATCGGGGTGCATACAGGGGTGTCGCTGGCGCCGTTGCCATCCAGGTCGGCGTTGCTCTGCGAGATCTCCGAGCTGTTGCGCGCCACGAAGATCGTGCGCGTGTCGGCGCCCGCGATCGCGCCGGGACCGGCGGCTCCGCGGCCGAAGTCGAGGGTGACGG
>JBBRGX010000002.1:0-94228 GCA_038223605.1 Actinomycetales bacterium | reverse complement strand
GGACGCCCGCACGGCGCTGCGCGAGCTGGACGGCACGGTCGACGTCGTCGTGACGAACCCGCCCTACATCCCGCCCGGTGCCGTGCCCGTCGACCCGGAGGTCCGCGACCACGACCCCGGCGTCGCGCTCTACGGGCTGGGTGATGACGGTCTCGCCGTCCCCGCCGGGGTGGTTGCCGCCGCGGGTCGCCTGCTGCGCGTCGGCGGGCTCCTCGTGATGGAGCACGCCGAGGTCCAGGCCGGTGCTGTCCGTGCGCTGGTGGCCGCGACCGGGCTCTTCGACTCGATCGCGACTCGCCAGGACCTGAGCGGCCGGGATCGCATGGTCGTCGCGCGCCGGGCGCACGCGCCCGGTGGGTCATGACAGACTCGCGGCCGTGATCCTGGACTGCACGCAGGAGGGGACCTGGGGCCCCGCGATCGACGAGGCCGTGAACGCCATCGGCCGCGGCGGGCTCGTCGTGCTGCCGACCGACACCGTCTACGGCATCGGAGCCGATGCGTTCACTCCTGCGGCAGTGGCCGCGCTGCTCGCGGCGAAGGGACGGGGCCGGCAGATGCCGCCGCCGGTGCTCGTCCCCGAGCTCCGCACGGTCGACGGCCTGTGCACCGACCTCCCCGACGCCGCTCGTGACCTCATGGCGGCGTTCTGGCCAGGCGGGCTGACGCTCATCTGCCGGGCTCAGCCCTCGCTCGCCTGGGACCTGGGTGAGACCCGCGGGACGGTCGCTGTCCGCATGCCCGACCACCCCGCTGCGCTGGCGCTGCTCCGCCGCACCGGGCCGCTCGCCGTCTCCAGCGCCAACCTCACCGGCCGTCCCGCCGCCGTGACGGCACTCGACGCGCAGGAGCAGCTGGGCGCCACGGTGGACGTCGTGCTCGACGGCGGGACCGCCCCCGGTGGCGTCGCCTCGACGATCGTCGACGCGACCGACGGGCTCCGCCTCGTCCGCGCCGGCGCCATCGGCCTGGAGGCCCTCCGCGCCGTCGCCGACGTCCAGGGCGACGGATGAGGGTCTACCTGCTCCTTGCCCTCGTCGCAGCCGCGGGCACCTACCTCGCCACGCCACTGGCCCGCCGCCTCGCGGTGCGCACGGGGGCGATCACCGCACTGCGCTCGCGCGACGTGCACCTCGTCCCGATCCCCAGGCTCGGCGGACTGGCGATGCTGGCCGGGATGGCCCTCGCCCTGCTCCTGGCCTCACGGATGCCCTTCCTCGAGGTCACGTTCGCCTCCGGGACGATGTGGGGGATCCTCGGAGCGGCGGCGGCGATCGCGCTCCTCGGTGCGGCCGACGACGTGTGGGAGCTCGACTGGGTCACCAAGCTCATCGGTCAGGTCCTGGCCGCTGGGCTGCTCGCCTGGTGGGGCAAGGTCCAGCTCTACGCCTTGCCGACGGGGTCCAGCCTGACGATCACCTCGGGCCGGCTCTCGCTCGTCGCCACGGTGGTCGCGGTCATCGTCGCCATCAACGCGGTGAACTTCGTCGACGGTCTCGACGGGCTCGCGGCCGGTGTGGTCGCGATCGGCGGCACGGGCTTCTTCCTCTACACCTACCTGCTCACGCGCAACACCTCGACCGACTACGCGAACGCCGCCAGCGTGGTGGTCGCCGTCCTGGTCGGCTCGTGCGTCGGCTTCCTTCCGCACAACTCCTACCCGGCACGGATCTTCATGGGGGACTCCGGCTCGATGCTCATCGGCCTGACGTTCTCGGCAGCGGCGATCCTCGTCACGGGTCAGGTCGACGCCGCGACGCTGACGTCTCGGCAGCAGGCGCCGGCCTTCGTGCCCCTGGTGCTGCCGGTCGCCGTGCTGCTCCTCCCGCTGCTCGACATGGGTCTTGCCGTCGTCAGGCGGCTGCGCGCCGGGACCTCGCCGTTCCGGCCCGACCGGCTCCACCTGCACCACCGGATGCTCCAGATCGGGCACTCGCAGCGCCGAGCCGTGGCGATCCTGTACCTCTGGACGGCGCTCTTCGCCTTCGGCGGTGCATCCCTCGTCGTGTGGTCGACGACCCGAGCGGTGGTGGTCGTCGGCGTGGGGGCGGTCCTCGCCCTGCTGCTGACCCTCGGCCCGTTGCGCGGACGCGGAGTTCGCGCCTCGGTGCCGGAGCAGGTCCCCGCCCCGGACGGCGCCCCCGCCGCCGGCCCGACCTCAGCGCCGTCCGGCGCGCAAGGAGACTGAGATGACCGATGCACCAGCTGCCGGATCGCCGAGCGCGGCTGCGGCCCGTGCGGTCTTCAGGCGCGCACTGCGAGACATGCTCGTCCTCGTGGCCGTCGTCGGCGTCCTCGGCGTCGTCCTGGGTGCCCTCCTCGCGCCGGTGCCCTCGCACGGGGTCTGGGGTGCGCTGATCGGGGTGGCGGTCGCCCTGGTCTTCAGCGGGACGACGGTCCTGACGATGCTGCGGACCACCGAGTCGTCTGCCGCGACGACGGGCATCGTCGTGCTCGGTGCCTGGCTCGTGAAGATGATCGCCCTCGTCGCGCTCTTCGCCGTCCTGGGGGGGATGGACTTCTACGACCGCAGGGTCTTCGCCGTGGTCACCCTCGTCGGTGTGATCGGTTCGGCCGTGCTGGACTACCGGGCCGTCGTCACCGGTCGGGTGCCCTACGTCGACCCGACGAGCTGAGTGGTCCACCTGGTCGTCTCACGTCGAGGAGACGGAGCCGATGGGCTACCATTTCGGCGAACCGTGGACCGTCCCGACGGAGCGTTCCGTCGCGGAGCCGTCCCCCGCCCACGATCTGGGAGTGCGCCCTGTCCATCGTCGCGACGACTCTCCTCCTCGCCGCGTCCGACGCCGACAGCGGCTTCCATGCCCCGTCCATCGCGGAGTTCTTCCCGGCCCCGATCTGGTTCACGGGCACCGCGTTCGAGATCAACCGACTGATCCTCGTCCGCCTCATCACCACCGTGGTCCTCGTCGGCCTGATGATGCTGGCTGCGCGCAAGGCGACGCTCGTCCCGGGACGCGCCCAGAACATCGCCGAGATGGGCCTCGACTTCGTCCGCGTGCAGATCGCCGAGGAGACCCTCGGCCACCACGCCCGGCGTTTCCTCCCGATGCTGACGACGATCTTCTTCGCGGTGCTGGCGTTCAACGTCACCGGCGTCGTGCCGCTGCTCAACATCGCCTCCACCTCGCTGATCGGCATGCCGATCGTCCTGGCGCTGTGGGTGTACGTGATGTACCTCGCGGTCGGGATCAAGAAGTTCGGTCTCGGCGGCTACCTGAAGAACAACCTGCTGCCGCCGGGCCTCCCCGTCTTCCTCTACCTGCTCGTCACGCCGATCGAGGCGCTGCAGGTCTTCGTCTTCCGTCCGGCGACGCTCGCGCTGCGACTCACGGCCAACATGATCTCCGGCCACCTCATCCTGGTGCTCTGCTTCAGCGGCACCCAGTTCTTCCTGTTCGGCGCCAGTGGGCTCCTCAAGGGCGCTGCGGCGGTCTCGCTCGTCGCGGGCATCGCCTTCACGCTGTTCGAGGTCCTCGTCGCGCTGCTGCAGGCGTACATCTTCACCCTCCTGTCGGCCGTCTACCTCAACATGGCGGTCTCGGAGGAGCACTGAGACATACCGTTCGCACACCGCGTGCGAGCAGCCACCCGACGCCCGTCCAGGGCGCCTCATGGAAGGAACACCACCAGTGGACAGCACCACGCTCGCCGCAGTCAGCGGCAACGTCGCGACCATCGGTTACGGTCTCGGCACGCTGGGTCCGGGCATCGGCCTCGGCATCCTCATCGGCAAGGCCCTCGAGGGCATCGCCCGCCAGCCGGAGGTCGCCGGCCAGCTCCGCACGACCATGTTCATCGGTGTGGCATTCGTCGAGGTGCTCGCACTGCTCGGCCTGGTCACCGGCTTCCTCTTCACGTGACCATGCCGTTCCTACAGCTCGCGGTGCTCGCCGCGGCCGAGGGCGGCGCCGAGGGCGAGGCGATCAACCCGCTGCTGCCGACGACGCCCGACCTCCTCTGGTCGACGGTCGTCGCGCTCATCATCGGTGTGGCGTTCTACCGCTATGTCATGCCCACGTTCCAGCGCGTCCTCGACGAGCGCACCGCGAAGATCGAGGGCGGGATCGCCAAGGCCGAGCAGGTCCAGGCCGAGGCGGCGCAGGCCCTCGCGGGGTACCACCAGCAGCTCGCCGAGGCGCGCGCCGAGGCGGCCCGCATCCGTGAGGATGCGCGCGCCGAGGGCGGAGCGATCGTCACCGAGCTGCGGGCGAAGGCGGCGGACGACGCCGCCCGGATCGTCGAGACGGCTCAGCGTCAGATCGAGGCCGAGCGCACCCAGGCGACCGTCGTGCTCCGGGCCGAGATCGGCTCGCTGGCCACCGAGCTCGCCTCGCGCATCATCGGTGAGTCGCTCGCGGACGAGGCCCTCCAGTCCCGGGTCGTCGACCGGTTCCTCGACGAGCTCGAGCAGAGCAACGCGTCCTCGGCAACGGCCGGCAAGGAGGCGTGATGCGAGGGACCAGTGCGGCGTCGCTGGCGACGGTGCAGGCGGGCTTCGAGCCCGTGCTGCGCGCCGCGAAGCGCAACGCCGCCCTGCTGGGTGGGCAGCTCTTCTCGCTGGTCGACGCGCTCACGTCGTCCGGCTCGCTCCGGCGCGCGATGAGCGACCCCGCGCGCTCGGGGGACGACAAGGCTGCGCTGGTCCGCGCTGTCCTCGGTACGACGGCCGACAAGCGCGTCGTGCACGTCGCCGAGGAGTTCGCCCGGGTCCGGTGGACCTCGGCTGACGACCTGGTCGACGCGATCGAGGAGGTCGCGGCCGATGCCGTGCTCGCCTCGGCGCAGGCGACCGGGAGGTTGGAGACGGTCGAGGAGGAGATCTTCCGCTTCGAGCGCGTGCTCATCGGGCAGCGTGACCTGAGACGCGCGCTGACCGACCGCGCGGCTCCGGCCGCCAGTCGTTCCACGCTCGTCGGGACGCTGCTCCGGGGCAAGGTGGAACCGGCGACGGTCCAGCTCGTGTCCCGGGCGGCGTTCGCTCCCCGCGGGCGCACGATGTCGGCGATGCTCGGCCGGATGCTGCGGCTCTCGGCGCGACGTCGGCAGATGCTGGTCGCCTCCGTGACCGCCGCTGCGCCGCTGAGTGACGCCCAGCACCAACGGCTCGCGAGCATGCTGGAGATCGCCTACGGGCGTGCGGTGAAGATCAGCGTCGTGGTCGACCCGCTGGTCATCGGTGGCATGAAGGTGCAGGTCGGTGCACACGTGGTCGACTCCACGCTGCTCGGCCGGCTCGAGGACGTTCGACGCAGACTCGCCGGCTGACCGGCTCACAGGACACTCGGGCTCACCGCCCGCGCAGCACGCAGACCGCTCCGGCGGTCACGACAGGAGGCAGAGCATGGCTGAGCTGACGATCAAGCCCGAGGACATCCGGGCCGCGCTGGACAGCTTCGTGGCGTCGTACGCGCCCGAAGGTGCCGTGCGCGAAGAGGTGGGCCGCGTCACGCTCGCCGGCGACGGGATCGCCCAGGTGGAGGGCCTTCCCGGGTGCATGGCCAACGAGCTCCTCGAGTTCGAGGACGGCACGCTCGGCCTCGCGCTGAACCTCGACGTGCGGGAGATCGGCGTCGTCGTCCTCGGTGAGTTCACCGGGATCGAAGAGGGCCAGGTCGTCCGTCGGACGGGGGAGGTGCTCTCGGTCGCCGTCGGTGACGGGTACCTCGGTCGCGTCGTCGACCCCCTCGGGAACCCGATCGACGGTCTCGGCGACGTCGCGACCACCGGCCGCCGGGCTCTCGAGCTCCAGGCCCCGGGCGTCATGTCCCGCAAGAGCGTGCACGAGCCGCTGCAGACGGGGCTCAAGGCGATCGACGCGATGATCCCGATCGGCCGTGGCCAGCGCCAGCTCATCATCGGTGACCGTCAGACCGGCAAGACGGCGATCGCGATCGACACGATCATCAACCAGAAGGCGAACTGGGAGACCGGCGACACCACCAAGCAGGTCCGGTGCATCTACGTCGCCATCGGCCAGAAGGGCTCGACGATCGCCGCAGTCCGGGGCGCCCTCGAAGACGCCGGCGCGATGGAGTACACGACGATCGTCGCGGCGCCGGCCTCTGACCCTGCCGGGTTCAAGTACCTCGCGCCGTACACCGGATCGGCCATCGGCCAGCACTGGATGTACGAGGGCAAGCACGTCCTCATCGTCTTCGACGACCTGTCCAAGCAGGCCGAGGCCTACCGTGCCGTCTCGTTGCTGCTGCGTCGCCCGCCGGGCCGCGAGGCCTACCCCGGTGACGTCTTCTACCTGCACTCCCGTCTGCTCGAGCGGTGCGCGAAGCTCAACGACGCGCTGGGTGCCGGCTCGATGACCGGTCTGCCGATGATCGAGACCAAGGCCAACGACGTGTCGGCCTACATCCCGACCAATGTCATCTCGATCACCGACGGCCAGATCTTCCTTCAGTCGGACCTCTTCAACGCCGACCAGCGCCCGGCGGTCGACGTCGGCATCTCGGTGTCCCGCGTTGGTGGGTCGGCGCAGGTCAAGGCCATGAAGAAGGTGGCCGGCACGCTCAAGATCGACCTCGCGCAGTACCGCTCGCTCGAGGCGTTCGCGATGTTCGCCTCCGACCTCGACGCCGCCTCGCGCCAGCAGCTGACCCGTGGGGCACGCCTCATGGAGCTGCTCAAGCAGCCGCAGTACACGCCCTACCCGGTCGAGGACCAGGTCGCGTCGATCTGGGCAGGGACCAAGGGCAAGCTGGACAAGGTCCCGCTGCCGGAGGTCCGGCGGTTCGAGCGCGAGATGCTCGACCACCTCCGTCGGCACACCGACGTCCTCACGACGATCGCGACCACCGGCCAGCTCACCGACGAGACCGAGGCGGCCCTCGCTGCCGCGATCGATGCGTTCGCTGCCGGCTTCCTGGTCGACGGAGAGATCGTTGCCGAGAGGATCACCGTCCCGGCCGGCGAGTCAGAGGCCGACGTGGCGCAGGAGCGGATCGTCAAGCAGAAGCGGGGCTGAGGGTGGCGGGTCAGCAGCGCGTCTACCGGGAGCGGATCCGGTCGACCCAGTCGCTGAAGAAGATCTTCCGCGCGATGGAGCTCATCGCTGCCTCGCGCATCGGCAAGGCCAGGGCGCGGGTGACAGCGGCAGGGCCGTACGCCCGCGCGATCACCCAGGCCGTCTCCGCGGTCGCCACGCACGCCGGCGTGGACCACCCGTTGACGACGGAGCGACCCGACACCCGTCGGGTGGCCGTGCTCGTCGTGACCTCGGACCGAGGCATGGCCGGCGCCTACTCGGCGTCCGTGCTGCGCGAGTCCGAGCGGCTGATCGACCGGCTCGCGTCGGAGGGCAAGGAGGCCGTCGTCTTCGCTGCCGGCCGACGGGCGGTGTCGTACTTCTCGTTCCGTCACCGGACGATCGCGGCCAGATGGACCGGCGAGTCCGACTCCCCGTCCCCGCAGATGGCCCAGGAGATCGCGGACACGCTCCTGGCTGCCTTCCTCGCCCCGGAGGACGACGGCGGGGTCGGCGAGCTGCACATCGTCTACACGCAGTTCGTGAACATGGTCACGCAGACCCCTCAGGTGCTGCGGATGCTCCCGCTCGAGGTGGTCGAGGCCGAGGTGACCGACGTCCACGCCGAGGCGCTGCCGCTGTACGAGTACGAGCCGTCACCGGAGGTCGTGCTCGACGCGCTCCTCCCGCGCTACGTGCAGAGCCGCATCCGCTCGTGCCTGCTTCAGGCCGCGGCCTCCGAGCTCGCCTCGCGACAGCGGGCGATGCACACGGCAACCGAGAACGCCGAGGACCTCGTGCGGACCTACACCCGGCTGGCGAACCAGGCCCGTCAGTCGGAGATCACCCAGGAGATCAGCGAGATCGTGTCCGGCGCCGACGCGCTGGCCGCCTCGTGACCACGTACCAGACCCAGACCAGCACGGTCGAAAGGCAGGAAGACTGATGACAGCGACCACCACCGGCTCGGCGCTCACCCCCGCGGCGGCGGCCCCGACGGGCCGTGTCGCTCGAGTGATCGGCCCCGTCGTCGACATCGAGTTCCCGGCCGACGCCCTGCCGGAGATGTACAACGCCTTGACGGTCCCGATCGACCTGTCGGCCCAGGGCGAGGGCGAGAACTCCTTCGTCCTCACGCTCGAGGTCGCTCAGCACCTCGGCGACGCCATGGTCAGGGCGATCGCGCTCAAGCCGACCGACGGCCTGGTGCGCGGCGCCGTCGTCACCAACACCGGCGGCCCCATCAGCGTCCCGGTCGGTGACGTGACCAAGGGCCACGTCTTCAACGTGACCGGTGAGGTGCTCAACCTCAAGGAGGGCGAGACCCTCGAGGTCACCGAACGCTGGCCGATCCACCGTCGCCCGCCGGCATTCGACCAGCTCGAGTCCAAGACGAGCATGTTCGAGACCGGCATCAAGGTCATCGACCTGCTCACCCCGTACGTGGAGGGCGGCAAGATCGGCCTGTTCGGCGGTGCCGGTGTCGGAAAGACCGTCCTGATCCAGGAGATGATCTACCGCGTCGCGAACAACCACAACGGCGTCTCGGTCTTCGCCGGCGTCGGTGAGCGCACCCGTGAGGGCAACGACCTCATCGAGGAGATGACCGAGTCCGGCGTCATCAAGCAGACCGCGCTGGTCTTCGGCCAGATGGACGAGCCGCCGGGCACGCGTCTGCGCGTGGCACTGTCAGCCCTGACGATGGCGGAGTACTTCCGCGACGTGCAGAAGCAGGACGTGCTCCTGTTCATCGACAACATCTTCCGGTACACCCAGGCCGGCTCCGAGGTCTCGACGCTGCTCGGCCGCATGCCGTCGGCGGTGGGCTACCAGCCGAACCTCGCTGACGAGATGGGTCAGCTCCAGGA
Source organism: Actinomycetales bacterium (assembly GCA_038223605.1). GTDB lineage: Bacteria > Actinomycetota > Actinomycetes > Actinomycetales > Cellulomonadaceae > Actinotalea. Next base: position 85,360 of record JBBRGX010000002.1, on the reverse strand, counting down.
GCGGATCACCTCGACCCGCGGTCACTCGATCACCTCGCTCCAGGCGATCTACGTGCCGGCTGACGACTACACCGACCCTGCTCCGGCAACCACGTTCGCGCACCTCGACGCGACGACGGAGCTCTCGCGCGAGATCGCCTCGCGCGGGCTGTACCCCGCCGTCGACCCGCTGGCCTCCTCCTCGCGCATCCTCGACCCGCGGTTCGTGGGCAAGGACCACTACGAGACGGCCGTCCGGGTCAAGCAGATCCTGCAGCGCAACAAGGAGCTGCAGGACATCATCGCGATCCTCGGTGTCGACGAGCTGTCAGAGGAGGACAAGATCGTCGTCTCGCGGGCGCGGCGCATCCAGCAGTTCCTCTCGCAGAACACCTACATGGCGGAGCAGTTCACCAACGTGCCCGGCTCGACGGTGCCGCTCTCGGAGACCGTCGAGGCGTTCAGCAAGATCGCCGACGGTGACTTCGACCACATCGCCGAGCAGGCCTTCTTCAACATCGGTGGTCTGGAGGATCTCGAGCGCAACTGGGCCCGGATCCAGAAGGAGATCGGCTAGTGGCTCACCTTTCCGTCGACCTGGTCGCCACCGACCGGACCGTCTGGTCCGGCGAGGCGCTCATGGTCACCGCTCCGGCTGCGGACGGCGAGATCGGCATCCTGCCCGGTCACGAACCCGTCCTGGCGGTCCTGCGGGCCGGCGCGGTGCGGATCCGCGGGGTGGACGGCCAGGTGCAGCACGCCAAGGTCGACGCGGGCTTCCTCTCCGTCGACAGGGACCGGGTGACGATCGTCGTCGACTCCGCCGAGGTGCCCGGCGCCGCGGACACCCGGCACTGAGGGCCGCGCGCAGGTGGAGCTCCTCCCCGAGCTGATCGGACTGGGCGTCGTGGCTCTCCTCGCGGCGCTCCTGATCGTGCTCGTCGTCTCGCGTCAGCGGACGCTGACCCACCGCGTGGGCTCGTTCGTGTGCTCGGTCCGGCCGCTGGCGGTGCCGGCCGTCCCCTACGTCGACGGTGTCGCCCAGTACGGCGCGCATCACCTGCAGTGGTGGCGGGCGCTGTCCTTCGCGCCGCGGCCGGCGCTCGCCTGGCCGCGGGACGAGCTGGAGATCGTGGAACGGACCGTCCTGGACGAGGTCGACGAGCTGGGCAGGCCTCTGGTGCGCGCCGTGGTCCGGGTCGGCGCTCAGACCTTCGAGATCCGGCTCTCCTCGGCGCCCTACTCCGGGCTGGTCAGCTGGCTCGAGGCCGGGCCGCGCCGCGTCGGGACCGCCGGCTGATGCGCCTGGTCGTCGCGCGGTGCTCGGCGCACTACACCGGCCGGCTCTCGGCGCACCTCCCGAAGGCGACCAGGCTGATCGTCGTGAAGTCGGACGGGAGCGTCCTGCTGCACTCGGACGGAGGCTCGTACAAGCCGCTGAACTGGATGAGCCCGCCCTGCACGCTCGCCGTGCTGGAGCCGGACACCGAGGCTGCCGACCGCGGGGTCAGCGCCGTCTGGCACGTGCAGCACGCGAAGTCGGACGACCGTCTGGAGATCGAGCTCTTCGAGGTGCTGCACGACTCCGCCCATGAGCTCGGCGTCGACCCTGGCCTGGTCAAGGACGGTGTCGAGGCCCATCTGCAGGCGCTGCTCGCCGAACAGATCCAGGTGCTCGGCGTCGGGCACGTGCTGGTGCGTCGGGAGTTCCCGACGGCGATCGGTCCGGTGGACATCCTCGCCCGCGACGCGAACGGTCGCACCGTCGCGGTGGAGATCAAGCGGCGCGGCGACATCGACGGCGTCGAGCAGCTCACGAGGTACCTGGAGCTGCTCAACCGTGACCCGCACCTCGCACCGGTCCGTGGTGTCTTCGCCGCCCAGGAGATCAAGCCCCAGGCCCGGGTGCTGGCCATCGACCGTGGCATCGACTGCCTCGTCCTGGACTACGACGCCCTGCGCGGGATGGACGACGTGCACGCCCGGCTGTTCTGAGCGGCCGCTCGGCCACGGCTCGGCTGTCGCCGCGGAGCAGGGCACGGCAGGATCGAGTCATGGACCGTCCCGTTGACCACCTCGCCGAGCTGCGACGCAGCTACCTGCTGGGTTCGCTCGCCGAGGTCGATGTCGACCCGGACCCGGTGGTCCAGCTCGCTCGTTGGCTCGCCGAGGCCCAGGAGGCCGGGCTCGTCGAGCCGAACGCGATGGTGCTGGCCACCGTCGACGACCAGGGGCTGCCGGCGGCGAGGACCGTCCTGCTCAAGGGCCTCGACGCTCGCGGGCTGACGTTCTTCACCCAGCGCCGCTCCACCAAGGGACGCCAGCTCCGCACGACGCCGCACGCGGCAGTGGTCTTCCCGTGGCACGGGATGGACCGTCAGGCGATCGTCAGGGGGAGCGTGCTCGAGGTCGACCGGGGGGAGACCGCCGAGTACTTCGCCTCTCGCCCCCGGGGGAACCAGCTGGCCGCATGGGCGAGCGAGCAGTCCTCGGTGGTGACGGGCCGCGGCGAGCTCGAGTCGGCGTACGCCGACGCGGAGCGGCAGTGGGCCGGGCGTGAGGTCGAGCTTCCCGAGCACTGGACCGGCTTCCGGCTCGTCCCTGTGTCGGTCGAGCTCTGGCAGGGGCGCCGCGACCGCCTGCACGACAGGCTCCGCTACCGGCGCGAGGGCGCCGGCTGGGTGCTGGAGCGCCTCGCGCCCTGAGCGGAGCTGCACCGGGGGGCCGGACCGTTCAGGGGTCGGCTGCGTCCGTCCCCGCTCGGCAGTGGTGTGCGGGCATGTGACCGAGCTGTGACCTCAGCCCCCTTGACGCGGTGTCGTGCTCTGCACGACACTGATTGTCGAAGCGCTTCGACGAAGCGCTTCGACACTTCGACCGATGGGGTTCGAGATGGCAACGATGGAAGAGGTGGCCCGTGCCGCCGGCGTCTCCCTCAGCACCGTCTCGTACGCCCTGAGCGGTGCGCGGCCCGTCTCGGTGGCCACCAAGGCCCGCATCGCTTCCGCGATGAGCGAGCTGAACTTCCAGCCGAACGCCATGGCCCGCGGGCTCGCGAGCCGACGCTCGCAGACCCTTGCCCTGACCTACCCCGCGATCGAGCAGGGGCTGGGCGGGACGGCTGCCGAGTTCGTCGCGAGTGCAGCGGCGCGGGCCCGGGCACTCGGCTACCACTTCGTCCTGTGGCCCTTCGGCCCGCACGAGGCCGACGAGATCAGTGCGCTCGCCCAGCAGGGGATGGCCGACGGGGTGCTCCTCATGGAGGTCTTCCTCCAGGACGAGCGCGTCGATGCCCTTCGCGCGGCGGGCGTCCCCTTCGCGATGATCGGCCGGACCGCGGACACCGCGGGACTCACCTACGTCGACATCGACTTCGAACGCACCACCGAGGAGGCCGTCGCCCACCTCACCGCCCTCGGCCACGAGCACATCGGGTTCCTCAACCACTCCGAGGACTCGTGGCAACGCGGCTACGCGCCGACCCGGTGGGCCCGGGAGTCCTACCGCTCGGCGATGACGAGCCGTGGCCTTGGTCCCGTCGATGTGCTGTGCCACGAGAGCCCGCTCGCCGGCCGTCATGCAGTGGTGGAGCTGCTGGCCGCCGATCCCGCGATGACCGCCGTCATCACCATGAACGAGATGGCGACGTTCGGACTGATGGCCGAGCTGCGCGATCGGGGCCGCCGCATCCCCGAGGACGTCTCGGTGCTGGGCATCGTGACCTCGCCTGGCGTCAGCCAGATGTCGAGCCCGACGCTCACCACGCTGCACGCACCAGGAGCCGAGCTCGGGCGCCGAGCCGTCGACTCCCTCGTCGCGCTCCTCAGCGGCGAGGAGCCGGAGCAGCATGCTCCCCTCGTCCCGTGCCGGCTCGAGCCGGGGGAGACCACCGCTCGCGCGCCGAGGGCAGCGCACCACTGATCCCGGGCGGGCCTCCCGGCCCGTCTGCCGTCCACCCGAGGAACTCGACGAAGAGAGAAGGACCATGAAGAGACGTGCGGGTCTGCTAGCAGGACTCCTGACCATCCCCCTCGCCCTGGCGGCGTGCAGCAGCGGCGCAGCCTCTGACGGCACGAGCGCCTCCGGCGACTCGAGCGCCGCCAGCGGCGCGACGACGCTCAAGCTCTGGCACTACGAGGGCGACACCAGCGCGATGGGGATCGCCTGGACCGAGGCCATCAAGGTCTTCGAGACGGAGCACCCCGGGGTGACGGTGGAGTTCGAGCAGAAGGCGTTCGAGCAGATCCAGCAGACCGCCGGGATGGTGCTCAGCTCCGACCAGGGGCCGGACATCATGGAGTACAACAAGGGCAACGCGACCGCCGGGCTGCTGGCGTCCCAGGGCCTGCTCACGGACCTGACGGCCGTCGCGACGGAACGCGGCTGGGACGCGAAGCTCTCCTCGAGCCTGCAGACGACCGCACGGTACGACGACAAGGGCATCATGGGCTCGGGCAGCTGGTACGGAGTGCCCAACTACGGCGAGTTCGTCACCGTGTACTACAACAAGGACCTCTTCGCGAAGAACGGCATCGAAGTCCCGACGACGCTCGCCGAGATGGAGACCGCGATGGACACCTTCGTCGCAGCCGGCGTCACGCCGTTGGCGATGTCGGGTGCGGAGTACCCCGCCGGCCAGCTGTACTACGAGCTGGCGCTGAGCAAGGCCGACCGCGACTTCGTGAACGCGTACCAGACCTTCACGGCCCCCGTGGACTTCGCGAAGGACCCGCTGAAGTCCGGCGCAGAGACCTTCGACCAGTGGATCCAGAAGGGCTACGTCTCCACCGACTCGGCGAGCCTCAAGGCCGAGGACATGGGTCTCGGCTTCATCGCCGGCACCTACCCGATGATGGTCTCGGGCTCATGGTGGTACGGCCGGATGGTCAGTGACATCACGGGCTTCGACTGGGGTGTCTTCAACTTCCCCGGCAACAAGCTCAACGCGGGCTCGAGCGGGAACCTCTGGGTGGTGCCGGAGAACTCCAAGGCGAAGGACCTCGCCTACGACTTCATCGACATCACGATGCGCCCGGAGATCCAGGCGCTCCTCGGCAACAACGGTGGCCTGCCGATCGCCGCGAACGCCGCCGACATCACCGACCCCAAGAGCAAGGAGCTCATCTCCGCGTTCAACGAGGTGCTCGACAACGACGGGCTGGCGTTCTACCCCGACTGGCCGGTGCCCGGCTACTACGACGTCCTCGTCGCCGGCTTCCAGAAGCTGATCAACCAGTCGGCCTCGCCCCAGGCTGTGCTCGACGAGATCGGCACGGCCTACCAGGACGGCGCAGCCAACGCCGGATGACCCCTACCTGCGGGGCCGCCCACGCGGCCCCGCAGGTCCTCGGCAGATCAGGGAGCTCCCATGACCACCCTCAGTGCGGACCGCGTCCGCAAGCGAGCGCGCAGCCGCGCGAGCTACTGGCTCTACCTGATCCCCGGCGGGCTGCTGTTCGCCGTGGTGATCGCCGCCCCGTTCGGGATGAACCTCTACTACTCGCTGACGAAGTGGCCGGGCCTCGGCTCGCCGCGGTGGGTCGGCCTGGACAACTACGTGCGGCTGATGGGCGACGACACCTTCTGGATGTCGTTCCGCAACTCGCTCGCGATGATCGTCGCGATGGTGGTGGTGCCGACCCTGCTCGGCCTGCTCCTCGCCGCTGTTCTCTTCGACTACCTCGGCAAGAGGTTCCCGTCCCGCGTCGCGAGCGTGCTGCGGGCCACCTACTACCTTCCGCAGATCCTGCCCGTCGCTGTCGCCGGCATCCTCTGGGGCTGGATCCTCAACCCGCAGACCGGGGCGCTCAACGTGCTCCTGCGCCGGGTCGGGCTCGACAGCCTCGCCCTGAACTGGCTCGGCAGCACCTCGACGGCCCTGCCGACGGTGATGATGGTGATGATCTGGGTGCAGATCGGCTACCCGGTCGTCATCTTCATGGCCGCGCTGTCCCGCGTCGACCCTGAGCTCTACGAGGCTGCGGAGCTCGACGGGGCCGGCTGGTTCCGCCGGTTCCGGGCGATCACGATCCCGCAGATCAAGCCAGAGACCTTCGTCGTGACGCTGACCTGCACGATCGCGGCCCTGAAGGTCTTCGGGCCGATCTACGTGCTGACCAAGGGCGGCCCGGAGAACTCGACGAACGTGCCCTCGTACTTCTCGTACCAGAGCTACTTCCCCAAGTCCCAGGTCGGCTACGGAGCGGCGATCTCCACCGTCCTGACCGTCATCGTCGTCATCGTCTCGATCGTGTTCATGCGGGTCCAGGCGGTCAGCGAGCGCAAGGAGGGCAGCTGAGATGGCCGCAGACCTCACCGATGTCGTCCCGACCACCGGGGCCGTCTCGACCCGACCGCCAGATTCTTCGGTGCGCCGTGCGCAACGTGGCGGTGCCTCAGCGCTGCATCGCGGCCCCGGTCGATGGATCGTCCTGACGCTGGTGGTCCTGGTGGCCGTCACGATGATGGTGCCCTTCGCCATCATGCTGCTGAACGCCTTCAAGTCCCCGGCGGAGTACTCCCAGAACGGGCCGCTGAGCCTGCCGACGCACCTGTACACCGACGGGCTGGTCAACTTCTGGAACCGGGTCCAGTACCCGGGGAAGCTGGCGAACTCGATCATGATCAGCGGGGCGGTCGCGATCCTGGCGACCCTTGTCTCGCTGCTCAACGCCTATGCGCTGGGCATCGGTCGGGTGCGCGGGCGGCTGAGCATCGTCACGCTCTTCCTGCTGGCGAACATGCTCCCGCAGGAGGCGCTGATCTACCCGCTCTACTGGCTCGCCAAGCAGACGCACCTGTACAACACGCAGCTCGTGGTGATCATCATCTTCACGGCGATCCAGAGCGCCTTCGGGACGTATCTCCTCTCGTCGGTCTTCTCGACGTTCCCGCCGTCCGTCCTGGAGGCCGCGAGCCTCGACGGGGCGAACCGGTGGCAGGTCCTGTGGCGCGTCGTCTTCCCGATCTCCCGGCCGACCCTCGCCGTGCTGGTGATCTTCTTCTTCATCTGGACGTGGAACGAGTTCTTCATCCCGCTGGTGATGCTCATCGACAACGCGACGCAGACCATCCCGGTCGCCTTGGCCTCGCTCCAGGGCGACCGGCTGATGGACGCGCCGACGATCAACGCCGGGTCCCTGATCAGCCTTCTTCCGGCCGTCATCTTCTTCCTGATCTTCCAGCGCACCCTCACGCGTGGCATCACCGCCGGCGCCGTGAAGTGACCTACCCCCCGGAGCGACGTTCATGAAGTTCACCGACGGCTACTGGCTCGTGCGTCCGGGGATGTCCCCGCTGCACCCGGCCGAGACGCGGGACCTGGTGGCGGGGGACTCGACCCTCACGGCATTCGCCCCCACCCGCAGGATCGCCTCCCGTGGGGCGACGCTGAACCTCCCGGCGCTGACGGTCACCCTCAGCTCGCCGGCGCCCGGCGTGGCCCGGGTGCGGGTCGAGCACCACGTGGGGCAGCCGGAGGCGGGCCCGCGATTCGACGTGGCCGAGGTCGACCACCCGGTCAAGGTCGAGGTGGACGACGAGCAGGGCGTGCTGCGCACCGGCGACCTCGAGGTCGTCGTCCGGCGCGGAGCACCGTGGGACATGCAGTTCCGGTCCGGCGGTCGCCTCCTGACGCAGAGCACGGGCAAGTCCCTCGGCGCCGTGCGGGACGAGCAGGGCAACCACTGGATGCACGAGCGGCTCGGCCTGTCCGTCGGCGAGCACGTCTACGGGATGGGGGAGCGGTTCGGCCCCGTGGTGAAGAACGGTCAGACCGTCGACATCTGGAACGCCGACGGCGGGACCGCGAGCGAGCAGGCGTACAAGAACGTCCCGTTCTACCTGACCGACCGCGGCTACGGCGTGCTCGTCGAGCATGCGGGCAGGGCCTCGTTCGAGGTGGCGTCGGAGACGGTGTCGAGCGTGCAGTTCTCCGTTCCCGGCGAGGTGCTGCAGTACCTGGTCATCGACGGGCCGACCCCCGTCGACGTCCTTCGCCGGTACGTCGCCATGACCGGCCGGCCGCCGCAGGTCCCCGCCTGGTCCTACGGGCTCTGGCTGAGCACCTCCTTCACCACGGACTACGACGAGGCGACCGTGATGTCCTTCGTCGACGGCATGGCCGAGCGTGGCATCCCGTTGAGCGTCTTCCACTTCGACTGCTTCTGGATGCGCGAGTTCCACTGGTGCGACTTCGTGTGGGACCCCGCGACGTTCCCCGACCCGGAAGGGCTGCTCGGCCGGCTGCACGACCGCGGGCTGCGCGTCTGCGTCTGGATCAACCCGTACATCGCCCAGCGGTCGAGGCTCTTCGCCGAGGGCGCCGAACGGGGCTACCTGGTGCACCGGGCCGATGGTTCGGTCTGGCAGTGGGACCAGTGGCAGGCCGGCATGGGTCTGGTGGACTTCACCAACCCGGCGGCCCGCGACTGGTACGTCGAGCACCTGCGGGTCCTGCTTCGCCAGGGGGTCGACGCCTTCAAGACGGACTTCGGCGAGCGCATCCCGACGGACGTGGTCTGGCATGACGGCTCCGATCCGGAGCGGATGCACAACTACTACGCCCAGCTCTACAACGCTGCGGTGCACGAGCTGCTCGTCGAGGAGCGGGGCGAGGGCGAGGCCGTGCTGTTCGCCCGGTCGGCGACGGTCGGCGGGCAGCAGTTCCCGGTGCACTGGGGCGGCGACTGCGAGTCGACCTTCGCCTCGATGGCAGAGACCCTCCGCGGTGGCCTGTCCCTCGCGCTGAGCGGGTTCGCCTACTGGAGCCACGACATCGGTGGCTTCGAGGGGACGCCCGACGCCGCCGTCTTCAAGCGCTGGCTCGCCTTCGGCCTGCTGTCCTCGCACAGCAGGCTGCACGGCTCGGACTCCTACCGGGTGCCATGGGCCTTCGACGAGGAGGCCGTCGAGGTCGCCCGGCGCTTCACGCGACTGAAGATGTCGCTGATGCCGTACCTGCTGCGGGTGGCCCGTGAGGCAGCGGACGGCAGGCCGATCATGCGCCCGATGGTCCTCGAGTTCCCCGAGGACCGCACGGCAGCGACGGTCGAGACGCAGTACATGCTCGGTGACGCGCTGCTGGTGGCGCCGGTGTTCTCCGCGGCGGGCGACGTCGACGTCTACGTCCCGGAGGGCACCTGGACGAACCTGCTCTCCGGCGCCCAGGTGACCGGGCCACGCTGGGTCCACGAGGTGCACGACATGCTCTCGCTCCCGCTCCTGGTGCGTCCGGGGACGGTCCTGCCGATCGGCAGCCGCGACGACGGGCCCGAGCACGACTGGTCCGACGGCGTCACCCTGCTCGCCGTCGAGCCGCAGGACGGCGTCCGTGTCGAGGTGCTCCTGCCGGGGCGGGACGGGGGCACCTCGGACGGCGTCGTCGTCGTCGAGCGGGACGGCGCGCGGGTCTCGGCGACGGGACCGGTCTCAGACTGGGCCGTCCAAGTGATGATCGGCGGGCAGCGGAGTGCTACCGTCGCGGCGGTTGCCGGACACGCGGAGGTGCAGTGGTGAGCAGGGTCTTCCCCGAGGGGTTCATCTGGGGGGCCGCGACGGCCTCGTACCAGATCGAGGGTGCGGTGGCGCAGGACGGCCGCGGGCCATCGATCTGGGACAGCTTCAGCCGGGTCCCCGGCGCCGTGCTCGACGGGCACACCGGCGACGTGGCGGTCGACCACTACCACCGGATGCCCGCCGACGTGGCGATGATGCGCGAGCTCGGGCTCCAGGCCTACCGGTTCTCGATCGCGTGGCCCCGGATCCAGCCGACCGGCACCGGCACGCCGCTGCGCGCGGGGCTCGACTTCTACTCGCGGCTCGTCGACGAGCTCCTCGCCGTCGACATCGCCCCGATCGCGACGCTGTACCACTGGGACCTTCCCCAGGCCCTGGAGGACGCGGGCGGCTGGATGAACCGCGAGACCGCCTACCGCTTCGCCGACTACGCCGCGATCATGGCGACGGAGCTCGGCGACCGCATCTCGATGTGGACGACCCTCAACGAGCCGTGGTGCTCGGCCTTCCTCGGCTACACCTCCGGCGGGCATGCGCCCGGGCGGACCGAGGCGGGAGCGTCCCTCGCCTCGGTGCACCACCTCAACCTGGCGCACGGCCTGGCCGCCACCGCGATCCGCGGGGTGCTCGGCACGCAGACGCCCGTCTCGGTCACCCTGAACCTGCACGTCACCCGCGCGGACAGCCCGGCCGACACCGAGGCGAAGGCCAGGATCGACCGGATCGCCAACGAGGTCTTCCTCCAGCCGATGCTCGAGGGCTCCTACCCCGAGAAGCTGCTGGCGCAGACGGCGCACCTCTCGGACTGGTCCTTCGTCCGAGACGGTGACCTCGAGGCCATCGCCGTGCCGATCGACGTGCTCGGGGTGAACTACTACTCCACCGGGCGGGTCCGCACCGGGGCGCCGTCCGCCCCGGCGGAGCCTGGCACCCCGGCTGCCGACGGCCATCGGGCCGGGGCCGCCAGCCCATGGCTCGGCTGCGAGGACATCGAGTGGCTGCCCCAGCCCGGACCGCACACCACGATGGGCTGGAACATCGAGCCGCAGGGCCTGACGGACCTGCTGGTCGAGCTGCACGAGCGGTACCCCGACCAGCCGCTGATGATCACCGAGAACGGCGCCGCCTTCGATGACGAGGTCTCCGCCGACGGGCGCGTGCACGACGAGAACCGGGTCAGCTACCTCGCCCGGCACCTCGAGGCCGTCGGCAGGGCGATGGACGCCGGCGCCGACGTGCGCGGCTACCTGGTCTGGTCGTTGATGGACAACTACGAGTGGGCCTACGGCTACCACCGCCGCTTCGGCATCGTCCGGGTCGACTACGACACCCTCGATCGGCTCTGGAAGGACTCGGCCTACTGGTACCGCGAGCTCGTGCGCACCTCGACGATCCCGCCGGTCGAGTCGGCGGCCCGGCTCGCCTGACGGCAGGATGGGGCCATGGCGCACCGCTCGAGCAAGAGGCCATGGGGTCAGGAGCACCCTGAGCTCGACCTCGACCGCGCGCGCGGGGGCTCGCGACAGGAGGAAGGTGCCGACGGTGCCTGGACGGTGCGCTCGATCAGCGGTGCCGCTGCCCTGAAGAGCTACGTCTGCCCCGGGTGCAACCAGGAGATCCCGCCCGGAACGGCGCACCTGGTCACCTGGTCGCTGGACGCCTGGGGCGGCGCGGAGGCCGGGGTCGTCGACCGTCGTCACTGGCACCGCGGCTGCTGGGCCGCACGGGGACGGCGGCGGTGAGGCCCCGCCTGATCGCCACCGACCTCGACGGCACGCTGCTCGATGGCGACGGACGGCTCTCTGCGCGCGCTGCCGGCGTGCTTCGCGCTCTCGCCGCCGCCGAGATCGAGGTCCTCTTCGTCACGGCTCGGCCACCGCGCTGGCTCGACGAGCTCGCTTCGGTCGTCTCCGGGCACGGGACGGTCATCTGCCTGAACGGCGCGCTGGTGATCGATGTCGGCTCCGGTCGAGAGCTCGAGTCGCACCCGCTCGACGACCGGCTCGTGCTGGACCTCCTGACTGATCTGCGTGACCACCTCCCGGAGGCGCGCTTCGCCGCCGAGCGGGTCTCCGGGCTCGCCGTCGAGCACGACTTCCCGGCCCGCTGGCCGGTCCCCGACGGGACGCCCTCCGCGCGGCGGCTCGAGTCGCTCCTCGACGGGCGCACGGGCAAGCTCCTGGCCCGCTGCGCCGTCCCGGACGACGACCTCGTCCGGCGGGTGGCCGAGGTCATCGGCGACAGGGCGCTGCTGGCGGACTCCGGTGCCGTCGGCCTCGCCGAGATCACCGCGCCGGGCGTGACCAAGGCCGCGACGCTCGCCAGCTGGGCGGCGGCGCGCGGGATCGACGCGGCCGACGTCTGGGCGTTCGGCGACATGCCCAACGACCTGGAGATGCTGCGCTGGGCCGGCCGCGCCTGCGCCGTCGCCAACGCCCACCCCGATGTCCTTGCGGTCGCCGACGTCGTCTGCGGGCCCCATACCGAGGACGGGGTGGCGGTCTACCTCGAGGAGGCCGTGCTGAGGTCGCGCGGATAGGCTCGTGGTGATGAGCATCCGGAGCGCCGGCGCGAACGCCGAGATCAGGGCCTTGAGCGTGCTCCCGGCACGCCGCAGCGAGATCGAGCTGCACACCGCTGACGGGTTGACCCTCGTCGGTGAGCTCGCGCTGCCGGCCGAGCGCGACCCCGTCGCGACCCTCCTCACCCTGCACCCGCTGCCGACCCATGGCGGCTTCATGGACTCGCACCTGCTGCGCAAGGCGGCCTGGCGGCTGCCGGCGCTGGCCGACCTCGCCGTGCTGCGGTTCAACACCCGGGGCACCAGCAGCCCACGCGGACGAAGCCAGGGCGCGTTCGACGGGGGAGCGGCCGAGGGTCTCGACGTGGCGGCGGCCATCGAGTTCGCCGAGCTCGCCGGGCTGCCGCACCTCTGGCTCGTGGGCTGGTCGTTCGGCACCGAGCTCGCGCTCATGCACGGGGCGGACCCGGCGATCGACGGCGCGATCCTGCTCTCGCCTCCGCTGAGCCGTGCGACGGACGCCGACCTCGACACCTGGGACCGCTTCGGGCGTCCGCTCGTCGCGCTCGTGCCCGGTCTCGACGACTACCTACGGCCCGAGGAGGCGCGCCGGCGGTTCGCCCGCGTGCACCAGGCCGAGGTGATCGGCGTCGACGGCGCCAAGCACCTGTGGGTCGGCGAGGCGTCGGTGCGGCGGGTGCTCGACGAGATCGTCGCCCACGTCCTGCCCGGGCACGCGCCGCTGCCGACGAGCTGGACGGGCGCGGTCGACTCGGCCGCCGGGGCCGACGAGGCGCGCTGAGCTCGCGAGTCACGACCACGACGGAGAGAGGCATCATGACGATCGACGGGATGCTGGCGCTGCACACGCTGCGACGGGGTGCCCCGGGGACGCTGCCGATCGTCCTTCTGCACGGGTTCCCGCTCGACCATCGCATGTGGCTCGACGTCACCGGCCTGCTGCGGGGGGATCCCACGGTCCTCGCCCCTGATCTCCCGGGCTTCGGCGGTTCGCCGACCGGGGCCGATGTCGCGTCGACGGTCGGCGGGGAGGGGCCCTCCGTCGACGTGATGGCCGACGGGGTCGCGGCCACCCTGCGCGCGGCCGGGGTGCAGCGTGCGGTCGTGGCCGGGCTCTCGATGGGTGGCTACGTCGCCCTGGCCCTGCTCGAGCGGCACCCGGACCTGGTCGCCGGTCTCGGGCTCGTCGACACCCGGTCCACCGCCGACGACGAGGCCGCGCGCTCGCGGCGCCTGCAGATCGCCGACACCGTGACGGCCGAGCACACGATCGATGCCGTCCTGGGGATGCGCGCGAGCCTGCTCGGTGCGACGAGCAGGGCCACCAGGCCGGACCTCGTCGAGCGTCTGGAGGCGTGGATCCGTGACCAGGGCCCGGCCGGCGTCGCGTGGGCGCAGCGGGCCATGGCAGCGCGGCCCGACCGGACAGGTGTCCTCGCCGGCTTCGCGGGGCCGGCCCTGGTGATGCTCGGGGAGGAGGACGAGCTCGCACCGCTCGCGCAGGCCCGCCACATGCTCGACGTGCTGTCCGCGGGCACCTTGGTCGTGGTACCGGGGGCGGGGCACATGACGAGCATCGAGAACCCGGAGCCGGTCGCCGCGGCGCTCGCCGAGCTCGCCGGGACCTCCGAGGGCTAGCCCTTGCGGTCGAGCACCAGGGCGAGCGCGTCGGGGAGGTCGATCGACTCGCCGTCCCGGCCGCCCTTGCCGAGGACCAGGGGCGGGTCCGACGGGGTGAGCGTCACACCGGCCAGCAGGGACCGCAGGCTCGTCGGGACCCCGAGGACGAAGAAGCTGCCGTCCGTGCCGACCGCGACCGACTCGTTGAGGCGCAGGTACCAGCCGGTGGTGCTGGTGCGGTACCGGTAGCGGCCGTCGTAGCTGCGCGCCCGCAGCGGCACGGGCGTGATCCCCCGGCGCGTCGCCTCGTCGGTGAACTCGACGAGCAGGCGGTGGGCGGCGGCGCTCTCCTGCTCACGCCGACGGTTCAGCTCGCGCTCGTGGGTCGCGGCCGCCTCGGTGCGGTGCTGACGCCAGTCCTCGTCCTCAGGCACCCCGGCCTGCTCGGGCACGAGGTACCCGGGGCGTCGGGGTCTCGCCCTCGGCAGCAGAGTCCGGGGAGTCGCCCGGTGCACCGTCGGCGACCTCGGAGGCCGGCTCGCCGTCCGCCGGGGTGGGCTCTCCCTCCGCGACGGAGGGCTCGTCCGCCGGAGCCTGGTCGTTCGGCTCCGCCTCGGCGGGGACCGCGGCAGCGTCCTGCTCCGGGACGTCGGCCTGGCCCTCAGCAGCGGTGTGCTCGCTCGGGTCGTCGGCCTCGGGCGCCGGGGCCGGTGCGGTCTCGGCGACGCCGGCGGCGGCGAGGCGCTTCTCGGCCGCCTCGACCTTCTTCAGCGTCCGCTGCGAGGGGACGGGCTCGTGGCCGAGGAGGTTGCGCAGCTCGTCGAGGTAGGAGGTGATCGCCTCACGCTGACGGTTGAGGTCCTCGACCTGGCGCTGTGCCGTCGTGCGCTCGCGCTCGGCCTCGGTCATCGACTCCGAGAGCGTGTGCTCGGCGTGCTCACGCGCTTCGGCGACGACCCGATCGGCGTTGCGGCGCGCGTTCGAGAGCAGGTCCTTGGCGTGCTCGTCGGCCTCGCGGCGGATCTTCTCCGCCTGCTCCAGGGCGTTCGCGACGCGTCGCTCCGCGTCAGCCGCGTGCGCCTCCGCGTCGGCGACGAGCTTCTCGGTGGCGATCCGTGCGGCCTCGTGCTGGTCGGCGTCGGCCTTCTCCGCGGCCTCGCGCCTGGTGGCGATCTCCACGTCGGCCTCGGCGAGCGCCCGCGCTGCCGCGCTCCGCTTCGCCTCGGCATCGGACGTCGCCGCCGCCGTGAGGTCCGCGGCCGACCTGCGGGCCTCGGAGAGGACCCGGTCGACCTCGAGGCGGGTCTGCTCGCGCAGCTCGGAGGTCTCCCGCTCGGTGGTCTCGCGCAGCTCCTTCGCCGCTCGCTCGGTGGCGCTGCGCAGCTCGGTCGTCTCCCGCTCGGTGGTCTCGCGCAGCTCGGTGGTCTCGCGCTCCGCCGTGACGCGAAGGTGACCTGACTCGCGGTCAGCGGTCTCGCGCTGCTCGGTCGTCTCGCGTTCGGCTGAGCCGCGAAGCGTCGCCGAGAACTCCTCGGCATCCGCGCGGAGCGTGCCGAGGTCGGCGGCAAGGGCGTTGCGGGCGGCGGTCGCCTCGTCGGCGACGCTCGACCTCAGCTCGGCGACCTCGCGGTCGGCCGTCGCCCTGACGAAGGCCGCGTACTGGTCGGCCTCGGTCCGCAGGGCGGTGGCCTCGGTCTCGGCGCGCGCCTTGAGGGATCGGGCCTCCCGCTCTGCGCCGACGCGGACCGCGTCGGCCGCCTCCTGCGCCTCCCGGCGCTGCAGGGCGACCTGCTCGTCGGTCGCCGCGGTCAGCTCAGCTGTGTCCGTCTGGGCCTGGGCGCGCAGCGCGGCCGCGAACTGCTCGGCGTCCGTGCGCATCGCCGCTGACTCCGTCTCGGTCCGCTGGCGCAGGGCGGCAGTCTCGGACTCGGTGCGATGCCTCAGCGCGCTCGTCTCGGCGTCAGCTGTCGCGCGCAGGTCCTGGACGTAGCGCTCCGTCTCGTCGCGAAGCGCCGTCGTCTCGGCCGTCGTCGTGCTGCGCAGCTCGGCGGAGGTGCTCTCCGTGCTCACGCGCAGCTCAGTGGTCTCCCGTTCGACGGTCGCTCGCAGGGTGCCGAGCTCGCGCTCCAGACCCGTGCGGCGCTCGGACTCCTCGGTGGCGATCGCCGAGGAGATCCGCGCGGACTCGCGCTCGGCGGAGCTCACGAGCTCCTCGGCCCGGCGCTGGGCGTTCGTCAGGGTGCTCTCGGCCTCGGAGCTCGCGCTCGTGC
Source organism: Actinomycetales bacterium (assembly GCA_038223605.1). Classification (GTDB taxonomy): domain Bacteria; phylum Actinomycetota; class Actinomycetes; order Actinomycetales; family Cellulomonadaceae; genus Actinotalea. The sequence continues at coordinate 69,433 of JBBRGX010000002.1, read as the reverse complement.
GCACCTCGTCGGCCTCGCGGCGCGCCGTGGCGAGCAGCTCGGCGACCTCGTTCTCCGCGCGGGCGCGCAGCTGGCCGGACGAGAGCTTTGCTCGGGCCATCGCGTCGGCGGCCTGGGCGTTCGCCTGGGCGACGACGTCGGAGGACTGCTCCTCCGCCGAGCGCAGGAGCTGCTCGATGCGTGAGCCGAGCCCGGAGTAGGTGGGGCGCTCGGCCTCGCGCAGCTGGCGGTGGGCCTCGGAGAGCTCGCCGGCGACCTGCATCGTCTTCGCGTCGAGCTGCTCGACCTGGGCGCGTGCGCCAGAGAGCTGGTGCTCGAGCTGCGCGAGACGCTGCTCCACCTGGGTGCGGTCGTAGCCGCGCATGACGACGGGGAAGGCCGAACGGTCCTCAGGCACAGCTACCTCCTGGAGTTCTTCAGCTGCCGCAACCGTGCGGCGTCGACCCGCCCGCGGGTGCGTGCCTAGCGGGCCGACGGCCAGCCTATCGGGCCCCGGCCCGTCCCCCCAGCCCGCAGAGCGCACACGCATCGCGGGTGCTCGCCTATCCTGGACCGTCACGTCGGAAGGGACACCTGTGCTCCAGCGCGCTCTCGCGACGCTGCTCTGCCTCCTCGGCATCGCGGCGATCGGCCTCGGTGCCGCCTCCGCGACCCTGTGGCGACCGGCGGACACGCTCTCCGCCTCCCTTCGGGTGGCGGACGGAGCAGTCGTCACGGACCCCGGGGTCCTCGACCTGGCGGCCGGCTCCGTGACGGTCACGGCGCGGGCAGCCTCCGGGCCGGCCGTGCTCGCCCTCGGGCGCTCGGCCGACGTCATGGCCTGGGTCGGCGAGGACCGCGTGACCAGGGTCTCCGGACTGGCGAGCAGGTCGCTGCTTGTCGGCACCGCGGGAACCGGGACGGCGGCCTCCGAGCCGAGCGCGACCGGCACGGCTGGTGCTGGACCCACACGGAGCGCGAGTCCCGAGGCCTCGGGAGCTCCGGCGTCAGCCGGCGCGTCCGCCGACCCGTCCGCGAGTGCTCCTGCCGACGGGTCGTCCGGGTCGGCGTCCACTGCGGACCCCTCGGGGTCGGACCTGTGGATCCAGGAGGCATCCGGCACGCCGAGCGCCACGTTCACCTGGACGGCGGTGCCCGGCCGATGGAGCGCCATCGCGGTCGCGACGGCCGGCGGCCCGGTGACGATCGAGCTGACCTGGCCCCAGGTGGTCACGACCCCGTGGCGCACGCCCGGCCTCCTCGTCGGCGCCCTCCTCCTGGTCGCGGGGCTCATCTGGTGGGGCGTCCTCCTGCTCCGCCGCTACCGGCCCGACGCGGTCCTCGGGCTCGTCGCGACGGCGGCGCGGCGCAGAGAACCCCTGGCCGGGGCGTCGCTCCCCGCCAGGCAGGACACGGACCGCGCTCCGGACGGTGAGGTGGCCGAGGTCCGGCCCGGTGCCGGCGCACGGAGCGCGCACTCGTCCGCGGCGCCGACGGACCAGGTCGGGCTCGTCGATGCCCCGCCCGGAGGGCGGCGCGCCCGCCGCGCCGCGGAGGCTGCGGCAGCCATGACCGGGACCCCGGGAGCTTCCGCCGATGCCGACACCGCGGTCGGCTCGAGCCAGGGAACCCCTGCTGCCGGCGTTCGCGGTGCCGAGCCCTCCGTCGGGCACCGCCTGCCGTCGCCCCTGGGCGCTCCGGCCGAGTCGTCGCCGGCCCCCGGTACCGAGCCGGCACCGCTGACCCGCCGTGCGCTGCGCGAGCAGCGCGAGCGTGCCGAGAGCGAGCGTGCGGGTCACGCCCCGCAGGGCACCGGACCGGCTGCCGTGCCCGAGGACGCCGCTCGGGTCGTCGCACCCGATCCTGGTGCGGCGATGATCGGGACCCCCGGACCAGCAGCGCTCGTCGAGCCCGGGACGACCGGTCCTCTCGGCGGTCGCCCTGACGGCACCGCCGACGTCGTCGATGCCGCTGCGGCCGCCACGCCGGGCGGGCGTCGGTGGAGCAGGGTCGCCACCGGCCCCGTTCCCGCGACCAGCCCCACGAGCCCGGAGAGCACGGGGACCCGCTCCCCGCGCGGCCGCCTGGAGTTCCTGCGCCGCCGGCCGGCCGAGGTGACGATCGAGCCCCCCGAACCAGCGGAGCGCGCCGCCGAGGCCGAACCCGCGCACGGTGCGCCGACCCCGACGCCGGCATCCTCTGCCGACGCCTGGCGTCGTGCATGGGGACTCCCCGCGGCGGGCTCGCTCTGGGTGCCCGGCGGACCGGGCCCGGACGATCCGGCCGCACCACCGCCCACCACGCCGACCGAGGAGGAGCGATGAGGAGGGTTCGCACCTTCGCGACCGCGCTCGCGCTGACGGCCGGCCTCGCAGCGTGCAGCTCACCGCTGCCCTCGCCGAAGCCCGACGCCGTGCCGGCGAGGGCGCCGGTCGTGGTCGACGATGCCCAGGTGAGCAGGATCCTCGGCGAGATCACCACCACCCTTGCGGCGGCGGATGCCGCCCGGTCGGCGCAGGACCTCGCGCCGCGGGTGTCCGGGACGGCAGCGCAGATCCGGGCCGCGCAGTTCGTCCAGGCTGCTGCCGGTGCTGCCGACGCCCTCACCGAGCTTCCCGCCACGCCCCAGACGGTCATCGCACCCGCCACGACCGCCTGGCCCCGGACGATGATGGTCGTCACGACGGCACCGGCCGACCTGCGCGCGCCCCTGCTCCTCACCCTCGTCCAGGAGTCCCCGCGCGCTCCGTACGCCCTCGTCGACTGGGCGCGGCTCTTCCCCGGCGTCGCGATGCCGCCGACGGCGCAGCCAGGGGTCGGCAGCGCGCCGGTCGACGCCGACTCGTCTGCGCTGTCCGTCCGTCCGGAGGACGTGCTCGCGCACTACGTCGACCTGCTGACCAACGGCGCTGCGTCGCCCTTCGCCGCGGCCTTCACCGCCGACCCGCTGCGGGACCGCATCGCCCAGCAACGGGCCGGCTGGACGACCGCTGTCGGCGACCGGGGGTCGGTGGCCGAGACCTACGAGGTGCTCGACGGCGGCCCGTTCTCGATGGCGACTGCCGATGGTGGCGCCATCGTCGTCGGCTCGCTGCGCACGGTCACGACGATCAACCTCGTCGACAGCACGCTGACCGTCGGTGCGCAGACGGCTGCCCTGCTCGGCGCGACCACCGTGGGCACCAGCCTCGCGATCAGCTGGGACAGCATGGTCGCGTTCTTCGTCCCCCCGGCGGGCTCGACCGAGCCGGTCACCGTGCTCGGCGGCGAGCACGTGCCCGTCTCCGTGACCGGGTCCTGACCCATCCCTGCGACCAGCACGAGGACCAGATGAGCATCCCCCCAGGGCAGCGTCCGCCCCTTGACGTCCGCGGCGCGATCGATCTCTCGTCGCTCGGCCGTCCTGCTGCACCGCCGCCCGGCGGGGCCCCGGACCCCGGCGGGGTCGTCGTCGACGTCACCGAGGCGAGCTTCGGTGATCTCGTCAAGCGCTCGACCGATGTGCCCGTCGTGGTGGTGCTCTGGGCCTCGTGGAGCGAGGCGTCGACCACCCTCGTCTCCGACCTGGTCGCCCTCGCCACCGAGTTCGGCGGTCGGTTCCTGCTGGCGCGGATCGACGCCGAGGCCAACCCCCAGGTGGCACAGGCCTTCGGTACCCAGTCGGTGCCGGCCGTCGTCGCGGTGCTCCGCGGTCAGCCGGTCCCGCTCTTCCAGGGTGCAGCCAGCAGGGAGGACGTGCGCGGGGTCCTCGGGCAGCTGCTCGAGGCCGCCGTGGCCAACGGGGTCACCGGGACGGTCGCCATGGAGCCGCCCGTCGAGGACGCGACGCCGCAGGAGCCGCCCGTTCCGCCGCTGCACCAGGCGGCCTACGACGCGATCGAGGCCGGCGACTACCCCGGAGCCCGGGTGGCGTACACGCAGGCGCTCGCCGAGAACCCGAGGGACGAGGACGCCAGGGCCGGCCTCGGTCAGGTCGAGCTGATGAGCCGGACGGCCGACCTCGAGCCCGGCGCCGTGCAGACGGCCGCTGCCGACCTCACGGACCTGGACGCGCAGCTCGCGATGGCCGACCTGGAGCTGATGTCCGGGCTCGTCACGGAGGCGTTCGACCGGCTCGTCGCTGCCGTGCGCCGGACGGCCGGCCCTGAGCGGGAGCGCGTCCGCGTCCGCCTGGTGGAGCTCTTCTCGGTCATCGGCGATGCCGATGCGAGGACGCTCGCGGCCCGTCGGGCCCTGGCCAGCGCCCTGTTCTGACGCCGCCGGGTCAGCGGGCCACCGGCTCCTGACCCTCGGGCAGGAAGACGAGCACACCGAGCGGCGGCACCCGGACGCTCGCCGAGAACGGCTGCGCGTAGTGCGGCTGGGTCGTCGCCTCGATCCGGCCGAGGTTGCCGACGCCCCAGCCGCCGTAGCCCTCGCTGTCGGTGTTGAGCGCCTCCCGCCAGGCTCCGCCGGTGGGGAGGCCGAGGACGTAGCCCTCGTGCGAGGTGCCGGCGAAGTTGACCACGACGACGGCGGCCCGCCCCGTTGCGTCCCTGCGGACGTACGCCAGCACGTTGCGGTCGGCGTCGTTGGAGTCGATCCACTCGAATCCGGCCGGGCTCGAGTCGAGCGCCCACAGCGCCGGCTCCTCGCGGTACAGCCGGTTGAGGTCGGAGACGAGGGCGCTGATCCCCTGGTGGGTCCGGTGCTCGAGCAGGTGCCATGGCAGCCCGACACCTTCGTTCCACTCCGAGGTCTGGCCGAACTCGCAGCCCATGAAGATCAGCTGCTTGCCCGGGTGCGTCCACTGGTAGGCCAGCAGCGCGCGGACGCCGGCCGCCTGCTCCAGGTGCTCACCGGGCATCTTGTGCATCAGCGAGCCCTTGCCGTGCACGACCTCGTCATGGCTGATCGGCAGGACGAAGTGCTCGGTGAAGGCATAGACCATCGAGAAGGTGATCTCGTTGTGGTGGTAGCGCCGGTTGATCGGCGCCTCAGCGAGGTAGCGGAGGGTGTCGTTCATCCAGCCCATGTTCCACTTCAGGCCGTAGCCGAGGCCGCCCTGGTCGGTGGGGGCGCTGACCCCCGGGAAGGCGGTCGACTCCTCGGCGATCATCAGGATGCCGGGCGTCCGCCGGTAGGCAGTGGCGTTCGCCTCCTGGATGAAGCGGATCGCCTCCAGGTTCTCCCGGCCACCGTGCACGTTGGGGCGCCACTGGCCGGCCTCGCGCGAGTAGTCGAGGTAGAGCATCGAGGCGACGGCGTCGACGCGCAGGCCGTCGAGGTGGAACTCCTCGAGCCAGTAGGTGGCGTTCGCGACGAGGAAGTTGCGCACCTCGTTGCGGCCGAAGTTGAAGACGTAGGTGCCCCAGTCCATCTGCTCGCCGAGCATCGGGTCCGGGTGCTCGTACAGCGCGGTGCCGTCGAAGCGGCCGAGGGCCCACTCGTCCTTGGGGAAGTGCGCCGGCACCCAGTCGAGGAGCACGCCGACACCGGCCTGGTGCAGCCGGTCCACGAGGTACCTGAAGTCGTCAGGGTGACCGAAGCGTGAGGTCGGCGCGTAGTAGGAGCTCACCTGGTAGCCCCAGGAGCCGCCGAACGGGTGCTCGGCGACGGGCATCAGCTCGACGTGCGTGAAGCCCATCTGCACGACGTACGCGGTCAGCTGCTCGGCGAGCTCGCGGTAGGTCAGGCCTGGTCGCCACGAGCCGAGGTGGACCTCGTAGATGCTCATCGGGCCGCCGTGCGGGTCCGACGCGGTGCGACGCGCGATCCAGGGGGCGTCCGACCACCGGTGGTGGGACTCGACGACGACCGAGGCCGTGGCGGGCGGCACCTCGGTGCCCTTCGCCAGCGGGTCGGCCTTCTGCACCCAGGCGCCGTCATGGCTGAGGATCTCGAACTTGTAGCGCGAGCCCGGTCCGACCGACGGGATGAAGATCTCCCAGATCCCCGAGTCGCCGAGGGCGCGCATCGCATGCGACGTGCCCTGCCAGTGGTTGATGTCGCCGACGACGCGGACCGCGCGGGCGTTCGGCGCCCAGACCGCGAACGCCGTGCCGTCGACGTCGCCCATCGCTCCCGGGTAGTGCCGGACGTTCGCGCCGAGGACGGTCCACAGCTGTTCGTGACGACCCTCACGGATCAGGTGGAGGTCCATCGCGCCGACGGTGGGCAGGTACCGGTAGGGGTCGTCGTCGGTGCTGGTGAGATCGCCGTAGGTGACCCGCACGCGGTAGTCGGGCACCACGTCGGCGGTGAAGGCGACCACCCAGACGCCGCCGTGCTCGTGGGTCGCCTCGTGCTCGCCGTCGGCGGTGGCCACCACGACCCGGTCGGCGAGAGGCCGGAGGGTGCGGACCGTCGCGACGCCTCCGTCGAGGTGGACGCCGAGGATGCGGTGCGGGTCCTGATGGACACCTGCGGCGATGGCGTCGAGCTCTTCGGTGAACACCGATCGGGGGGCAGGCGTCGTCGTCATCCTCCTACCTTGGCACCGACCGGAGCGGAGTGCATGCAGCGACCGCCGGTGCGGACCTCATGAGCCGGTCACGATCGAGTCACAGCCCGGTCCGCTCAGATCGCGCCGTCGGCGAGGAGCCGGTCGACACCCGCGAGCGGGATGTGCACCCAGCCGGGCCGGTTCCGCGTCTCGTAGACGACCTCGTAGACGGCCTTGTCCAGCTCGAGGGCCCGCAGCAGGACCGCTGCCGCTGCTCCGTCGCTCGCCGAGCCGAGCCTCGCCGACTCCTCGTGGTACCCGGCCGTCAGCGCGGCCCGTGCTCCGTCGAGCCACCCCGGGTCGCTCGCCCCGCCGACGGCGGCCGCGTAGTCGAGGGAACGCAGCATCCCCGCCAGGTCCCGCAGCGCGAGGTCGGGGCGCTCGCGCTCGGCGGCGCCGGCGGAGGGCTCGCCCTCGAAGTCCAGCACGAACCAGCCGCGGCCACCGGAGTGCAGCACCTGCCCGAGGTGGTAGTCGCCGTGCACCCGCTGGAGCGCCGGAAGGGTGCCGACGGTCGCGACCAGGTCGAGCGCGCCGAGCACCTGCTCGGCCCGAGCTGCGAGAGCGGGGACGGCCTGGATGGCAGCGGCCGCTCGGGAGCGGAGCGTCGCCAGCACGGCGGCTGCCGCCGCGGGATCGCTCGTCGTGGGCAGGGCCCGACGCAGACCGGCGTGCAGCTGGGCTGTCGTCCGGCCGAGCTCGCGCGCGAGCGGCTCGAGGTCCTGCCCGGCACCGGCCATGGCGCAGGCCAGCTCGAACCCGTCCCGTGCGCCCAGGACGAGCTCGCTGACCACCCCGAGGTGGCCCGTGACGGCCGGTTCGCCGTCCGCCCCTGGCCAGGAGCCGCGCAGCCATCCGAGCGGTCGCGGGACGCCGGTCCAGCCGACGCCGTGCAGGGCCGAGGGGACGGCGACGTCCGGGTTCTGCCCCGCCGTCACCAGGCGGAAGACCTTGAGGATCGCGGGGGGAGTCGTGGCAGGCAGGAGCACGGAGGTGTTCGACTGCTCACCGGAGAGCGCCCGGACGGCGCCAGGTGCGTCGAGGTCGCCCGCGAGGAGGTCGGGACCCTGCCCCGCCCCGCGCCCGGCCGCCGCGAGCCATGCGCGGAGGAAGGCAGGGTCGGCGCAACCGTCGACGACGCTCAGCTGCGCACCCCCGCGGGTCACGGTGCCGATCGCCTCCTGGCGGGCGGTACCGGCCGCACGCAGCACGAGCGGGACCTGGAGCACCGCCCCCGAGGCGAACCGGAACAGGTGGAGCCCCACCTGTGCGGAGCCGTCGGGGTCGACCAGCGTGATCTCCCCGACGGGCTCCGGCAGGCCGGAGGTGCCCTTCTCCGGGTACCAGCGACGGCCCGGCAGCCACGCGCCGAGGATCGCGAGCAGGTCCGGCGCCGTCGCGCGCGAGACGGTCGGGATGCCTGCTGTCGACGTCGCCATCAGCCGGAGACCTCCGGGGGGACGACGCTGAGCCAGTAGAAGTCCCGCGAGCCCAGGGTGATCGCGACGCGGCCGCCGCCGTCGACGGCGGGGAATCGCGCGCCGCCGAAGACGTCGCGCAGGCCGTGCCCGAGGTGGTCGGGGAGCTGCACGGTCGCCGACCGGGGCGTCGAGGCGAGGTTCACCACGCACAGGACGGTCTCGTCGTCGTTGCGGCGCAGGTAGGCCAGCACGGACTCGTTGTCCGCCTCGACCGGGACGAACTCCCCGGTACCGAAGACCGGGTGCTTGCGCCGGATGCTCAGCATCCCGCGCACCCAGTGCAGCAGGGACGTGGTCTGGGCCAGCTGGGACTCGACGTTGACCGCCGAGTAGGTGTGCACGAGCGACTGGACGACGGGAAGGTAGAGCTTGCCGGGGTCCGAGGTCGAGAACCCGGCGTTGCGGTCGGGCGTCCACTGCATCGGCGTACGGACCGCGTCGCGGTCGGGCAGCCAGATGTTGTCACCCATGCCGATCTCGTCGCCGTAGTACAGGCACGGGCTCCCCGGGAGCGAGAGCAGCAGCGCATGTGCGAGCTCGATCTCCGCCCGGGAGTTGTCCAGCAGCGGCGCGAGCCGGCGCCGGATCCCCACGTTCGCCCGCATCCTCGGGTCGGGCGCGTACCAGCCGTACATCGCCGCACGCTCCTCGGTGGAGACCATCTCGAGCGTGAGCTCGTCGTGGTTGCGCAGGAAGGTGCTCCACTGGCCGCCGGCCGGGATCGACGGGGTGTCGGCGAGGATGTCGATGATCGGCGCTGCCCGCTGGTCCTTGATCGAGTAGAAGATCCGCGGCATCACCGGGAAGTGGAAGCACAGGTGGCACTCCGGAGCCTCGGGGGTGCCGTAGTACGCGGCGACCTCCTCCGGCCACTGGTTCGCCTCGGCGAGCATGATCCGGCCGGGGAACTCGGCGTCGACCATGGCCCGCATCTCGCGCAGGTAGGCGTGCGTGCGCGGCAGGTTCTCGCAGTTGGTGCCCTCCTCCTCGAAGAGGTAAGGAACGGCGTCGAGCCGGAACCCGTCGACCCCCATCCGCAGCCAGAACCTGGCGACGTCCTTCATCGCCTCGCGCACGTACGGGTTCTCGAAGTTGAGGTCCGGCTGGTGGCTGAAGAAGCGGTGCCAGAAGTACTGGCGCCGGACCGGGTCGAAGGTCCAGTTCGAGGTCTCGGTGTCGACGAAGATGATCCGCGCGTCCTGGTAGCGGGAGTGGTCGTCGCTCCACACGTAGAAGTCGCCGTAGGGCCCCTCGGGGTCGGCGCGCGAGGCATGGAACCACGGGTGGGCGTCAGAGGTGTGGTTCATCACGAGGTCGATGATCAGGCGCATCCCGCGGCTGTGGGCCGCCTCGATGAGCTCGGCGAAGTCCTGCAGCGTGCCGTACTGCGTGGCGATCGCCGTGTAGTCGGCGACGTCGTAGCCGCCGTCGCGCAACGGCGAGGGGAAGAAGGGCGGCAGCCAGAGGCAGTCGACGCCGAGCCACTGCAGGTAGTCCAGGCGCCCGATCAGTCCGCGCAGGTCGCCGGAGCCGGCACCCGTCGAGTCGGAGAAGCAGCGCAGCATGACCTCGTAGAAGACGGCGGTCCGGTACCACTCGGGGTCCTGGCTCAGCCCGCTGGGGGCGACGGCGGGGACAAGGGCCGTCGGTGACGGACGAGGGGGAAGGGCACGCGTCGGGTCGACGACCGGTGCCGCCGACGCCGCGACCTCGACGATGTGCATCGACCCCGTGTCGACGGGCACTGGCTCGTGCGGGCGCTCCATGCTCATCGGGTCTGCACCGCCAGGACGTGGCCGCAGCGGGTCCAGGGGTCGAGCCGCACGAAGGCGTCGGCAGCCCAGGTGAACGTCTCGCCCGAGAGCAGGTCGCGGACCTGGAGCGGGGTCGAGGCGTCCGCGCCGAGCGCGCGGAGGTCCAGATGCACGAGTGTCTCCCGGATGTGGTGGGGGTCGGTGTTGAGGACGACGATCACCGTGTCGGCGCGCCCGGTGGGGGACTCGTCCGCGTCCAGGTGTCGCGAGAAGCACAGGACGGCGTCGTCGTCCGTCGGGTGGACGGTGAGCCCGCGCAGCCGCTGCAGAGCGGGGTGCTCCCGGCGGATCGTATTGAGCCGGGTGAGCAGGCCGGGGATGCCCGTCGCCTCGGCAGCGGCCCAGTCGCGCGGGCGGAACTGGTACTTCTCGTTGTCGATCTGCTCCTCGACCCCCGGTCGCGGCACGTTCTCGACGAGCTCGTAGCCGGAGTAGATGCCCCAGGTCGGTGCGCCGGTCGCCGCGAGGATCGCGCGGATCGCGAAGGCCGGGGCGCCGCCGTCCCGCATGTACGGCGTGAGGATGTCGTGCGTCGTCGGCCAGAAGCTCGGCCGCATGTACGCGGCCGCCGGGCCGGAGATCTCCTCGAGGTACTCCTCGATCTCCGCACGCGTGGTGCGCCAGGTGAAGTACGAGTAGGACTGCTGGAAGCCGACCTTCGCCAGGCCGTGCATCATCGCCGGCCGGGTGAAGGCCTCGGCGAGGAAGATCACGTCCGGGTGCGCTGCGGTGACGTCAGCGATGATCCACTCCCAGAACTCCAGGGGCTTGGTGTGCGGGTTGTCCACGCGGAAGGCCGTCACCCCGTGGTCGATCCACACCTGCAGCACGCGGCGGACCTCGGCGTAGATCCCGGCGGGGTCGTTGTCGAAGTTGACCGGGTAGATGTCCTGGTACTTCTTCGGGGGGTTCTCGGCGTAGGCGATCGTCCCGTCCAGGCGCGTGGTGAACCACTCCGGGTGCTCGGCGACCCAGGGGTGGTCGGGTGAGCACTGCAGGGCGAGGTCGAGCGCGATCTCCATGCCCAGCCCCTTGGCGCCGGCGACGAAGGCGTCGAAGTCCTCGAAGGTGCCCAGCTCGGGGTGCAGGGCGTCGTGGCCACCGTCGGCCGAGCCGATCGCGTAGGGCGAGCCCGGGTCCCCGGGAACCGTGCTCAAGGAGTTGTTGCGACCCTTGCGGTGGGTCGTGCCGATGGGGTGGATCGGCGTCAGGTAGACGATGTCGAAGCCCATCGCTGCGATCCCCGGCAGCCGCTCGGCCGCCGTGGCGAAGGTGCCCGAGCGCCAGGTGCCCGTCGACTCGTCGAAGGTGGCGCCCTCCGAGCGCGGGAACATCTCGTACCAGGAGCCGACGAGCGCACGCTCGCGCTCGACGCGCAAGGGATACGTCGGCGATCCCGAGAGCATCTCGCGGACCGGATCGACGGCGAGCACGGCGACGACGGCCGCGTTCAGCCCGGCCTCGAGCCGGGTCCGCGGCGGCTGGTGCGCGTCCCGCAGCCCGGCGGCCGCGGCGCCGAGGGTGGCCGCAGCAGCGGCGGGGATCCCGGCTCGCGCTGCGGCGCGGTCCAGGAGGGTGGCTCCCTCGGTGAGCATCAGCTCGACGTCGACGCCGGCGTCGACCTTGATCGTCGCGTCATGGGTCCAGGTGGCGTACGGGTCGGACCAGCCGTCGACGCGGAACGTCCACGCTCCCACGGCGTCCGGGACCAGGAGGGCGCGGAAGGTGTCCAGGCCCTTGTTCACCACGGTCATCCGCACGCAGCTGTGCTCGCTGCCGTCCGGTCGGAGCAGGACGGCGCTCGCGGCGACCGCGTCATGACCCTCGCGGAACACCGTCGCGCCGATCTCGACGGCCTCGCCGACGACGGCCTTCGCCGGCCATCGACCGCCCTCCAGGACGGGGGAGACGTCGACCACCGGGATCCGCTGGACCGAGCGCTGACCCGTGGGCTGGACCTGGACCGCAGGTGGGGGTGCATGCGGTCCGGCGCCCTTGGCCGGCCCGGCTCCTGTCGACCGGCCTGCCGCTGCGGCATCGGCCGCGCGCCTGGAGCGGTTGTGGCGGCCAGGCGGGGGAGTCGGGCGCGAGGACGGCGGGGGCGGGGTCACCCCCTGAACCTACCGACCGTCGCTGGCGCAGGGCACCTCGGACGCCTGCGGTGGCGGGTCGTGTCGGACCGCCCGTGCGTGGTCTAGGCGGAGTACACCCGGACGGAGAGGGGCTCGACGAGCACGGTGGCCCCGGCGCGCACCTGACCGTTGCCGTTCGCCGCGGGGCCGTCGGGGCGCTCGAGGTCCTCGGGGTGCTCGACGGTCGAGTCCCAGGCCAGCTGCCAGGTCGGGGCCCCGTCGGCGAGCGTGACGGAGACCGGGTCGAGCGCCCCGTTGATCAGCAGCAGGACGGCCGAGCCGTCGCAGGCGGTGCGGATCATCTGGATCGTCCGGACGTGCGGGTCGTTCCACTCGTGGGTCGCCAGCGGCGCGCCGCTCGCACCGCGCCAGTAGAGGTCGGACCGCTGGTCCTCGCAGTCGGGTCGCGGCGCTCCGAGGAAGAAGGCCGTCGACTGCAGCGCCGGGTGCTCGCGGCGCAGGCGGAGCAGGTGCCGCGCCGTCGCCAGGAGGTTCTCGCGCCACGGGGAGAGCTCCCAGTCGACCCAGGAGATCTCGTTGTCCTGGTTGTAGGCGTTGTTGTTCCCCTGCTGGGTCCGGCCGATCTCGTCGCCGGCGGTGAGCATCGGCACCCCGGCGGACAGCAGGAGCGTGGCCAGCAGGTTGCGCATCGACTGCCGCCGCAGGGGGACGATCTCCAGACCGATGCCCGGGTCGCGGGCCGGTCCTTCGATGCCGTGGTTCCACGACCGGTTGTCGTCCGTCCCGTCCCGGTTGTGCTCGCCGTTCCCGGCGTTGTGCTTGTGGTCGTAGGCCACGAGGTCGGCGAGGGTGAAGCCGTCGTGCGCCGTCACGTAGTTGATGCTCGCCCCGAGACCGCGCATCAACGGCGGGTCGGAGTAGCCGAACAGGTCGGCCGAGCCGGCGAGACGGGTGGCGAGCTCGCGGACGCCGTGGCCGAGCCGCCCGTGCGCCGCCTCGGCCGGGTCGGTGAGCCAGAAGGACCGTGCCGCGTTGCGGAACCGGTCGTTCCACTCGGAGATCGGCGCCGGGAACGCACCCGTGCGCCATCCGCCGGGTCCGACGTCCCACGGCTCGGCGATGAGCTTGAGGCCGCTCAGGACGGGATCGGTCTGCAGGGCGACGAGGAAGGCGTGCTGCGCGTCGAAGCCGGCGTCGTCCCGGGCGAGGGTGACCATCAGGTCGAACCGGAAGCCGTCGACGCCGACCTCGGTCGCCCAGTAGCGCAGCGAGTCGAGGGCGAGCTGAACCACGCGGGGCCGCCGGAAGTCGAGCGAGTTGCCGCAGCCGGTGACATCGGCGAACCGGGCGGGGGTGCTTCCGTCGTGCAGGTAGTACACCGTCGGGTCCAGACCGCGCCACGAGACCTGCAGACCGTCCGTGCCGCCCTCGGCCGTGTGGTTGTAGACGACGTCGAGGATGACCTCGATCCCCGCGGCGTGCAGGGCCTGGACCGACTCCTTGAGCTCGGCGAGCACGGCCTCGGCGCCGAGCTCCCGGGCCGCGTTGGTCGCGTAGCCCGGGTGGGGGGCGAAGAAGCCGAGCGTGTTGTAGCCCCAGTAGTTCGTCCGGCCGTGCAGGGCGAGCCACGGCTCCGTCGCCATCGCCTGGACCGGGAGCAGCTCGACGGCGGTGATGCCGAGCGAGCGCAGGTGCTCGACGGTCGCCGGGTGGCCGAGTCCGGCGTAGGTGCCGCGGATCTCGGGCGGCAGCGCTCGGAGCCGTCGGGTCAGGCCGCGAACATGGGCCTCGTAGACGACCGTCCGGGCCCAGGGCGTGCGCGGGCGGGTGTCCGGTGCGGCGAGGCTCTCGTTGAGCACGACGCCGTGCGGCACGTGCGCGCGCGAGTCGCGGCTGTCGATCGGGCGCCCCTCCAGGGGGCGGTGCTCGGCGTCGACGCGCTGCCCGTAGGCACGAGTGCTCGGCGCGTCGAGCCGTTCGGTCCCGTCCAGACCGCGGGCGTACGGGTCGATGAGGAGCTTGGCCGGGTTGAACCGCGTCCCCGCGTCGGGGTCCCATGAGCCGGTGGCGCGGAAGCCGTAGCGCTGACCGGGGAGGACGCCGGGGACATGGGCGTGCCAGACGCCGAAGGTCGGGCCACCGAGCGGCACCTGTCGTTCGGCCCAGCCGTCAGGGGAGTCGGGGTCCGGGTCGAGGAGGCACAGGTGCACGGCCGTGGCATGGGAGGCGAGCACGGCGACGTCGACCCCGTCGCCCGCCGGGTGCACACCCAGCCGATGGAGCCCGCCATGTCCTGCCGCGTCGTACCGCACAGCGGACCAGTCTGGACCACGACGGGCGCGCGAGGCACCTCCGCACCTCCGACGGCCCGTCGGGACCGCCGCGGCGGGCCGCCGGCCGTCGCGCGGCCCGGTGGGCCGACCGATGGCGAGCAGGTAGCCTGCGGTGTCACGCCACGAGAGGAGTGCGGCTCCGTTGAGGATCGTCGTCTGCGTCAAGCACGTCCCGGACCTGATGGCCGAGCGCCGGCTCGTCGACGGCCACGTCGACCGCGAGCAGGGCGACGGGACGCTGAACGAGCTGGACGAGAACGCTGTCGAGGCAGCGCTCGTCCTGGCTGCCGAGCTCGACGCCGAGGTCGTGGTGCTGACCGCCGGCCCTGACGACGCCGTTGACGCCGTCCGCCGCGGGCTGCAGATGGGCGCCGATCGTGGGGTGCACGTCCTGGACCCCGGTCTCGCGGGCTCGGACGTCTTCGCCACGGCTCGTGTCCTGGCTGCCGCTGTGCGCACGATCGCCGAGCAGGGACCCGTCGACCTCGTGCTGACCGGGATGGCCTCGCTCGACGGACTGACCTCGATGCTCCCCGCGGCCCTCGCAACGGAGCTCGGCCTGCCCCAGCTCTCGTTGGCGAGCGAGCTCACCGTGGTCGACGGCATCGTCCAGGTCCGTCGCGACCTCGACCATGCGACCGAGGTGCTGCGCTCCCCGCTCCCGGCGCTGGTCTCGGTGACCGACCAGTCCAACGAGCCCCGGTACCCCGCCTTCGCGGGGATCATGGCTGCCCGCAAGAAGCCGGTCGACGTCATGACCCTCGACGACCTGGGCGTCGACCCCGCCTCCGTCGGGGCCGACGGCTCACGCACCGAGGTCATCGACGCCACCGAACGGCCGCCGCGGGAGAACCGCCTGCTGATCACCGACGAGGGGGACGCCGGCGCCCGCCTCGCCGCGTACCTCGTCGACCACAAGCTCGTCTGAACCGACCAGGAGACCATGATGACGACCGGGCCGGTGCTCGTGCTGATCGACCACAGCGACGACGGGACGGTTCGTCCTGCCGTCCGTGAGCTCCTCGCGCTCGCCGCCCGGTTCGGGCCGGCGCACGGGGTCTGGGTCGACGCGAGCGGGCCGTCCCCCGAGGCGCTCGCCGAGCTCGGCGCCTTCGGGTCCGCGACGGTGCACACCGTCGTTCCCGCCGAGTCGCACCACCTCACGCCCGTCATCGCTGCGGCGCTCGCAGCGGTGGTCCGTGCGGCGGCTCCCCGCGCCGTCCTGCTGACCTCGAGCTTCGAGCACAAGGAGGTCGCCGCCGTCCTCGGTGCGCTGACCGGTGCAGGTGTCGTCGTCGACGTCGCTGCGCTCGACGAGGTCGACGGCACCCTCGTGGCGACGAAGCAGGTCTTCGCAGCGACCTGGACCACCCGGTGCGCCATCCGGACCCCGTTCGCCGTCGTCGCGGTCAAGCCCAACGCCGCCGAGGCGGTCCGCTCCGACGCCGGCCCCGCGACGCTCCTCGCGCATGCCGCGGATCCCGCAGGGGCTGCGCGGGGCGTCGAGCTCGTCGAACGCAGCGAGCGGAGCCCGTCGGGGCGCCCCGACCTCAGCTCCGCCCAGGTCGTCGTCGTGGGTGGCCGCGGCACCGAGGGTGACTTCAGCCTCCTCGACGAGCTCGCCGACGTGCTCGGTGGCGCCGTGGGCGCGACGCGGGTGGCGACCGACGAGGGCTGGATCGACCACGAGGCGCAGATCGGGCAGACCGGGGTCACGGTCTCGCCCCGGCTCTACATCGGTGCGGGGGTCTCCGGCGCGGTCCACCACCGCGGCGGGATGCAGTCTGCCGGCACGATCGTCGCCGTGAACACGGATCCCGAGGCGCCGATCTTCGAGATCGCCGACCTCGGCATCGTCGGCGACCTGAGGACCGTGCTGCCCGCTGCCACGGCCGAGCTGCGTCGCCTCCTCGGCTGAGCCGCTGCGACCGGGTCCGCAGCTACCAGGCCCGCAGCCAGCGCAGCGCCTCGACGCCCTGGGCGAGCTGGAAGGGCCGGATGTTCATGATCCCGACGGGTGGCGGGAGCACCGCCGACCGGACGAAGTAGCCGGCGAGGGCCGCGAGCACGGAGCGGACCGCGTCGCGATCCACCCCCGCGGCGTTCGGGTGGGACCAGAAGAGGCTCGCCGGTTCCCCGCCGCCCTGCATCGCGATGCTCGGCAGGATCCCGAGCAGGTCGAACCAGGCGACGCCGTTGCCGGTGGCCCAGGGCCAGTCGACGATCCACAGCTCGCGCTCGTCGAGCAGGATGTTGTCCGCCCGAAGGTCACCGTGCGCCAGGTGCGTCCCGGCGGCGGCCGCCGCCGCCGGCCGGGACCACTCGACGAGGTGGTCGAGGTGCGTGCGCATCCACGGGCCCTCGGCACAGAGGGAGTGCGCCGCGCGGTCGACGGCCCCGGCATCGTCGGCCAGCAGCCCCCAACCCGCTGCGAGCTCCCGGACCGCGTCGGCCAGCGGTGGCAGCCCGTCCGGGCACGGCGTGCCGACCTCGGCGAGGTCGGCGACGGCTGCGAGCACTCGGCTCAGCTGCTCCGGGCGCCAGGGGTGCTCGGGAAGGTGCCCGTGCACGACCTCGAAGCCCAGGACGACCCAGCCGTCGTCGTCGAAGGACCACCGCAGGCTCGGGGCGGGGACCGCACCGGGCAGGAGGCCGGCCACCCGGATCTCGGCGCGGGCCAGGTCCGGGGACTGCGGGTTCTGCTCGGGGGAGACGGCCTTGCAGAAGACCTGGGTCCCGTCGGTGAGCTCGAGAACGGACGCGAAGCCGGGGCTGAAGCCGCTTGTCGCGGCTGTCTCGGAGATGACGTCCGCCCCCGTCGTGCGGACGATCCGGGTCCGCACCGCGCGTGGGAGATCGGTCCACGAGAGGCGCGATCCGCTGAATGCCAACGGCGGGCCCTCGGTGGTCACCCGGCGATCATGCCAGGCGCGGGCCGGCCGGGGGGACGTGCCTGCCACGACCGCTGTCCGGAGATCACGCCGACCTTCCTAGACTTGGCCCTGTGACCTACCTCGACCACGCCGCGACGACGCCGATGCACCCGGCGGCCATCGAGGCGATGGTCGCCGAGCTCGCACGGACCGGGAACGCGTCCTCCCTGCACGAGCCCGGCCGGCGCGCCCGACGCATCGTGGAGGAGTCGCGCGAGTCGCTTGCCGAGTCGCTCGGCGCCCGACCGAGCGACGTGATCCTCACCGGCGGCGGGACCGAGGCGGACAACCTGGCGATCAAGGGGCTCTTCTGGGCGCGACGGCTCGCCGATCCCCGCCGTCGCCGGGTTCTCGTCTCGGCCGTGGAGCACCATGCCGTGCTCGACCCGGCCCGCTGGCTCGAGCGCCAGGGCGCCGAGCTCGTCCTGCTCCCCGTCGACGCGGCCGGCGTCCTGGACCTCGCAGTGCTCCGGGCGGAGATCGATCGGCACGCCGACGAGATCGCGCTGATCAGCGTCATGTGGGCGAACAACGAGATCGGCACGGTCGAGCCGCTCGCGGCCGTCGTCGCCGCTGCCGCGCCGCACGGCATCCCGGTGCACGGCGACGCGGTCCAGGCGGTCGCTCACCTCGACGTCGACTTCGCTGCGAGCGGGCTCGACGCGATGACCGTCAGCGCGCACAAGCTCGGCGGGCCGGTCGGCATCGGCGCGCTCCTCGCCCGTCGTGGGCTGGGTCTGGAGCCGGTCGTGCACGGCGGCGGTCAGGAGCGGGGTGTCCGCTCCGGCACGCTCGACGTTCCGGCGACCCGCGCCTTCGCGGTCGCGGTCGAGCACGCCGTTGCCGATCGCCCCGGGGAGGCCGCCCGGCTGTCCTCGCTGCGCGACCGCCTCCTGACGGGGGTCGAGGACGCGGTGCCGGACGCGGTGGTCCGCGGTCCGCGTCGCGAGGGGCGGCTCCCCGGCAACGCGCACCTGACCTTCCCCGGCTGCGAGGGCGACTCGCTGATCTACCTGCTCGACAGCGCGGGCATCGCCTGCTCCACGGGCTCGGCGTGCCAGGCGGGGGTGCCGCAGCCCTCGCACGTCCTGCTGGCCTGCGGGATCGAGGACCGGACCGCGCGCGGCGCGCTGCGCTTCTCCCTCGGCCGGACCTCGACCGCGGCCGACGTCGACGCGCTGCTCGCCGTGCTCCCCGAGGTCGTCGCGCGGGCGCGCACCGCGGGCCTGGCCGGCGTCGGCTGAGCAGCCGCGCCGCACGTAGGCTGCTCCCATGCGCGTCCTGGCAGCACTGTCCGGCGGTGTCGACTCCGCCGTCGCAGCAGCCCGGGCGGTCGATGCCGGTCACGACGTCGTCGGGGTGCACATGGCCCTGTCGCGCTCACGCGCCGAGCACCGGCAGGGCTCACGCGGCTGCTGCTCGATCGAGGACGCCGGGGACGCCAGCCGGGCGGCCGACGTGCTCGGGATCCCGTACTACGTCTGGGACCTCTCCGAGCGTTTCGAGCAGACGGTCGTCGCCGACTTCCTCGCGGAGTACGCCGCCGGACGGACCCCGAACCCCTGCGTGCGATGCAACGAGCACATCAAGTTCAGCACCCTCCTGGACAAGGCGACGGCCCTCGGCTTCGACGCCGTGGCGACCGGGCACTACGCGCGCATCGAGCGCGCCGAGGACGGCAGCCCGTCGCTGCACCGGTCACGTGATCTCGCCAAGGACCAGTCCTACGTCCTCGCCGTGATGGGCCCCGACCGGCTGGCTCGTGCGTTGTTCCCGCTCGGCGACGTCGGCTCGAAGGACGAGGTCAGGGCCGAGGCGGCGCGCCGCGGTCTCGGGGTGAGCGAGAAGCCCGATTCCTACGACATCTGCTTCGTCGCCGACGGCGACACCGCCGGCTTCCTGCGCGAGCGGCTCGGCCAGCGGCCGGGACCCGTCGTGGACACGGACGGCGTCGTCGTCGGCGGCCACGACGGCGCCTTCGCCTATACCGTCGGCCAGCGCAAGGGGCTCCGGCTCGGCAGGCCGGCGCCCGACGGGCGTCCGCGCTACGTGCTCGATGTCCAGCCGGTGAGCAACACCGTCGTCGTCGGGTCCGTTGACCTGCTCGAGGTGCACGGCCTCAGCGCGAGCGATGCGGTCTGGTTCGGACCACCGCCGCAGACCTGGACCGGCTGCACGCTCCAGGTCCGCGCCCACGGCACGCCCGTCGCGGCGCAGGTCCGTGCCCTCGACCCGTCCGACGGCCGGCCGGCAGGTCTCGAGGTCCGCCTCGACGAGCCGGTGCGCGGCGTGGCTGCCGGCCAGTGCGCCGTCGTGTACGCCGGCGACCGCGTGCTCGGCCAGGCCACGATCGCGGCGGCCGTCCGATGACGGGGGTCAGCGCGCTCGGCCCGTGGTCGGGGCACAAGGTGCTCAAGGCGCAGGGGATCGCGATGGGTGAGCTCACCGACACCCCGGAGGGCGTCGTCGGGATGCCGCCGATGGTGCACATGCCCAAGCGCGGGCCGTGGGCGCAGACGATCGCCCGCACCGCCGCCCTCCTCCCGGGGATGCCGATCGAGCTCGGGACCCACGGCTGGAAGCTCGCCGACCGGCCCGGCGCCGACCTCGAGCACGCCCGCGCCCTGCTCCGTGAGGACCTGGACGCCCTGGCGGCCTGCGCGGACGGCTGGACCGGACCGCTCGTGCTCACGGTCCGCGGGCCGTGGACGCTCTCCTCGGTGCTCTACCTGGCGCGCGGCGACCGGGTGCTGAGCGATCGCGGTGCGGTGCGCGACGTGGTGGCCTCCCTCGGCGAGGGCATCGCCGAGCTGCTCGGCTCGATGCGCACGGCCGTCCCCGGCGCGCAGCTGACCGTCGTGCTGCGCGAGCCCTTGCTGCCGGACGTCCTCGGCGGCGCGGTCCCCACGTTCTCCGGCCACAGCCGGCTCGCGGCGATCGAGCGGACGGACGTCTCCGACGGTCTGCGGACCGTGGTCGCCGGCTCCCGGGCCGGCGGCGCCGACCAGGTCGTCGTGCACGGTGGCGGCCGGTTCGCGTCCAGGTCCCTCAAGGCGATGGCCGACGCCGGCGCCGACAGCGTCGGGGTCGGCCTGGCCGCCGTGCAGGGGGCGCAGTGGGAGCAGATCGCTGCGATCGTCGAGTCCGGGACCGGGCTGTGGCTCGGCCTGCCCCGGGACACGCCGCGCAAGGGCGGACCGGACATCGCCCGCCTCGCCCGGGCGGTGCACAAGCCATGGACGACCCTCGGGCTGCCGGCGTCCGGCCTCGCTGAGGTCGTCGTGCACACGGACACGAGCGGAACGGGCGACCAGGTCGTCACCACGCTCCAGGACCTCCGTGCCGAGATCGAGATCGCGATCAAGGTCGCGACGGAGATCGCCGCCCGCGCTGCCGAGTAGGCCTCCTCAGCCGAGGCGCTCGTGCAGGAAGGTCCAGGCCAGGGCGGCCATGAACGCTGCCTGGGAGTTGTCGGCCGCGCCGCCGTGACCACCCTCGACGTTCTCGTAGTACGTCACGTCCTTGCCTGCTGCGCGGAGCCAGGCTGCGGTCTTGCGCGCATGGCCGGGGTGCACCCTGTCGTCCCGGGTCGAGGTCGTCAGGAGCACCGGCGGGTAGTCCCGGGCCGCGTCGAGCAGGTGGTACGGGGAGAAGGTCCGGATGTACGCCCACTGGTCCGGGTCGTCGGGGTCGCCGTACTCCGCCATCCACGAGGCGCCGGCCAGCAGGTGGCTGTAGCGCCGCATGTCCAGCAACGGCACCTGGATGACGATCGCTCCGAACAGCTCCGGGCAGCGCGTGAGCATGTTCCCGGTGAGCAGTCCGCCGTTGGACCCGCCCTGGGCGCCGAGGTGCGCCGCCGTCGTGACACCGCGGTCGACGAGGTCGCGGGCGACGGCAGCGAAGTCCTCGTACGCCCGGTGACGCTCCGACTTCAGCGCCGCCTGGTGCCAGGTCGGCCCGTACTCGCCGCCGCCGCGGATGTTCGCCACGGCGTACACCCCGCCGCGGTCGAGCCATGCGCGCCCGAGGGTCCCCGAGTAGGCCGGGAGCAGCGAGATCTCGAAGCCGCCGTAGCCGTACAGCAGCGTCGGCGCGGTGCCGTCCCGACGTGCGCTCGGGGGAGTGAGCAGGAAGTACGGGACGCGCGTCCCGTCGGCCGAGACCGCGAAGTGCTGGGCGACCTCCAGGCCCGAGGCGTCGAAGAAGGCAGGCGCGGCCTTGAGCTGGACCGGCGCCTGCCCCGTCGCGACGTCCACGAGCTGAAGGGTGGTCGGGGTGTCGAACCCGGAGACGGTGACCCAGAGCTCGTCGTTCTCGTGCCGGTCGACGGCGCGCACGGCGACGCTGCCGATCGTCGGCAGACCGGGGATCCGCGACCGGACCCACCCCGGCCCCGCCGGGTCGCCGGTCGGCGGGGTCAGGACGAGGACCGTGCTCCTGACGTCGACCAGCACCGTGAGGACCAGGTGGTGCAGCGTCCACGTCACCGCTGACAGGGAGCTCGACCGGTCGGGCCGGAACAGGACCGTCAGCGCTCGCTCGCCGGCCATCCAGGCGTCGACGGGAGCCGCGAGCAGGCTTCCCGCCGGGTGCGTCGTGCCGTCCGGCTCCGGCGACCACTCCTCGCGCAGCTCGATGAGCAGCCACTCGCGGTGCACGAGGGTCTGAGCGCTGTCGGGGACCTCGACGAGCCGCGCGGTGCCGTCGGCGTCGAGCAGGAAGAGCTCGTCGGAGTAGAAGGTCAGCGAGCGCACGACGAGGTCGCGCTCGAAGCCAGGGGTGTGGTCGTGCCAGGCCGTCACGGCGAGGTCGTCGCTGCGACCCTCGAAGACGAGCGGTGCGTCGGCGAGCGGCGTCCCGCGGCGCCAGCGCCGGACGGTGCGGGCGTAGCCGGACGTCGTCGTCGTCCCCACGCCCAGGTCCGTCGAGACGAGGAGGGTGTCCTCGTCGACCCAGCGCGCGTCGCCCTTTCCCTCGGGCCGGACGAACCCGCCGTCGGCCGGGTCGACCCATGCGCGGGCCACGAGGTCGAGCTCCCGGGTGACGTCCGCGTCGGAGCCGCCGTGGGACAGCGCGACGAGGGCACGGGTGAACGCGGGGCGCAGGATGCTCGCGCCGTGCCAGACCCAGTCCTCGCCCTCGGCGGCGTTGAGGGCGTCGAGGTCGAGCACGACCTCCCACTGCGGCTCCTCGCGACGGTAGGAGGCGGGTGTGGTGCGCCGCCAGAGCCCTCTCGGGTGCTCGGCGTCACGCCAGAAGCCGTACAGGAGGTCGCCGACGGCGCTCACCTCGGGGATCCGGGCCGGGGAGTCGAGGACCTCGCGCACGGCGTCGCGCACCGGGGCGAAGGAGGGCGAGGCCGCCGGTCCGGCGCTGGTCTCCGCGTTGCGCTCGGTGACCCACGCCATGGCCGCCTCGCCGTCGACCTCCTCGAGCCAGGCGAACGGGTCGGCGTCCGGGTCGGGGCTGCTGATCGGTGTCGAGGTCGGGCTCATGACCGCTGAGCGTAGCCATCGGGTGCGCGTCGGAGGTCTCCGCCATGATGGGCGCGTGAGCGATGACACCCTCGGCCCGGACGACGCCGGCCTGGATCCCGTGGCCGCCCGGCACCGCTGGACCGAGCTCGCCGAGCTCGTCCGCGAGCACCAGTTCGCCTACTACGTGCGCGACGCGCCGACGGTGAGCGACGGCGAGTACGACCACCTCCTGCGGCGCCTCGCCGTCCTGGAGGACGCCCACCCCGGGCTGCGCACCCCGGACTCGCCGACGCAGATGGTCGGTGGCAGCTTCTCGACGGAGTTCGCGGCGGTCGAGCACGTGGTGCGCATGCTCAGCCTCGACAACGCCTTCTCCGACGAGGACCTCGCAGCCTGGGCCGAGCGGGTCGGACGCGACCTGGAGGACGCCGGCAACGACCTGCACTACCTCTGCGAGCTGAAGATCGACGGGCTCGCGATCGATCTCGTCTACGAGTCCGGCCGGTTGGTGCGGGCGGCCACCCGCGGGGACGGGCGCACCGGGGAGGACGTCACCCTGAACGTCCGCACCATCCACGGCATCCCGCACCGGCTGACCGGCGACGGCGTCCCCGAGCTCCTCGAGGTGCGCGGCGAGGTCTTCCTGCCGGTGGCTGGCTTCGCTGCGCTCAACGAGGCGCAGGTGGCCGCCGGGAAGGCCCCCTTCGCCAACCCCCGCAACTCCGCGGCCGGCTCGCTGCGGCAGAAGGACCCGAGGGTCACGGCCGCGCGCCCGCTCCAGCTGATCTGCCACGGCATCGGTGCGCTGACCTGGGCCGGCCACGAGGAGGCGACGGTCCGCCAGTCGCAGACCTACGACCTCCTGGCCGCCTGGGGGCTGCCCGTCTCCGGCCGCACCCGGGTCGTCCCGGACCTCGCCGGCGTGCGGGAGATGATCGCGTACTACGGCGAGCACCGCCACGACGTCGAGCACGAGATCGACGGCATCGTGATCAAGGTCGACGAGCTCGACCTGCAACGTCGGCTCGGCGCCACGAGTCGGGCACCGCGCTGGGCGATCGCCTACAAGTACCCGCCGGAGGAGGTCAACACCCGGCTGCTCGACATCCGCGTCAACGTCGGCCGCACCGGGCGCGTCACGCCCTACGCCGTGATGGAGCCGGCCCTCGTCGCCGGCTCGACGGTCCGCATGGCGACGCTGCACAACCAGGACGTGGTCCGCGCCAAGGGCGTGCGGATCGGCGACATGGTCGTGCTGCGCAAGGCAGGGGACGTCATCCCGGAGATCGTCGGCCCCGTCGCAGCGCTCGCCGAGGACGGCCACCCGCGCCGCGACTTCGTCATGCCGACGCGGTGCCCCGAGTGCGGATCGACCCTGCGCTCCATGCGTGCGGGAGACGTGGACCAGCGCTGCCCGAACGCGCAGACCTGTCCAGCCCAGGTGCGCGGCCGGGTCGAGCACATCGGCTCGCGCGGAGCCCTGGACATCGAGGTGCTCGGCGAGGTGACGGCCGCCGCGCTCACCCAGCCCGAGGTGCCGTCGCCGCCGCCCCTGGAGAACGAGGCCGACCTCTTCGACCTGGTGGCCTACCCGGCCGATGCCGACGAGGAGGAGGTCGCGAGGGTCCGCTCGGCGAGCCTCGCCCTCCTCGCATCGGTCGAGGTGATCGTGCGCGACCCGGAGACCGGCGAGCCGCGGGCCGACGAGGACGGCGTCGTCCGTCGCCGCACCCCGTTCCGGCGAGCGCTCAAGCATGGCAGGGCGGACGTGGTGGCCGCCGAGGCGGAGGGGCGGGCGCTGGGCGAGTGGGAGCCGTCGGAGGCGGCGCGCACCCTCCTCGACGAGCTGGACAGGGCCAAGAAGCAGCCGCTGTGGCGCGTGCTCGTCGCGCTCTCGATCCGCAACGTCGGCCCCACCGCCGCGCGTGCCCTGGCCCAGGACTTCGGTTCCATGGCGGCCCTGCGCGAGGTCCTTGCCGACCGTGAGGAGGCGCTCGTCCGCCTCGCCGGGATCGAGGGGATCGGCCAGACGATCGCCGAGTCGATCCTGGACTGGTTCGACCCCGGCGCTCCCGACGGGCCGTGGCGGCTGGACGTCGTCGACCGATGGTCCGCGGCCGGCGTCCTCATGCGCGACGAGCGCGACGAGTCGATCCCGCTCACGCTCGCGGGCCTCACGGTCGTGGTCACCGGCTCGCTGACCGGGTTCTCCCGCGACGGCGCGAAGGAGGCGATCATCGCGCGCGGTGGCAAGGCGGCCGGGAGCGTGTCGAAGAACACCGACGTCGTCGTGGTGGGGGAGAACGCGGGGTCGAAGGAGGCCAAGGCGCGCGAGCTCGGGCTGCCGATCCTCGACGAGGCCGGGTTCGTGCGGCTGCTCGCCGAGGGGCCGGAGGCGATCGCGGCTGCGGTGAGCTCGTGAGCGTCGCGGTGAGAGCGCACTCCTCCTCGGTTCCACGGGCGCCCCTGTCCCGGTTCTGAGGGCGCCGCTGTGGCTGCGAGCGGATCCCCAGGACCGCGAGTCTGCGCTGGACCACGACGAGACCCCGGTGCAGCGGTGCGAGCCGCCGCGTCGTCGTCGGTCCGTCCGGGAGGAGCACGGGAGTCCCCATCCCTTCATCGTTCGCCGTGCGATCCGTCGGGATGAGGTCCGACGGTCCCGGAAGCCCGATGTCGTCGTGGGGGAGAGCCTCGGTGCGGACCGACCGGTCACCGACGCCGACCCGGCGTGCCCCCGTCCGACCCGTGGCCGCGGGACCTCGCGGCACCCGTCAGTCGCCCAGGAGCCCGCTCGCCCAGAGGAGCCCGCGCTCGACGATGGTCCGCACGGCGGGTACCTCGAGATCGGCCGTGTGGTGGCCGGGCGTGCAGACGAAGACCCGGCCCGCGCCCCAGAGACGGGTCCAGACCGCGGGGGACACGACGGGTTCGTGCCAGGGGTCGTCGGGACCGGGAACGAGGCTCGTCGTTGCCAGGACGTCGTTGAGCCCGTCGGTGGCCACCCAGTACTGCTCGGACCGGAGGTGGAAGGACTCGATCCCCGCGACGATCGGGTGATCCGCGCGGGCCGGGACGATCTGGACGGTGTGATCCTTGATGTCGCCGGGGTGGGCGACGAACTGCCCGCCGGTGAGCATCGTGTACTCGGTCGCGACCCGGAACGCGTCGATGATCCCGCCGTGCCATCCCGCGAGCCCAGCGCCGCCGCGCACCGCAGCGTGCAGGCCGTCGAGCTCTGCGGGAAGGATCTCGCCCATCGTCCAGGAGGGCACGATGAGGTCGACGGCGCCCATGACCTGGTCGTCCGCGTACACCTCGAGGCTGCCCTCGACGATCACGTCGAATCCGTGCTCCTCGAGGAAGGGGAGGAACAGGTCGGTCGTCTCGACGGGCGCGTGCCCCTCCCAACCACCTCGGACCACGAGCGCTGTCCTGCGGTTCACCGCATCCCCTTCACCGTCGATGGTCGGGACCGTGCGGCGACCAGTCTGCCCCACACCATCGAGCAGGTCACGGGATCAGCGCCTCGATCGCCGCGGGCGAGAGCACGGACTCGGCGGCCATCACGCTCGCACCGTAGATGCCCGCACGCCCCTTGCTCCGGCTCGCGACGATCCTCAGGTGCTGCGTCGCCACCGGGAGCGACCGCTGATAGACCACCTCACGGATGCCGGCGAGGATGTCCTCGCCCGCGCTGGCCAGGTTGCCGCCGATGACGATGACCGACGGGTTCAGCACGCTCACGCATCCGGCGAGCACGCTTCCGATCGTCCGGCCCGCCTCACGGACGGCGCGGGTCGCTGGGCCGTTGCCCGCCCGCACGAGGGCGACGACATCGGCACCCGTTGCAGCCGGCACCCCGGCGCGGGTCAGCTCGGCCGCGATGGCACCGCCACTGGCCACGGCCTCGAGGCAGCCGACGTTCCCGCAGTGGCACACGACCTCGGATCCGCGGGGGACCGCGATGTGGCCGATGTCCCCGCCCACCCCCTGTGCCCCACGGCGGAGCCCGCCGTCGCTGATGATCCCGGCGCCGATGCCTGTCGCGATCTTGACGAACAGGAGGTGATCGACGTCCGGGTACTCCGTATGGCGCTCGCCAAGAGCCATGATGTTGACGTCGTTGTCCACCAGGACGGGTGCGTGCAGGCGTCGGCGCAGATGGCCGGGGACGTCGGCGTTGTGCCAGCCCGGCATGATCGGGGGGCTGACGGGGCGTCCCGTCGTGTGGTCGACGGGTGCGGGGAGCCCGACGCCGACGGCCGCGAGGTCGGTGATCTCCCGGCCCGTGCTCGCGATGAGCGCGATCGCGAGGTCGGCGATCCGATCGAGCACGGCGCCGGGCCCGTCCGCGATCGTGACGGTCTCCTGCTGCTCCGCCAGGACGGTGGTCGCGAGGTCGGTGACCGCGAGCCGCACGTGCGTCGCCCCGAGGTCCACGGCGAGGACGATCCGGGCGTCGGCGCGGAAGACGAAGGTGCCGGGTGGCCGTCCGCCGGTGGACGTCGCCTCGCCTGCCGGCGCAAGGAGCCCCGACGCCACCAGGACGTCGATGCGCGCGGCGATGGTCGACCTGGCCTGACCGGTGATCTGGGCCAGATCCGCGCGGGTGCGGGGCTTGCCGTCGCGCAGCAGCTGGAACATCTCGCCGACACCGGTCGGGCGCGGTGCGAACTTGGTCAGCCCGTCCATGGCGGAAGTCAAGCACAGACGCTTCCGTACAGCACAATCGGGCTTTCGTAGATCACAGTCTCATAACTACGTCGACGGACGAGAGTCTTTTGATTGACCAACGGCGGAAGTCGAGTAGGTTGCTCAGCATGGTCGATGACGCCCAGCAGGAGGCGGAGCAGCCGGAGCACCCGGTGCCGCCGGATCCGGCGCTGCTGTTGCGGATGACGGGGATCATCAAGCACTTCCCCGGGGCCAAGGCCCTCGACGGAGTGGATCTGGAGATCCGCAGCGGCGAGGTCCACTGCCTGCTCGGGCAGAACGGCGCGGGGAAGTCGACGCTCATCAAGGTGCTCGCGGGGGCGCATCGGCCGGACGCCGGGGAGATCCTGTGGTGCGGACGGCCCCTCACGGTGACCACTCCTGTTGCGGCGCTCCGCGCCGGGATCGCGACGATGTACCAGGAGCTCGACGTCGTCGAGGGGCTCACGGTCGCCGAGAACGTGTTCCTCGGGCACGAGCTCGCGACGGGCGGCTTCACCCAGCGTCGCGCCGCTCGCGCCAGGGCACGGGAGCTCCTCGAACGGCTCGGTCACAGCGAGATCTCGCCGGACCTCGAGGTCGCGCAGCTCTCGGCCGCTGGCAAGCAGGTCGTCAGCATGGCGCGCGCCCTGTCCCACGACGTCCGGCTCATCGTGATGGACGAGCCCACCGCCGTCCTCGACTCGGGGGAGGTCGACAACCTCTTCAGGGTCGTGCGCGAGCTCACCGCCTCCGGGGTCGCGGTCGTCTACATCTCTCACCGCCTCGAGGAGATCCGTCGCGTGGGTGACCGGATCACCGTCCTCAAGGACGGACGCACGGTCGGCACCAGCCTCTCGGTGTCCGAGACACCGACGGACGACCTGATCAGGCTCATGACGGGCCGCACGGTCGCGCATGCCTTCCCCCAGCGCGGCGCCGTCGCGGATGATGCCGCGGAGCTCCTCACGGTCGAGGGCCTCGGCCTTCGTGGGGTCTTCTCCGACGTGTCCTTCTCCGTCCGCGCCGGGGAGGTCGTCGGCCTGGTCGGCCTCGTCGGCTCCGGGCGGTCGGAGATCCTCGAGACGGTCTACGGTGCCCGGCGGGCCGGCGCCGGGGTCGTCAAGGTCCGTGGACGCGCGCTCCGACCGGGGTCCGTCGACGCGGCCGTCGGGGCGGGGATCGGTCTGGCACCTGAGGAGCGCAAGAGCCAGGGCCTCCTGCTCGATGAACCGGTCTACCGCAACATCACGCTGGCGACGTTCGCGGCCTTCGCACGGGCGTCGTTCCTCGACGAACCAGCCGAGCGGGTGGCCGCGACGGCGCAGATCGACGCCCTCGACCTCCGGCCCGCGGACCCCGACCGCTCGACCCGCACCCTCTCGGGGGGCAACCAGCAGAAGGCGATGCTCGCCCGTTGGCTCGTGCGCGGCTGCCGGATCCTGCTCCTGGACGAGCCGACCCGCGGGGTGGACGTCGGGGCAAGGGCGGAGATCTACGCCCTCATCGCCGAGCTCGCCGCGCGTGGGACGGCGGTCGTCGTCGTGTCCAGCGAGATCGACGAGGTCCTCGGCCTCGCGGACCGGGTCCACGTGGTCTCCGAGGGGCGTGTCGTGCACTCGTGCGACGCCGATCAGATCGACGAGCACGGGGTCCTCGACCTCGTGATGGAAGGAAGTGCAGGGTGAGCGAGCAGCCGCCGTCGAACCGGTCGCGGACCGGTTCTCCCGACCGCGGGAGTGCCGCCGGTGGTGCGGCCGCCGCATCGCGTCCCCGCACGGAGCAGGCACCGGACTCCGCCGAGGTCTCGGGGACGCGCGTCTGGTTCAGGGCGAGGCTGAAGGGCGGCGCCGGTCGCAACATCGGGCTCGTCATCGCCCTCGCCGTGATCTGCGCGTTCGGGGTCGCCACCGCTGGCGAACGCTTCGCGAGTGTCGACAACGTGATGACGATCCTCCGGCTCGCCGCCGTGATCGGCGTGCTCAGCGTGGGCATGACCTTCGTCATCACCGGCGGCGGGATCGACCTGTCGATCGGTGCGGTCCTCGGGCTCGCCTCGGTCTGGGCCACGACCCTGGCGACGCAGACGATGGCCCAGGACGGCCACTGGATCGTCATGGTCGTCACGGCGCTCGTGGTCGGGACCGCCGCCGGGCTGGTCAACGGGCTGCTCGTCGCGTACGGGCGGGTCGTCCCGTTCATCGCGACCCTGGCGATGATGGTCTCGGCCCGCGGGCTCGCGGAGATGATCGCCAACCGGCAGACCCAGATCGTCAAGGTCAAGCCGTTCCTCGACTTCTTCCAGGCCGACGTCCTGGGCATCTCGGTGCTCGTGTGGATCTTCGTCGCCGTCGCAGCAGCGGGCTGGGTCGTGCTCAACCGGACCACGTTCGGCCGTCGGACGATCGCTGTCGGTGGGAACCCCGAGGCAGCCCGGCTGGCGGGCATCAAGGTCAAGCGTCACACGCTGTACCTGTACGCCCTGGCGGGCCTCACGGCCGGGATCGCGGCGGTGATGATGCTCGCCCGCACCACTGCCGGTTCCTCGACCCACGGTCAGCTGTACGAGCTCGACGCCATCGCAGCGGTCGTCGTCGGCGGGACGCTCCTCATCGGCGGCCGCGGCACGATCGTCGGCACCGTCTTCGGCGTCCTCATCTTCTCGACGCTGACGAACGTGTTCACCCAGAACAACCTCTCCATCTCGGCCCAGGCCGTCGCCAAGGGAGTGATCATCGTCGTCGCCGTCCTGCTCCAGCAGCGTTTCGCCGCTCGCGCGAGAGCGAGCTGAGCGCAGCTCGCACGTCAGCCTTCCCACCGTTCGACCCCGTTGTGTCACTCAAGGAGGAAGTTCATGTCCGCACCCAAGGAGCTGCGTCGTCGGTGGCTCATCGCCACCGGAGCGGCGGTAGCCAGCCTCGCTCTCGTCACCGGCTGCACCTCGAACAGCCCGGCCCCGACCGAGACCACCGCCGACAGCCAGGGCGGCTCGGTCGTGGGGATGGCGAACGACGAGGTCGGCAAGAAGGTCACGATCGGCTTCTCGGCGCCGGCCGCCGACCACGGCTGGATGGGCGCGATCACCCGCGCTGCCATGGCCGAGGCCGACAAGTACGAGGACGTCGACCTCGTCGTCGCCGAGGCGACCAATGACGTCAACCTCCAGATCAGCCAGATCGAGACGTTCATCAACGACAAGGTCGATGCCATCGTCCTGCTGCCGTTCGACGGCGCCGCGCTCACCCAGGTCGCGACCCAGGCGATGCAGGCCGGGATCGTCGTCATCAACGTCGACCGCGAGTTCGCCAGCTCGTTCGCCGCCCGCAGCACGGTGCTCGGCGACAACTACGGCATGGGAGTCAGCGCGGGCACGTACATCTGCCAGCAGGTCGGCGACAAGCCGGACGCGATCGTTGCCGAGATCGCGGGGATCGACTCGCTCCCGCTGACGCAGGACCGGAGCAAGGGCTTCGCCGACGCGCTCTCCGACTGCGGGCTGAAGGTCAACAACCGGGTCGCAGCCGACTTCACGGTCCAGGGTGGCCAGGCGGCCGCCGCGAACCTGCTGCAGGCGGCACCGAAGATCGACGCGCTGTGGAACCACGACGACGACCAGGGCGTCGGCGTCATGGCGGCGATCCAGGAAGCCGGCCGCAGCGAGTTCGTCATGGTGGGTGGCGCCGGCTCGGCCAACGTCATGCGGTCCATCAAGGCCGATGACTCCGTCCTGAAGGCCACGGTCGTGTACCCGTCGACGCAGGCCGCCGACGGCATCCGGCTCGCCCGGCTGATCGTCCAGGGCAAGGCGATGAGCGACCTCGACGAGGTCGAGGTGCCGCGCAAGATCCAGCTCTTCGCCCCGGTCGTGACGAAGGACAACGTCGACAAGTACCTGCCGACCGCCTTCGAGTCCTGACGAGCCGCCGTGCGGGGCGTGACCCCATGCCCCGCACGGCGTCGCCCGGCTCACACCGGCGGGTCCGGGCACGGCGCACGACCGACACCGAAGGAGCAGCACGATGACCGGAGAGCAGACCCCGCGTCTGGGGGTCGGCATGGTGGGCCACTCGTTCATGGGCCGGGCGCACTCGCAGGCCTGGCGCGTCGCCCCGCGATTCTTCGACGTCGCCCGGCGTCCGGAGATGACAGTCGTCGCCGGCCGTGACCCGGCGGGAGTCGCGGAGGCGGCGGCGCGGCTCGGCTGGGCCGGCTCCACGACGGACTGGCGGAGCCTGCTCGACCGCACGGACGTCGACCTCGTCGACATCTGCACGCCCGGCGACACGCACGCGGAGATGGCGATCGCCGCGCTCGAGGCGGGCAAGCACGTCCTGGTCGAGAAGCCGATGGCCAACTCCGTCACCGAGGCCGAGGCGATGGCCGCGGCCGCAGAGGCGGCGGCGGCCGTTGGCGTGCTGTCGATGGTCGGCTTCACCTACCGTCGGGTCCCGGCGATCGCGCTGGCCCGGCAGCTCGTGGCGGACGGCCGGATCGGCAAGGTGCGCCAGGTGCGCGCCCAGTACCTGCAGGACTGGATCGCCGACGAGAACGCCCCGCTGTCCTGGCGGCTCGACAAGGCCAAGGCCGGCTCCGGCTCGCTCGGAGACATCGGCGCGCACATCATCGACCTCGCGCAGTTCGTCACGGGTGACCTCATCAGCGGGGTCTGCGGAGCGCTCGAGACCTTCGTCACCGAACGCCCGGTCGCCGGGGAGTTCTCCGGGCTGAGCGGGACCGTCGGCGAGGGACGGGGACCAGTGACGGTGGACGACGCTGCCGTGTTCCTCGCCAGGTTCGCCGGGGGAGCACTGGGCGTGTTCGAGGCGACCCGTTTCGCCTGGGGGTGCAAGAACGCCATCCGCCTCGAGGTCAACGGTTCGCTCGGCTCGCTGACGTTCGACTTCGAGGACATGAACGTCCTGAACTTCTACGACGCCACCGATGACCCGTCGGTCGCGGGCTTCCGTCGGATCCTGGTCACCGAGCCCGTCCACCCGTACATCGCTGCGTGGTGGCCGGCCGGGCACGGGCTCGGGTACGAGCATGCCTTCGTCCACCAGGTGGTCGACCTCGTCGGGAGCCTCGCGCGAGCGGAACAACCCCGGCCCTCGTTCGCCGACGGGCTCGCCGTCCAGCGGGTGCTGGACGCCGTCGAGCGGAGCGCAGCGGCCGACTCCTCGTGGACCACTGTCCCGACGACCTCCCCCGTCCCCGGCTGAGCCCAGGGCCTCGAACCGACCGCTCGGGCCTCCGGGCGGCTCCACGACTGTCGAAGGAGAGCACCGATGGCACGACCGATCACGCTGTTCACCGGCCAGTGGGCCGACCTCCCGCTCGAGGAGGTGGCGCGGTTGGCCTCCGAGTGGGGCTACGACGGCCTCGAGCTCGCCTGCTGGGGCGACCACCTCGACCCGTGGCAGGGCGCGGTGGACGACGACTACATCCAGGCCAAGCTCGACCTGCTCGACCGGTACGGGCTCAAGCTCTACGCGATCTCCAACCACCTCAAGGGTCAGCTGGTGTGCGACGACCCGATCGACCAGCGGCACCGGGACATGGTCCCGGACGTGGTCTGGGGGGACGGTGACCCGGAGGGCGTGCGTCAGCGGGCAGCGGAGGAGATGAAGCTCACCGCCCGGACCGCTGCCCGCCTCGGGGTGAAGACCGTCGTCGGGTTCACCGGGTCGTCGATCTGGAAGTACGTGGCGATGTTCCCGCCGGTGTCGAGCGAGCTCATCGACGCGGGGTACGCCGACTTCGCCGCACGGTGGCACCCGATCCTCGACGTGTTCGACGAGGTCGGCGTGCGGTTCGCCCACGAGGTGCACCCCAGCGAGATCGCCTACGACTACTGGACGACGGTGCGCACGCTCGACGCGATCGGTCACCGCGAGGCCTTCGGCCTCAACTGGGACCCGAGCCACTTCGTCTGGCAGGACCTGGACCCGGTCGGGTTCATGTCCGACTTCCGCGACCGGATCTACCACGTCGACTGCAAGGACGCGAAGCGCCGGGTCGGCAACGGTCGCAACGGACGGCTGGGCTCCCATCTGCCATGGGCCGATCCTCGCCGGGGCTGGGACTTCGTCTCGACCGGTCACGGCGACGTGCCGTGGGAGGACTCGTTCCGGATGCTCAACACCATCGGCTACGAGGGCCCGATCTCGGTCGAGTGGGAGGACGCGGGGATGGACCGCCTCGTCGGGGCGCCAGAGGCTCTCGAGTTCGTCCGTCGTCTCGCGTTCGACCCGCCGACGGCGTCCTTCGACGCGGCGTTCAGCAGCCGCTGACCGGGCTCGCCGACGATCTCACCGGACGGGGCGCTCCGCGCTGGCGCCCCGTCCTGCGTGGCAGGTGCGGCCGTCTGCGGCGACACTGGGTCGATGATCTCCACGCCACTGGCCTCGTCCCTGCGGGATGCCGGTCTGCGGTGGCGCCCGACGCCGGGCGACCGCTTCGTGCTCCCGCATCTGGATCTGGACGGCCAGGTCTTCACGCTCAGTGAGATGACGATCGAGGCGCACCACCACGCCACCGGGACGATCCTCGGGTTCAACGGCACGACCGAGTGGGCCCTGGACGCTGTCGCTCAGGAGGATGCGCTCTGGCTGCCGAGCGAGGAGCAGCTGCGCGACCGCCTGGGGACGACGTTCGTCTCGCTCGCCGCCACGGCGCCGCACCACTACGCGGTGACCACGCGCTCTGCGTCCGGTCTCCGGACCACCTACCGCGCCGATGTCGCCGTCGACGCCTACGCGATGGCCCTGCTCGACCTCATCGGCCGAGCGATGGACGGAAGCGTGTCCTGAGCCTTGCACGCTCGGGCACCGGGTCCACCTCCCGGTGGGCTGCACCTAGACTCGCTGCCATGTCCACTCTCTCCCGCGACGAGGTCGCGCGCGTCGCAGCGCTCGCCCGCATCGACCTGTCCCCGGACGAGCTGACCCGGCTGGCCGGTGAGCTCGAGGTGATCGTCCACTCGGTCGCCCGGGTCCAGGAGGTCGCCACCCCTGACGTCCCCGCGACGAGCCATCCGCTGCCGATGACCAACGTCTTCCGCGCCGACGTCGTGGAGCAGACGCTCGACGTCGCGGAGATCCTGGCGGCCGCGCCCGATGCGGACTCCGGCCGCTTCTCCGTCCCGCAGATCCTCGGGGAGGAGTGATGACCACGGACCCGACCCGGCTCACCGCCGCCGCGCTCGCCGAGGCGCTGCGCAGCCGCGAGATCTCCAGCGTCGAGGCCACCACGGCCCACCTCGACCGCATCGCCGCCGTCGACGGCGCCCTGCACGCCTTCCTGCACGTCAACGGCGAGGGCGCGCTCGCGACCGCCCGCGACATCGACGCGCGTCGTGCCGCCGGCGAGGACCTGAACCCGCTCGCCGGGGTGCCGATCGCCGTCAAGGACGTCGTCGTCACGCGCGGTCTGCCGACCACCGCCGGCTCGAGGATCCTCGAGGGCTGGATCCCGCCCTACGACGCGACCCTCGTCGTGCGGCTCAAGGCCGCCGGGTTGCCGATCCTCGGCAAGACGAACATGGACGAGTTCGCGATGGGCTCCTCCACCGAGCACTCCGCGTACGGCAACACGCACAACCCCTGGGACCTGGACCGGATCCCCGGCGGCTCGGGCGGCGGCAGCGCTGCGGCCGTCGGCGGCTTCGAGGCCCCGCTCGCCATCGGCACCGACACCGGCGGCTCGATCCGTCAGCCGGCCGCCGTGACCGGAACGGTCGGCGTCAAGCCCACCTACGGCGGTGTCTCTCGCTACGGGCTCATCGCGCTGGCGTCCAGCCTCGACCAGGCCGGCCCGGTGACCCGCACGGTCCTGGACTCCGCCCTCCTGCACGAGGTCATCGGCGGGCACGACCCGCGCGACTCGACCTCGTTGAACGAGCCGCTGCCCGACCTCGTCGGCGCCGCCCGCCGCGGGATGACCGGCGACCTCACCGGCGTGCGCATCGGCGTCGTCGCCGAGCTCAACGGCGAGGGCTACCAGCAGGGCGTGCGTGCGCGCTTCGACGAGGCGCTCACGCTGCTCCAGGCCGCCGGCGCGGAGATCGTCGAGGTCTCCTGCCCGCACTTCCAGTACGCCCTGGCGGCGTACTACCTGATCCTGCCGGCGGAGGCCTCGAGCAACCTGGCGAAGTTCGACGGGATGCGCTTCGGGCTGCGCGTCGAGCCCGCCGAGGGGCCGGTCACCGCCGAGCGCGTGATGGCGGCCACCCGCGGTGCCGGCTTCGGCGACGAGGTCAAGCGCCGCATCATCCTCGGCACCTACGCGCTGTCCGCCGGCTACTACGACGCCTACTACGGCAGCGCGCAGAAGGTCCGCACACTCATCCAGCGCGACTTCGCCGCGGCGTTCGCCCAGGCGGACGTGCTCGTCTCGCCGACGGCCCCGACCACGGCCTTCAAGCTCGGGGAGAAGCTCGACGACCCGATGGCGATGTACCTCAACGACGTCGCGACGATCCCGGCGAACCTCGCCGGCGTGCCAGGGATGTCGCTGCCCTCCGGCCTGTCCGACGACGGGCTGCCCGTCGGCTTCCAGATCCTCGCGCCGGCCCGCGCCGACGACCGCCTCTACCGGGTGGGCGCTGCGCTCGAGTCGCTGCTCGAGGCGCAGTGGGGCGGCCCGCTGCTGGACCGGGCACCCGAGCTCCCGACCACCGAGGGGATCGTCCGATGAGCAACCACGAGCCGGCCACCCTGGTGGACTACGACGACGCGGTGCGCCGGTACGACCCGGTCATCGGGATAGAGGTGCACGTCGAGCTCGGCACCCTGAGCAAGATGTTCGACGGTGCGCCGACGGAGTTCGGCGCCGAGCCGAACACCCAGGTCACGCCGACCTCGCTCGGCCTGCCCGGCGCGCTTCCCGTGCTCAACCACACGGCCGTGGAGTCCGCGATCAAGATCGGCCTCGCGCTGCACTGCGAGATCGCCGAGGTCTGCCGCTTCGCCCGGAAGAACTACTTCTACCCGGACGTCCCGAAGAACTTCCAGACCTCCCAGTACGACGAGCCGATCGCCTTCGACGGCTACCTCGACGTCGAGCTCGACGACGGCACGATCGTCCGGGTCGACATCGAGCGTGCGCACATGGAGGAGGACGCGGGCAAGAACACCCATGTCGGTGGCGCCACCGGTCGTATCCACGGCGCCGACCACTCCCTGGTCGACTACAACCGCGCGGGCATCCCGCTGGTGGAGATCGTCACCCGGCCCATCACCGGGGTAGGGGAGCGTGCCCCGGAGGTCGCCCGCGCCTACGTGCAGACCATGCGCGACATCTTCCGCGGCCTTGACGTCTCCGAGGCGCGGATGGAGCGCGGAAACGTCCGCGCTGACGTGAACGTCTCGCTGCGGCCGACGCCCGAGTCGCCGCTCGGCACTCGCACCGAGACGAAGAACGTCAACTCCTTCCGATCGGTGGAGAGGGCCGTCCGCTTCGAGATCTCGCGGCAGGCCGCGGTGCTCGACGAGGGCCGCACCGTGACCCAGGAGACGCGCCACTGGCACGAGGACACGGGAACGACGACCGCTGGCCGGATCAAGTCCGACGCCGAGGACTATCGCTACTTCCCCGAGCCCGACCTGCTGCCGGTCGCGCCGAGCAGGGAGTGGGTCGAGGAGCTGCGTGCCGGGCTCCCCGAGGCCCCCGTTGCGCGTCGCCATCGCCTGCAGGCGGACTGGGGCTACGCCGACGCCGAGATGCGCGACGTCGTCAACGTCGGCGCCGTCGACCTCATCGAGACGACGATCACCGCCGGAGCATCGGCTGCCGCCGCACGCAAGTGGTGGATGGGCGAGCTCGCCCGCACAGCGAACAACGACGGCCTCGAGCTCGCCGAGCTCGCGGTCACGCCGCTGCAGATCGCCGAGCTCCAGGGCCTCGTGGACTCCGGTCGGCTCAACGACAAGCTCGCCCGGCAGGTCCTCTCGGGAGTCCTCGCCGGCGAGGGGAGCCCGCTTGAGGTCGTGATCGCCCGCGGGCTGGAGATCGTCTCCGACGACGGGCCGCTGCTCGAGGCGATCGACGCCGCGCTCGCCGCGCAGCCCGACATCGTCGCGAAGGTCCGGGGCGGGAACCTCGGTCCGGTCGGCGCGATCATCGGCTCCGTGATGAAGGCCACGCGGGGTCAGGCCGACGCCGGTCGGGTGCGCGAGCTCGTCCTGGACCGCATCGGGAGCGACGCCCCGTGAGGGGCATGCCGGTGCTCGTCGGCGAGATGGTGGTCCTGCGCCCGATCGTTGCGCGCGACGCGGACGGCATGTGGGACATGTGCCATGACGCCGAGGGCAGCCGCCTCACCGGAACGGTCGCGGAGTTCACCCGGGAGCAGATCGACGCCTGGTGCACCGATGTCGCCGGCCGCCACGGCCGTGCCGACTGGGCGATCACCCACTCCTCTGACGAGTACCTCGGTGAGATCGTCCTCAACTCGATCGACGAGCACTCCCGCAACGCCAACCTGCGGCTGTCCTTGCGGCCCGGTCAGCGCGGTCGAGGGTTCGGCGGCGAGGCGCTCTCCTTGGTGCTGGACTACGCGTTCGCCCCGGCTCCCGAGGGGCTCGGCCTGCACCGGGTCTCGCTCGACGTGCTGAGCATCAACCCCCGGGCCCGTGCGCTCTACGGCAGCCTCGGCTTCGTCGAGGAGGGGCGTCGGCGCGAGGCGCACCGGGACGGTGAGCACTGGTGCGACTACATCGACATGGCGCTCCTCGCCCACGAGTGGCGCGCGCCACGGCCGGAGGCCGAGCTGCCGTGACGAGCGTGGTGCGCGCGTGCTGACGGTCGCGGTCGGTCACGCCGACCTGCTCGCCCGCCTCGCCGCGGCGCCCGCCGCGCCCGCCCGCCTCGTCCTGTGGCATCTCGGCGACCCCGTGCCGCCCGGGGTCGATCCCGGTGAGGTCGAGATGGTCGTCGTCCCGCACTTCTTCACGCAGGCCGCCGGGTACCGCGCGCTGCACGGTCTGCCGAACCTTCGGGTGGTCCAGCTGCCGAGCGCCGGCTACGAGCACGCCGTGCCGCTCATGCCGCCAGGGGTCATCCTGTGCAACGGCCGCGGCGTGCACGACGCGGGGACGGCCGAGCTCGCCGTCGGCCTGCTGCTCGCGATGCAGCGCGGGATCGTCGACGCGGTCGGCGCGATGGCGACCGGGACCTGGTCGCCGCGGGAACGCCACTCGCTCGCCGACCGGCGCGTGATGGTCCTCGGCTACGGATCGATCGGTGCGGCCCTCGCCCGTCGGCTCGACCCCTTCGACGTCGACGTCGTGGCCGTCGCCGCCACCGCTCGGCAGGAGGACCGCCCGGTGCACGGGGTCGCCGAGCTCGGGAGCCTGCTGCCGACGGTGGACGCCGTGGTCCTTCTCGTCCCGCTCTCGCCGAGCACGCGACACCTGGTCGACGCGACGTTCCTCGCCGCGCTGCCCGACGGGGCCCTGGTCGTGAACATGGCGCGGGGCGGCGTGATCGACACCGACGCCCTGCTCGCCGAGCTCACCTCCGGGCGCCTGCGGGCAGCCCTCGACGTGACCGACCCTGAGCCGCTCGCACCGGGTCATCCGCTCTGGAGCGCACCCCACGTCCTCATCACGCCGCATCTCGGCGGCATGACCGATGCGACGGGGCCGCGATTCGCGAGTCTCCTCAGGCGCCAGATCGCGCGGCTCGCGGCCGGCGAGGAGCCCGTGAACGTGGTCGCGCGCACCTAGGTCACAGCCGGCGCGTCGAGCTCCGCACGACGAGCTGGGTGGGCAGGCGGACGTGGCTCGACTCCGGCTCCCGGCCCTCGATGAGCCCGATGAGCATCTCGATCGCCCTG
This sequence comes from Actinomycetales bacterium, assembly GCA_038223605.1. GTDB lineage: Bacteria > Actinomycetota > Actinomycetes > Actinomycetales > Cellulomonadaceae > Actinotalea. Next base: position 30,308 of record JBBRGX010000002.1, on the reverse strand, counting down.
GCGCCCATCTGCTGGAGCGGCTGGCTCACGGTGGTCAACGGTGGGTTGGCGAGTGCCGACTCCGGGATGTTGTCGAAACCGACGACGGAGAGGTCACGCGGGACGTCGAGACCCATGTCCTTGGCCGCGTCCAGCACCCCGAGCGCCGACAGGTCGTTCGCGGCGAAGATCGCCGTCGGGCGGTGGGGCAGGGCGAGGAGCTCACGGGCGAGGATCGCCGCGGGCTCGCGTCGGAAGTCCCCGACCCGGATCAGCTCGGGGTCGAGCGCGATCCCGGCGCGGGTCAGTGCCTCCCGGTAGCCCTCCTCGCGCAGCCGCGCCGACTCCAGGTCGGTGCGACCGCCGATGAGACCGATCCGCGTGTGGCCGAGGTCGACCAGGTGCTGGACGGCACTCATCGCACCGGTGGCGTTGTCGGCGTCGATCGTCGGAGGTCCCGAAGGCCCGAGGTGCGGGTCGATCGCGATGACCGGGATCGACGCCTCGGCCGTCATCACGGTCGGGGTCACCAGGATCGCGCCGTCGATCAGCGTCCCGGACAGGCGCGAGAGGTAGCGACGCTCCCAGCCCGGCCGGGAGCCGCCGCCCCCGGAGTACGCGAGCAGCTCGAAGCCGGTGCCGGCGATGGCCGAGGAGGTCCCCTTGAGGATCTCGGTGCTGAACGGCTCGAACTCGGCGACCAGGATGCCGATGACGTTCGTGCGCAGGCTGCGCAGGCTCCTGGCGACGAGGCTCGACTCGTAGCCCAGCGTCTCGATGATCGCCTGGACCTTGGCGGCGGTGGCCCGGGAGACTCCGTAGCGCCCGTTGATCACCTTCGAGACGGTCGCCACCGAGACGCCGGCTTCCCGTGCGACGTCGTGGATCGTCACCCGGGTGGGGATGGTCATTCCAGAATGATAGCCACGTGGCGGAAATCGTTATCCGAGACGCGCCCGGCCCATCTCGACCTGCTGATCGGACGGCCACGTGCGACGCTCGACGCATGATCCTGAGCGAGGAGGACGCCCTGCTGGCCGTTGACCCGCGCCACTGGCGGGTCGTGGACGGCAGGCTCGAGACGAGGGTGTCGACCGGGACCTTTCTCGCCGGCCTCGACCTGGTCACGGCGGTCGCCGAGATCGCCGAGCGGCTCGGGCACCACCCCGACATCCTGCTCACCTACCCGCATGTGCTGGTCACGAGCGTCTCGCACGATGTCGGTGGCCTGACCGAGCGGGACGTCGCCCTCGCGGGGGCGATCACCGCGCTGCTCGACGAGCGCGACGGTGCTCGCCGAGGGCGTCACGGGACCGCGACCTAGACTCCGTCCATGAGCGAGCCGACGATGTCCGAGGAGATCGACCTCAAGCCCCGCAGCCGTCAGGTGACCGACGGGATCGAGAGCACCGCGAGCCGCGGGATGCTCCGCGCCGTCGGGATGGGCGACGACGACTGGGTCAAGCCGCAGATCGGCGTCGCGAGCTCGTGGAACGAGATCACCCCCTGCAACCTCTCGCTTGACCGGCTCGCCAAGGCCGCGAAGAACGGCGTGCACGCCGCCGGCGGCTACCCCCTCGAGTTCGGCACCATCTCCGTCTCCGACGGCATCTCGATGGGCCACGAGGGGATGCACTTCTCCCTGGTCAGCCGGGACGTCATCGCCGACAGCGTCGAGGTCGTCATGCAGGCCGAGCGGCTGGACGGGTCGGTGCTGCTCGCGGGCTGCGACAAGTCGCTGCCCGGGATGCTCATGGCTGCGGCCCGCCTCGACCTGGCCTCCGTCTTCCTCTATGCCGGCTCGATCGCGCCGGGCTGGGTCAAGCTCGAGGACGGCACCGAGAAGGAGGTGACGATCATCGACGCCTTCGAGGCGGTCGGGGCCTGCGCCAGGGGGCTGATGAGCACCGAGGACGTCGGCCGGATCGAGCGCGCCATCTGCCCGGGGGAGGGCGCCTGCGGCGGGATGTACACCGCCAACACGATGGCGTCGGTCGCGGAGGCGATGGGCATGTCGCTGCCGGGCTCGGCAGCACCGCCCTCGGCGGACCGGCGCCGGGACATGTATGCGCACAGGTCCGGCGAGGCCGTCGTGGGGCTGCTGCGCAAGGGCATCACCGCGCGCCAGATCATGACCAAGGAGGCCTTCGAGAACGCCATCGCCGTCGTCATGGCCTTCGGCGGCTCGACCAACGCCGTCCTCCACCTGCTGGCGATCGCCTACGAGGCGCAGGTCGACCTCACGCTCGACGACTTCTCCCGCGTCGCGGCCAAGGTCCCGCACCTGGGAGACCTCAAGCCCTTCGGTCGCTACGTGATGAACGACGTCGACCGGATCGGCGGGGTGCCCGTCGTCATGAAGGCCCTGCTCGACGCCGGCCTGCTGCACGGGGACTGCCTGACGGTCACCGGCAGGACCGTCGCGCAGAACCTCACGGACATCGCGCCCCCGGACCCGGACGGCAAGATCCTGCGGGCGCTGGACAACCCGATCCACCGCACTGGCGGGATCACGATCCTGCACGGCTCGCTCGCGCCCGAGGGTGCGGTCGTGAAGTCCGCGGGCTTCGACTCCGACGTCTTCGAGGGGACGGCGCGCGTCTTCGAGCGTGAGCGCGCGGCACTTGATGCCCTGGAGGACGGCACGATCACCGCAGGGGACGTCGTCGTCATCCGCTTCGAGGGCCCCAAGGGCGGTCCCGGCATGCGGGAGATGCTCGCGATCACCGGTGCGATCAAGGGCGCCGGTCTCGGCAAGGAGGTCCTGCTGCTGACCGACGGACGCTTCTCCGGCGGCACGACGGGCCTGTGCGTCGGCCACGTGGCCCCGGAAGCCGTCGACGCCGGCCCGATCGCCTTCGTCCGCGACGGGGACCGGATCCGGCTCGACATGGGCAGCTCGACCCTCGACCTGCTCGTCGAGCCCGCCGAGCTCGCCGCCCGCGCCGAGGGCTGGGCGCCGTTGCCCCCGCGCTACTCGCGCGGGGTGCTCGCCAAGTACGCCAAGCTCGTCCAGTCCGCCTCGAAGGGCGCCGTGCTGATCTGAGGCGGGCGGCGCGGCGAGGGTCAGGAGGACGGCGGACGCAGCAGCGAGCGCGCCGCGCTGCCGTGGACGACCTGTCCGACCCCCGGCAGGGTCAGCCACGGTGAGACCTGACCCGACGAGACGTCGGCGAGGCAGAGGGCGACGGAGCGGGGGACGGGTGGGTCCGTCCACCGGGTCGTGTCCACGAGCAGCCCGCCCGCGATGAACCCCTGGGTGTTGAGGAGTCGCGGGATGCCCAGGCTGGTCGATGCACACGAGCGCGCGTCGAGGAGCTGGTGGTCGTCGCCGGAACCGGCTGCGGCGCCCTCGTCCCAGACCAGGAGCGTGTTCTCGTCGCGCCACGGGTCGCCGTGGACGACATGCATGCCTGCCCACTCGTTCGCGGTCGTCCCGTCGAGAGCGATGGCGCGCACGGCAGGCCAGGTGTCAGCTCCGGTCTCCCACTGCGGCTGCACTCCGTTGTTGATCCCGTAGGCGAAGCCGCTGCCGTCGGCTGAGTAGCTCGGACAGGACTCCCCGGGGGAGCTGTCGGCACGGACCTCGATCGTGCGGCTCGTCCCGGAGGCGAGGTCGACCTCATCGACCCAGGTCCCGAACTCGCCGGGAACCCACGGGTCAGCGGGCGTCTGGCCCGGGACGTCGATGTCGCAACCCGAGACGATGCCCACGTGGGTGGAGTCGGGTGCCCAGGCTGCTCCGTCGATCGTGCACACGCGCTCCGCTCCGTGCCGAGGGGACGGCAGGGTTCGGACGCTGCCCGATGCCAGGGTGACCACCTGGACCTCAGGCGTCGCGCCGATCCCGGAAGGGAAGCCGAGACGGAGGATCGAGCGCCCGTCGGGGGAGAGCGACGCAGCGAGGGAGAGCTTCGTCGTCACGAGGTCGGCGCGGACCCATTCGCCTGTGTTCGCATCGCGCGCGAGCGTGGCTCCCTGCGAGGTGCCGTAGGTCGCGCTCGCGAGGAACGGGTGATCACTGCCGCCCATGCTGCGGATGTGATCCAGCGCCTCATCCCGTGCCCCCTGTCGATGGTGGTCCATCGGCGCCGGTCGCGCTCGCCTTGAGGGCTGCTGCCTGCCGCGCACCCGGTCGAGACAGGTCGCCCTGGCCACCTGACATGGCGCGTGGCGCCCTCTGCGACCGAGGTGCCACGCGGACGGTCTCAACACGCGGACCCGTGATCCATATGATGAGACCTGGCATGGTCAGCGTGACATCGTGACCTCACGGGCGTACGCTCAGCCCGTGCAGACGAACCTTGTCGTAGTCATCTAGGCGCAGGCCGACCACCCGGTCCACCTCGCGCCGACCCCTCGTTCGCCGTCCTGACGGCTCGAGGGGTTTTTTCATGCCACCTCAGGGCAGGTCCCGTCCGCACATCAGCCTGAAGCACCGAACCCTCAGGAGAGCAACGATGGTCCAGGGTCCCCACCCGGCACCGCCAGCCGGCACCACTCGACCGACGACGGCCGCGAGGGGTGTCTCCCTCACCCCGGCCGACCTTCGCTCCGGCGGACCGCAGCAGATGTCCGGCGCCGAGTCGATCGTCCGCTCGCTCGAGGCAGCCGGCGTCGACACCGTCTTCGGAATCCCCGGTGGCGCGATCCTGCCGACCTATGACCCGCTGATGGACTCCACGCTGGTCCGCCACATCCTCGTCCGGCACGAGCAGGGCTCTGGCCACGCGGCATCGGGCTACGCCTACACCTCGGGAAAGGTCGGCGTCTGCATGGCGACCTCCGGACCCGGCGCGACGAACCTGGTCACGGCGCTCGCCGATGCCAACATGGACTCGGTCGCGGTGGTCGCGATCACCGGTCAGGTGGGCGCCTCGCTGATCGGCACCGACGCCTTCCAGGAGGCCGACATCGTCGGCATCACCCTCCCGGTGACCAAGCACAACTTCCTGGTGACCAACCCGGACGAGATCCCGACGGTCATCGCCCAGGCCTTCCACATCGCCAAGACCGGTCGCCCGGGCCCGGTCCTTGTGGACATCGCCAAGTCGGCGATGCAGGCGATGACGAGCTTCCAGTGGCCGACGGAGATCGACCTGCCTGGGTACCACCCGGTCACCAAGCCGCACTCCAAGCAGGTGCGGGAGGCCGCCCGACTGCTCGCCACGGCGCGCCGGCCCGTGCTCTACGTCGGTGGCGGCGCCATCCGCTCGGGAGCGTCAGCCGAGCTGCGCGCCCTGGCCGATGCGTCCGGAGCGCCCGTGGTCACCACGCTGATGGCCAGGGGCGCCCTGCCCGACTCCCACCCGCAGAACCTCGGCATGCCCGGGATGCACGGCACCGTCCCGGCCGTCGCCGCGCTGCAGAAGGCCGACCTCATCGTCGCCCTCGGCACCCGCTTCGACGACCGGGTGACCGGCAAGCTCTCGTCCTTCGCCCCGCATGCCACGATCGTGCACGCGGACATCGACCCGGCGGAGATCGGCAAGAACCGACGCGTGGACGTGCCGATCGTCGGCGACCTCAAGGAGGTCATCGCCGACCTGCTCCCCGAGCTGGCCCGCGAGCACGCGCAGCACGGCAAGCCCGACCTCGAGCGCTGGTGGCGTCAGATCGACGAGTGGCGCGAGACCTTCCCGCTCGGGTTCACCGAGCCGGACGACGGCCACCTGGCGCCGCAGCACGTGATCCAGCGGATCGGCGAGGCCGCGGGGCCCGAGGCGGTCTACGTCGCGGGCGTCGGCCAGCACCAGATGTGGGCATCGCAGTTCATCCGCTACGAGCGGCCGAACGCCTGGCTCAACTCCGGCGGTCTGGGGACCATGGGCTACGCCGTGCCCGCAGCGATGGGCGCCAAGGTCGGTGACCCGTCCCGGACCGTCTGGGCGATCGATGGCGACGGCTGCTTCCAGATGACCAACCAGGAGCTCGCCACCTGCGCGCTCAACGAGATCCCGATCAAGGTCGCGATCATCAACAACTCCTCGCTCGGCATGGTGCGTCAGTGGCAGACGCTCTTCTACGAGTCGCGCTACTCGAACACCGACCTGCACACCGGGCACGGGACCAAGCGGATCCCGGACTTCGTCAAGCTCGCGGACGCCTACGGCTGTGTCGGGCTGCGGTGCGAGACCCTCTCGGACGTCGACGCGACGATCAAGCGCGCGATGGAGATCGACGACCAGCCCGTCGTCGTCGACTTCACGGTCTCCGCGAACGCCATGGTGTGGCCGATGGTGGCCGCCGGCGTGAGCAACGACGAGATCCAGTACGCCCGCGGGATCAGCCCGGCCTGGGACCGGGAGGAGTGATGGCGACCAGTGGCCGCCCGCTCGGCCCCCAGCAGCTCGCAGACAGCAACGACGCCGGTCTCCTCGGCGTCCGGACCTCAGAAGAAGGTGCAGCATGAGCAGGCACACCCTGTCGGTGCTCGTCGAGAACAAGCCCGGTGTGCTCACCCGGGTCGCGGGCCTGTTCGCCCGGCGGGCGTTCAACATCCACTCCCTTGCCGTGGGCCCGACGGAGCATGCGGAGATCTCCCGGATCACCGTCGTCGTCGACGTCGAGGAGCTGCCGCTGGAGCAGGTGACCAAGCAGCTCAACAAGCTGATCAACGTCCTGAAGATCGTCGAGCTCGAGCAGGACTCCTCGGTCCAGCGCGAGCTTCTCCTGGTCAAGGTCCGTGCCGACGCGGCCGCCCGCACCGGCGTGCTCGAGGTCGTGCAGCTCTTCCGGGCGCATGTCGTCGACGTGGTTCCCGAGGCCGTGACGATCGAGGCGGTCGGCAGCCCCAGCAAGCTCGCGGCCCTGCTCGCCGCTCTCGAGCCCTTCGGGGTGCGGGAGATCGTGCAGTCCGGCACGGTGGCCATCAGCCGCGGCGCCCGCTCGATCACCGACCGCTCCTTGGAGCGGGTCTCGCGTCCCGCCTGACGACCACACCCGGTACCGCATGACGGTGTCGGCAAGACTTCCCTCGATATCCGACCAGCAAGGAGACATTCCCGTGGCAGAGCTGTTCTACGACGACGACGCCGACCTCTCGATCATCGCCGGCCGCCCGGTTGCCGTCATCGGTTACGGCAGCCAGGGCCATGCGCACGCCCTCAACCTGCGCGACTCCGGCGTCGACGTCCGCGTCGGCCTGCGTGACGGCTCGCCGTCTGCGGTCAAGGCCAAGGAGCAGGGCCTGACGGTCCTCCCGGTCGCCCAGGCGGTGGCCGAGGCCGACGTCGTCGTGATCCTCGCCCCCGACCAGGTCCAGCGTCACGTCTACCGCGACGAGATCGCCCCGAACCTGCGCACCGGCGCCACGCTCGTCTTCGGGCACGGCTTCAACATCCGCTTCGGCTACATCACCCCGGCCGAGGGCCTCGACGTCGTCATGGTCGCACCCAAGGGCCCCGGCCACCTGGTCCGTCGCGAGTACGAGGCCGGTCGAGGCGTGCCCGTCATCGTCGCCGTCGAGCAGGACGCCAGCGGGAACGCCTGGCCGCTCGCGCTGTCCTACGCGAAGGCGATCGGTGGCCTGCGTGCCGGCGGCATCAAGACGACCTTCACCGAGGAGACCGAGACCGACCTCTTCGGCGAGCAGGCCGTGCTCTGCGGTGGTGCCTCGCAGCTGGTCATGTACGGCTTCGAGGTCCTCACCGAGGCGGGCTACCAGCCGGAGGTCGCCTACTTCGAGGTCCTGCACGAGCTCAAGCTCATCGTCGACCTCATGGTCGAGGGCGGCATCGCCAAGCAGCGCTGGAGCGTCTCGGACACCGCCGAGTACGGCGACTACGTCTCCGGGCCGCGGGTGATCTCCCCGGAGGTCAAGGAGAACATGAAGGCGGTCCTGGCGGACATCCGCAGCGGGGCCTTCGCCGAGCGCTTCATCGCCGACCAGGACGCCGGCGCCCCCGAGTTCAGGGCCCTGCGCGCCAAGGGCGAGGCGCACCCCATCGAGAGCACCGGGCGCGAGCTGCGCAAGATGTTCTCCTGGATCAAGGCAGCGGACTCCGACTACGTCGAGGGCAGCGCCGGACGCTGAGCCCTGCCGTCTCGAGCGGGGCGGGAACTGCTGGACCCGCCCCGCTCGCGACGTGGATGGTCAGCGCCTCACAGGTCGATCGGCCGCAGGACGAACGAGATCCCGTGCGCGATCTGGACGTTGCCCTTGTTGATGTCGAGCTTGCTCCGCACCAGGAACGGGTTCACGTCGTTGCGGTCGGCGTCGATGAGCCGCACGATCTTGGCGCTGCGAGAGAGCACGTCGACCGTGAAGGCGCCGCCCTGCGCCGTGGTGAGACTCACGCCATCGGCCTGCAGGGCCGCAGCGGAGTCGATCGTGACGCCCGGAACGACGTGGTAGAGCAGGACCTGCTCGATCGCGTCGACGCCGACAGCGGTGGCGAGGGCGTCGAAGACCTTCTGCTCGCTGCCGTACCACCGGTGGGTGAGGTCGAGTGCGAGGACCTGGAACGCGCGGTCGTTGGGCAGGAACGCCGTGAGCGGCACGGTGCCGTCGGCGAGAACGCCGACCGCGCTCCCCGGCTTCACGGACAGCACGGTGTTCACCGCACGGTCGAGGATGTCGAAGTCGTACCAGTTGCGGTCGAACTGGTCACCGTCGGCAGCCAGCACGGCAGCAAGGCTCCCCGTACCGGTCGGCGGCGCAGCGGCCGTGCCGGACGTGGCGCTCGCGGGGACGGCGGCGACGACCATGGTGGTGCCGACGATGGTCGCGGCAGCCAGGGCGGACAGGAGACGACGTCGATTCATGTGGACCAGCTCCTCGTTGAGGGTTCGGGCGTGCCGCGGGACACGCCAGGCGCACCGTCCGGGTCCGCCTGCCCCCTCTACCGCCGGAGTGCCGTGCTCGGATGCAGCGATCTGGCGCCGAGGGCGAGCGGTGTGCCGGGGCGTTCAAATGGCGAGATGAGAGTCCCGAGGAGTGGACGTGAGTCCTAGGCTCGTGGGATGGAACGCACTGTGCGGCTGGCCGTCATCGCCGGCGACGGGATCGGCACCGAGGTCGTCGAACAGGGCCTGCGCGTGCTCGACGCCGTGCTGGCCGGCAGCGGGACGTCGATCACGACGACCGAGCTCGACCTGGGCGCCCGCCGCTGGCACGCGACCGGGGAGACCCTGACCGACGCGGACCTGGCCACGGTGCGCGAGCACGACGCGATCCTGCTCGGAGCGATCGGCGACCCTGGTGTCCCGTCCGGCGTCCTGGAGCGCGGTCTGCTGCTGCGGCTGCGGTTCGAGCTGGACCACTACGTCAATCTGCGCCCCGCCCGGCTGTACCCCGGAGTGCGCTCGCCGCTCGCGGACCCGGGCGAGATCGACTTCGTCGTCGTGCGTGAGGGCACCGAGGGGCCGTATGTCGGCAACGGCGGCGCCATCCGGGTCGGTACCCCGCACGAGGTCGCCAACGAGGTCAGCGTCAACACGAGGTTCGGTGTGGAGCGCGTCGTGCGCGACGCCTTCGCCCGAGCCGCCGCCCGCCCCCGCCGGCACCTGACCCTCGTGCACAAGCACAACGTCCTCGTCCATGCCGGGCACCTGTGGCGCCGCACGGTCGAGGCCGTCAACGCCGACTTCCCCGAGGTCACCACGGACTACCTGCACGTGGACGCCGCGACGATCTTCATGACGACGAGTCCCGCACGTTTCGACGTCATCGTCACCGACAACCTCTTCGGCGACATCCTCACCGATCAGGCCGCAGCGATCACTGGCGGTATCGGGCTCGCCGCCTCGGGGAACATCAACCCCGACCGCACGACGCCGTCGATGTTCGAGCCCGTGCACGGCTCGGCCCCGGACATCGCTGGGCAGGGCAAGGCTGACCCGACCGCGACGGTCATGTCGGTGAGCATGCTTCTGGATCACCTCGGCCTGACCGACGCCGCAGCCCGGGTGGAGTCGGCGGTCGCCGCCGACCTCGCCGAGCGGGGCGACCGCGTCCGCACGACGGCAGAGGTCGGCGCGGATCTCGCTGCGCGCGCAGCCGGCTGAGTCGTCCCCGGCGGCCGTCCCGCCGTCACCCGTCGCCCGATCGAGGGAGCTGAGATGAGCGCATCGTCGGCGATCAGCAACGGACCCTTCCGCGTGCACCGGTCGGCAGAGCCGCGTCCGCCGCACGTGCGCGCGCGGCTCATGACGGCGCCGCGATTCGGTGAGGTCTTCACCGACCACATGGCGCGGGCGGTGTGGACGGAGGAGGCCGGGTGGAGCGAGCACCGCATCGAGCCCTACGGACCACTGGCCCTCGATCCCGCCACCGCCGTCCTGCACTACGGCCAGGAGATCTTCGAGGGGCTCAAGGCGTACCGGCACGACGACGGCTCGGTGTGGACGTTCCGCCCCGACGCCAACGCCGAGCGCTTCGCCGGCTCGGCGCGGCGGATGGCGCTGCCCGAGCTCCCGGTCGAGGACTTCCTCGCCTCGGTCGCCGCCCTCGTCCGGGTCGACGAGGCCTGGGTCCCGGACGGCGCCGACGCGAGCCTGTACCTGCGGCCCTTCATGTTCGCCTCCGAGGCCCTGCTCGTCGTGCGGAGCGCGCACCGCGTGGAGTACCTCGTCATCGCCTCCCCGGTGCGCTCCTACTTCGCCTCCGGCTCGCAGCCCGTGTCGATCTGGATCGCTCAGGACCTGCACCGGGCCGGGCCGGGCGGGACCGGCGCGGCCAAGACGATGGGCAACTACGCGGCCTCGCTCGTCTCCCAGCAGGAGGCGTACGCCCATGGCTGCGAGCAGGTCTGCTTCCTCGACGCCACGACCGGCCTCGACCTGGAGGAGCTCGGCGGCATGAACATCGTGGCGGTCCGCGCCGACGGGCAGGTGGTGACGCCCCAGCTCACCGGCTCGATCCTTCCGGGGATCACCCGGGACGCCGTGCTCACGCTGCTGCGCGAGGCCGGCCACGACGTCGCCGAACGCCCGCTGCCCCTGGCCGAGACTCTCGACGGCCTGCGCACGGGCGAGGTAGGCGAGCTCTTCGCCTGCGGCACGGGCGCTGTCGTGGTCCCGATCGGACGGCTCCTCGGGCAGGGCATCGATCAGGCGGTCGGCGACGGGGGCACGGGGCCGGTGACGGCGACGGTGCGTGAGCGGCTGACGGACATCCAGTACGGTCGCGCAGAGGATGCGCACGGCTGGATGCACCGGCTGTTCTGAGGTGGCAGGGCGACACGGGTAACGTCTGGGCGAGCTCCGCTGATGCGGCCGCCCCGGTCGAAGGGAACGACATGAGCAGCACCACGGCCACCGGCGCCGGCGCGTTCGAGCAGCACCTCGCGACCGCGCCGCGCAGCGCGCAGGTGCGGGCTGCGCTCATCGCCGCCCCGGGTTTCGGCACGGTGTTCTCCGATCACATGGCCCGGATCACGTGGACCGCGGACGGCGGCTGGGCCGACCGCCGCGTCGAGCCCTACGGTCCGCTCCAGGTGGACCCGGCGGCTGCCGTGCTGCACTACGGCCAGGAGATCTTCGAGGGGCTCAAGGCCTACCGTCATGCCGACGGCTCGGTCTGGACGTTCCGTCCGGAGGCGAACGCGGCTCGGTTCGCCGCCTCGGCCCGCCGCCTCGCCCTGCCAGAGCTCAGCGAGGCCGACTTCCTCGGCGCGATCGTGGCGCTCGTGCAGACCGACCGGGACTGGGTCCCCGCTGGCGACGAGACGAGCCTGTACCTGCGGCCGTTCATGTTCGCCTCGGAGACCTTCCTCGGTGTCCGGCCCTCGCGCGAGGTGGAGTTCCTCGTCATCGCCTCGCCGGTCGGGCCCTACTTCGCCGGCGGGGTGCGCCCCGTCTCGATCTGGGTCGACCAGCAGTTCCACCGCGCGGGCCCCGGCGGGACGGGTGCGGCCAAGTGCGGCGGCAACTACGCCGCGAGCCTCCTTCCGCAGCAGCAGGCCTATGCGCGTGGCTGCGACCAGGTCTGCTTCCTCGACGCGGCGACGGGCACCTACCTCGAGGAGCTCGGCGGCATGAACGTCATGCTCGTCGGCGCCGACGGGTCGGTCACCACTCCTGCCCTCAGCGGGACGATCCTCGAGGGCGTGACGCGGGCCTCGATCCTCACCATGCTCCGCGACGAGGGACGCACGGTCGTCGAGCGCGCGATCTCCCTCCCCGAGCTCCGTGCGGGCCTCGAGAGCGGGGCGATCGCCGAGGTCTTCGCCTGCGGGACCGCGGCCGTCGTGACGCCGATCGGACGCCTGGCGGGCGACGGCTTCGACCTCACCGTCGGGGACGGCACCACCGGCCCGGTGACGACGTCGGTCCGCACGGCCCTGACCGACATCCAGTACGGACGGTCGGCTGACACCGCCGGCTGGATGCACCGGGTCGCGTGACCCTACGAGGACGCCGTGGACGCCCTGTTCCCGGCGCCCGCACGCTGTGGCATGATGCGCGGGTGACCCAGTTCACCCTCATTATCGAGTAGCGCGTTCAGCACACCCGCTGAGCGCGCAGACCTCCCGTATCCCGGGGGGTCTTTTTGTTGGTCGGGCACACCCGCTTCCGACCGGCATCGACCCCGGCACCACCCCGTCGGGGACGCAGATGAGGACGGGGAACGGCACGCAGCACGAGCTCGACCGTGGGCACCGAGGCCCGCGGCAGGAACGAGGAGATCCCGGTGGAACCGACCTTCGACGTCTACGACACGACCCTGCGCGACGGCGCGCAGCAGGAGGGCATGAACCTGTCCGTCGCGGACAAGCTCGCCATCGCCCCGCTGCTCGACGAGCTCGGGGTCGGCTTCGTCGAGGGCGGGTGGCCGGGCGCGATCCCGAAGGACACCGAGTTCTTCAAGCGCGCCGACAAGGAGCTCGACCTGCGCAACGCCCAGCTCGCGGCGTTCGGTGCCACCCGGAAGCCCGGGGTACGGGCATCGGACGACGTCCAGGTCCGCGCCCTCGTCGACAGCGAGGCGCCCGTGATCACGCTGGTGGCCAAGAGCGACATCCGGCACGTCGAGCGCGCGCTGCGCACCACGGGCGAGGAGAACCTCGCGATGATCGCCGACACGGTGGCGTTCCTTCGCGGGCAGGGGCGCCGGGTCATCCTGGACGCCGAGCACTTCTTCGACGGCTTCCGCTTCGATCGGGACTACGCCCTGCGCGCCGCGTCGGCCGCCGTCGAGGCCGGTGCCGAGTGCGTCGTGCTCTGCGACACCAACGGCGGCATGCTCCCGGACTGGGTGCACGAGATCGTCGCGGCGGTCGGTGCCGTCACCGGTGGGCGCCTCGGCATCCACGCCCACAACGACAGCGGCTGCGCGGTGGCCAACTCCCTCGCGGCGGTCAGCGCCGGTGCGCTTCACGTCCAGGGCACGATCAACGGCTACGGCGAGCGCACGGGCAACGCCGACCTGCTCACCGTCGTCGCGAACCTCGAGCTCAAGACAGGGCGCCCGACCCTCGCCGGGACGGGTCTGCGCGACATGACCCGGATCGCGCACGCGATCAGCGAGATCACCAACATCGCGCCCTTCGCCCGGCAGCCCTATGTCGGCGCGAGCGCCTTCGCGCACAAGGCGGGCCTGCACGCCAGCGCCATCAAGATCGACCCCGACATGTACCAGCACGTCGATCCGTTGGCCGTCGGGAACGACATGCGCATGCTCGTCTCCGACATGGCGGGCCGGGCGTCGATCGAGCTCAAGGGCCGCGAGCTCGGGATCGACCTGACCGGCAAGGGCGAGCTGCTCGGCCGGGTCACGAACCGCGTGAAGGACGCCGAGGCGCAGGGGTACACCTACGACGCCGCCGACGCCTCCTTCGAGCTCATGCTTCGTGAGGAGCTCGACGGCTCGCGCCCTGCGTTCTTCGCCACGGAGAGCTGGCGTGTGTTCGTCGAGACGGCGCCGGGCGACCCCAGGTCCGCGTCGAGCGAGGCGACCGTGAAGATGCATGTCGGAGCGGAACGGGTGATCGCGACGGGTGAGGGGAACGGCCCGGTCAACGCCCTCGACCACGCCCTGCGCAAGGCCGTTGCGCCGACCTACCCCGAGGTCGACCGCTTCGAGCTGATCGACTTCAAGGTGCGCATCCTCGACACCCAGCACGGGACGGACGCCACGACGCGCGTGCTCGTGGAGACCAAGGACCGCGACTCCGAGGCGACCTGGAGCACCGTCGGCGTCGGCCCGAACATCGTCGAGGCGTCATGGGAGGCGCTCGTCGACTCCGTCGTCTTCGGCCTCCTGCGGTCAGGGGTGACCAACCGGAGCTGACGTCGTCCGTGCGCCGAGCAGAGCCGGCCGGCGGGCGACGACGTGGAAGACGTGCCAGTGCTTCGGCCCCGTGTACGAGGGCCCTGGCGCGTCCTCCTCGTCCCAGTGGAGGACCTCGAGGCCCTCGACCAGGGCGCGTGCCTCCTGCGCGGTGTGGAAGGTCATCTCCGGGTCACCCGCCGCGCCGTCGCGGTCGCCGAAGAGCTGCACGGCCAGCACGCCACCGGGTGACAGCGCATCCCGCGCCGTCGCCCACAACCTCGCGAAGTCCTCGGGCGCGCAGTAGGGCAGGGCGTACGAGGAGTGCACCAGGTCGGCCGGGGGCAGCGGGCCGAGCCCGGCGAAGGTCGTCGGCCGCAGGTGCAGGCGCTCCCGGGCAGGCGTCGTGGTGCGGGCGGCGAGCCGGTCCAGTGCTGCCCGTTCGCCGTCGACGGCATGGACGGTCCACCCGGCGTCGAGCAGGGCGCTGACCTCGACCCCCTCGCCACAGCCGAGATCGATGGCGACGCGGGTGCTGCCCGCTCGGGTCGAGGGGGCGTCGAGGCGCGCGTCGTGAAGCGCCTCGTAGGTCTCGATCGCGAGGCGGAGCAACGGACGTGGCTCGCGTCCGGTCTGGTGGGCGTTGTAGTCGTCCCAGCTGAGGTCATGCGGCACCGGGCCAGCGTAGGGCGCCCGCCGTCGCCTCCGGGCCCGGGCGGCAGCGTCCGTCGGCGGGTGGTCCTCGTCATCGGCAGGCGAGGGCAGGGCCCTAGGTCCGCGGTGCGGCGCCCGGGTCGGGTCTGTGATGGGGGAGGGTCACCGGAGGCCCGGCCCGCTGCGGCGCGAGAAGGACCTATACCCCTAGGGGTATATGCTCCAGTCGCTCGGAGTGATGAGGACCGCTGCAGTGCGCGGCCAGCGACGGGCACGATCTCGAGGAGGAGTTCGATGGCACGGGTAGTCATCCTCGGCGCGGGTATCGCCGGGCACACCGCAGCACTTCACCTGCGACGCTGGCTCGGCACGGAGCACGACGTCGTCGTGGTCACGCCGAACTCGAAGTGGAACTGGATCCCGTCGAACATCTGGGTGGGCGTCGGAAAGATGGCGGCCTCCAAGGTCGTCTTCCCGCTCGCGCCGATCTACCAGCGCAAGGGCATCGAGTTCCACCAGGCCTTCGCGACGACGATCTTCCCCGAGGGCACGGCCGAGAACGCCTCGCCCCAGGTCGAGATCCGCTCGACCGTGCCGGCGGAGAACGGTCGCACCGAACGGCTGAGCTACGACTACCTCGTCAACGCGACGGGCCCGAAGCTCAACTTCGCCGCGACCCCCGGGCTCGGCCCGGACGGCAACTCCCTGTCGGTCTGCACCGCCTCGCACGCGGAGGAGACGGCCCACGTCTTCGGCGCCCTGATCGACAAGCTCTCCACCGGGCAGCGGCAGACGATCGTCATCGGCACCGGGCACGGCATGTGCACCTGCGAGGGTGCGGCCTTCGAGTACACGTTCAACGTGGAGCACGAGCTGCGCGAGCACGGCGTGCGCGACAAGGCCGACCTCGTCTACCTGACCAACGAGTACGAGCTCGGTGACTTCGGCGTCGGCGGGATGAGCTTCACCCAGCAGGGCTTCACCACCTCGAGCAAGACGTGGACCGAGTCCCTGTTCCGCGAGCGTGGGGTGCGCGCCATCACCGGTGCGCATGTGCAGAAGGTCGAGCCCGGAGTCATCCACTACGAGCAGCTCGACGGCTCGGAGCACACGCAGGAGTTCGACTTCGCGATGCTGCTGCCGCCGTTCCGCGGCGCGGACCTCACGGCCTACGACCGCGAGGGAACCGACATCACGAGCACGCTCTTCGCACCGAACGGCTTCCTCAAGGTCGACGCCGACTACTCGGGCAAGCCCTACGAGCAGTGGTCGGCCGAGGACTGGCCGAGCACGTACGCGAACCCGACCTACCCGAACATCTTCGCCCCGGGGATCGCCTTCGCCCCTCCGCACCCGATCTCGGTCCCGCGCAAGAGCCCCAACGGGACGGTCATCACCCCGGCGCCCCCGCGCACCGGCATGCCCTCGGGCATCCAGGCGCGCACCGTCGCCTCGACGATCCGCGACCGGATCGAGAAGGGCGCTGACGCGCACGCGCACATGGCGTCGATGGCCCGGATGGGTGCGGCGTGCATCGCCTCGGCCGGTTCGGGCATGCGTCGCGGCTCGGCGGCGGCGATGACGATGTTCCCGGTGGTCCCCGACCGCGTCGAGTACCCGCTCACGGGTCGCGACATCAAGGGCACCTCGGGCGAGATCGGCTTGGCCGGTCACTGGATCAAGGCGATGCTGCACTACCTGTTCATCTACAAGGCCAAGGCCCGGCCGCTGTGGTTCCTCATCCCCGAGTGACCCGCGACCGCCCCGCCCACCCCTGAGAGGACTGCTCCATGGATCCCGTCACCGACTCGATCGCCTCGGCGCCGTTGCCGACGGAGTCGACGCTCAAGCGTCGCGCCAACCTGCCGTTCCAGCTCTACCGGTTCCTTGCGATCAACCTGAAGATGGTTCGTGTGATCCTGCGGGGTCACAGCTGATCGTCAGTCGCTGAGCGACTCCGGCCGCGTCCATGGCCCTGTGCTGGGGGCGCGGCCGTGGTGCGCCACCCGCAGCAGGTCGAGGGCCGGGGCGCTCGGCCTGCTGCCGCGAGGCCAGACGGCACACAACCGCCTGCCCAGGTCCAGCCCGGGTACCGGCACCTCGACGAGGCGGCCGGCCGCGACGTCGTCCCGCACGGCCAGCACGCTGAGGACGGCGGGCCCGGCGCCCGCCGCCGCCGCGCTGCGCACGGCGCTCGTCGTCGAGAGCTCGAGCACGGGCGGCGCCGTCCTGAGCGGCGCGAGGGCCGCCTCGAGCGCGGTGCGGGTCCCCGAGGTCGGTTCCCGCTGGACGAGGCGGGTCGCCGCGAGCTCGACGGCCGTCACCGGCTCCGCCCGTCGCGCCCAGGAGTGAGTCGGCGGTACGACGACGACGAGACGGTCCCGGGCGACCTCGCGGGAGTCCAGCCCAGGGGCCACCTGTGGGCCCTCGACGAACCCGAGGTCGACCGATCCCGAGAGCACCGCTGCCTCCACGTGCACGGAGTTCATCGCGTCGAGGCTGATCGTCGTGCTCGGCCGGTGCTCGGCGAAGCGCACGAGCCAGAGGGGCAGCAGGTGCTCGGCGATCGTCAGCGAGGCGGCGACGCGCAAGCGGCTCGCGGCGTCCTCGCGCAACGACGCGATCCCGGCGCCGAGCACCTGGGCGGCGTCCAGGACCCCACGGGCCCAGTCGGCGACGAGGGCACCGGCCGGCGTGAGGGTCGAGCCGCGGGGGCTCCGCTCGACGAGGGACGTACCCACGAGCCGCTCCATCGCGCGCAGCCGGGCGGTGACGGCCGGTTGGCTCAGCCCATGAGCGAGCGCTGCGCGGCCGAGGCTGCCGGTCTCGGCGATCTCCAGAAGGAGGGTCAGGGAGTCCAGATCGGGGACCTGGCGCGGTCGAACGGACACGACGCCGTCCCGGCGGGACTCGGTGCTCGGCCGCTCGCGACTCACGGGCCCACCCTAGCTGCCCATCAGCGAGGCTGATGGCCTCATCACGACGAGCCGTCTAGCCGCACAGGCGTGCACCGACCAGGCTGGGCGCGAGGGCAGCGGCGCCGTGCGGGGCCATGGTGCCCGGTGCGGGTCCGCTCACGCGGAGAGGGAGCGGATGGACGAGCGGGGCGCAGTGCTGCGGCCGGTGGCGGTGACCGCGGTGAGGGCCGGTGGCGAGTGGAGCCTGGGGACGTGGCGTCGTCGCGCCCCCGGTCTCGTGGCTGTGGGTGGTGCGAGCGCCGTCGCCTTCTGGCTCGCGCACGCGATCCCCTCGCTGAACGCGACGACGGTCGCCGTCGTCCTCGGAGCGATCGGCGCGAACCTCGGCCTGCACCGCAGCGCGCTGCACGCCGGCACCAGCTACGCCTCGAAGCGGCTGCTGCGCGTCGGCATCGTGCTGCTCGGCCTTCAGCTCTCGCTCCGCGAGCTCGCGAACCTCGGCGGGCTGGGCCTCGCCGTGGTGGCGGGGACGGTGACTCTCACCTTCGTCGGCACCCAGCTCCTCGGTCGCCTGCTGCACATCCCGCCGGCCCGATCGCTGCTGGTCGCGACCGGATTCTCGATCTGCGGTGCCTCGGCCGTCGGTGCGATGAAGGAGGTCGCCGGCGGCGACGAGGAGGACACCGGGACGGCGATCGCCCTGGTCACCCTGTGCGGAACGCTCGCGATCTTCCTGCTCCCTGCGCTGCGCCAGCCGCTCGGTCTCGACCCGGCGGCCTTCGGCACCTGGGTGGGGGCCAGCGTGCACGACGTCGGCCAGACGGTCGCCACCGCGAGCCGGGTCCCCGGGGCGCTGACCACCGCGATCGTCGTCAAGCTCAGCCGCGTCGTCCTGCTCGCGCCGCTCGTCGCAGGGGTGGCGCTCGCCCGTCGGCGCTCGGCGCCGGTCGGCTCCGGACGTCCGGCCGTGCTGCCGATGTTCGTCCTCGGCTTCCTCGTGGCGATCGCCGTCGCCAGCACCGGGTGGGTGCCGGCCGGGGTGCTCGCGGGCGCCAAGGTCGTGCAGCAGGCGCTGCTCGTCGCTGCCCTCGTCGGTCTGGGCACCGGGATCCATCTCGCGATGCTCCGGCGCACGGGGGCGCGCGCCCTGGTGCTCGGGCTGTCGTCGTGGCTGCTCGTCGCCGCCGTCGCCTACGCGGGGGTCCGGCTCGTCGGCGCCTAGGCTGTCCCGGTGCGCGGAGAGTACAAGGTCCCTGGTGGCAAGCTCGTGGCGGTCGACGTCGAGGCGGCGGACGGCCGGTTGAGCCGGATCGCCGTGAGCGGGGACTTCTTCCTCGAGCCGGACTCGGCGCTGGCGGACATCGACGCCGCGCTGCTCGGCATGCCCGCGACCTCGACGGTCGCTCAGCTCACCCAGGTGATCGAGAGCGTGCTGCGCGAGGGCGTGACGATGGTGGGCTTCACGCCCGAGGCCGTCGCGATCGCCGTCCGGCGGGCCCTTGGCCATGCGACGCGGTGGGAGGACCACACCTTCGAGATCGTCCATGAGGGGGCCGAGACCCCGGCGATGCACATGGCGCTCGACGAGGCGATGGCCGAGGCCGTGGGTGCCGGGACGCGCGCTCCGACGCTGCGGATCTGGGAGTGGGGTGCGCCGGCCGTCGTCATCGGCTCGTTCCAGTCGCTGCGCAACGAGGTGGACCCCGCGGGTGCCGAGCGGCACGGGATCACCGTGGTGCGCCGGATCTCCGGTGGCGGCGCGATGTTCATCGAGCCGGGGAACACGATCACCTACTCGCTCACGGTGCCGGCCTCGCTCGTCGAGGGCTTGAGCTTCGAGCGGTCCTACGCCTTCCTCGACGACTGGGTGCTCGGGGCGCTGGGCGAGCTGGGGATCGCCGCCACGTACGTCCCGCTCAACGACATCGCCTCACCGGCCGGGAAGATCGCCGGTGCCGCGCAGAAGCGGCTGGCCAGCGGCGCCGTGCTGCACCACGTGACCATGGCCTACGACATCGACGCGGACAAGATGCTCGAGGTGCTGCGGATCGGCCGCGAGAAGATGTCCGACAAGGGCACCACGAGCGCGAACAAGAGGGTCGACCCGCTCCGCTCGCAGTCCGGCCTGCCGCGGGCCGAGGTCATCGAGGCCTTCAAGAACCACTTCCGTTCCCGCTACGCGACCGTCGACGGTGCCGTGACGCCGGCCGAGCGGGCGCGTGCCGTCGAGCTCGTCGAGACGAAGTTCGGGACGCCGGAGTGGACCGCACGCGTGCCATGAGGCCGTAGCGCCAGACAGTGGCTACGCCACCACGCGGGGCCCGAACACCGCGCTCCCGATGCGCACCAACGTCGAGCCCTCAGCGACGGCGATCTCGAGGTCGCCGCTCATCCCCATCGACAGCTCGCGCGCGCCCGACGTGCCCGGTGTGCCCGAGGCGAGGAGCGCGTCGCGCAGCGTGCGCAGCCGCGCGAACCCCGCCCTGACCAGGGCTTCGTCCTCGGACCGTGCGCCGATCGTCATCAGGCCCGACAGGTGCAGCCGGGGGAGCGCCGCGACGGCAGCGGCGAGCGCGAGCGCGTCGTCGGGCGTGACGCCGCTCTTGGTCGGCTCGCCGGAGACGTTGACCTGGACCATCACGTCGAGCTCGCGGTCCAGCACCGCGCAGCGGCGCGCGAGGCGCTCGGCGATCTCGATGCGGTCGATGCTCTGGACCCCGCTCGCCCAGTCGAGGGCGGCGTTGACCTTGTTGGACTGCAAGGGCCCGATCACGTGCCAGGCCGGGTGGAGGTCGGTGAGCTCTGGCGCCTTGGCGACGAGCTCCTGGACGCGGTTCTCGCCGAGGAGCGTGCCGCCCGCCCGCACCGCTGCGCGGATGACGGGGACCGCCATCGTCTTGCTGGCCAGGAGGATCTGGATCTCGCTTGGCGGCCGGCCTGCTGTCACCGCCGCCGCCGCGACGCGGGCGCGGAGCTCGTCGAGCCGCTGGACGACGAGCCTGGTGACGTCGTCGTCGGGCGGGGTGGTGGTCACGGTCTGGACTGTAGCGAGAGGCGAGGGCGGGTGCCGCCTCGGGGTCGGGTCAGGGCGTTCCCGGATGTGCGCGGCCGTGGATCCGCGGGAGAGTGGACCGGTGAAGACCGTGCTGAACCTCATCTGGCTCGTGCTCGCGGGCGCCTGGCTCGCACTCGGGTACGTCGTCGCCGGGATCGTCTGCATGATCCTGATCGTCACCATCCCGTTCGGGATCGCGTCGTTCCGGATCGCCGGCTACGTGCTCTGGCCGTTCGGGCGCACCGTCGTCGACAAGCCGACGGCCGGTGCCTGGTCGACGATCGGCAACGTCATCTGGGTGCTCGTCGCCGGCATCTGGCTCGCGATCGGGCACATCGCGACGGCCATCCCGCTGTTCGTCTCGATCATCGGCATCCCGCTGGGCATCGCGAACCTCAAGCTGATCCCGATCTCGCTCCTCCCGCTGGGCAAGCAGATCGTCCCGACGGACCGGGCGTTCGCGGCCTACGGGCGCTGAGGGCCGGAGGTCGTTGCCCCGGCTCAGGCGTCCTCGAGCCGGAACCCGATCTTGAGGCTCACCTGCACGTGCGCGATGGCCTGGTCCTCGATGTGGCCGCGGATCTGCGTCACCTCGAACCAGTCCAGGTGGCGCGTCGTCTTCGCGGCGCGGCCGACGGCGTTGTGGATGGCGGCATCGAGACCGTCCGTGGACGAACCGACGACCTCGATCACCCTGTAGACGTGCTCGGACATCTCGACCTCCACCTCGTGGCGAACGGAACGTCTCGACGGTAGTCCTGGGCGCGCGCGAGCGCTCAGGGGTCGCGACCCGTCGGCGTTCGTCCGGGGCTCAGTCGCGGGCGATGTCCGCGAGGACGGCGCCGGTGAGACGGACCAGGTCCGCCGGGGCGAGAGCGAGGTCGAGCCCCCGTCGCCCGCCGGACACGTAGACCTCGTCGAAGAGCTCGACGGTCTCGTCGATCACCGTGGGGTGCGCGGACCTCTGGCCGAGCGGGGAGATCCCGCCGAGGACGTAGCCCGTCGCTCGCTCGGCGGCAGCCGGGTCCGCCATGGCGGCCTTCTTGCCACCGACGGCGGTCGCCAGGGCCTTGAGGTCGAGCTTGCCGCTGACGGGGACCACAGCGACCGTCAGGACGCCGTCGACGGAGGTCATCAGCGTCTTGAAGACCTGCTCGGCCGGGATCCCGAGCACCTGCGCGGCCTCCAGCCCGTAGCCGACGCCCGTGCTCGCGTCGTGGTCGTACGGATGGACCGTGTGCGCAACGCCCGCTGCTTCCAGGGCCAGCAGCGCCGGCGTCCCGCCGTGCCCCGTGCTCCTCTTCGCCACGGGACAAGGCTACGGCCGGGCGCGTGCCGGTCGCCCGCCAGGTGCAGCCGGCACGGATGCCGTGCCGTCCTACGGGCCGGACGGTGGCGTTCTCGGATGCCTCGCGCGGTCTGCCTGGTCACGACCTCACCAGCCAGTCTCCGGTGAACGCGCTCCGTCGGGCGGGGGGACCCCGGACGGCAGTACGGTCCACTCATGACCCAGCCCGGTGCACTGCCAGACGGCCTCGCTGTCGTCGTGAACCCGACGAAGTTCGACGACCTCGACACAGTCAAGGCGGTGGTCGCCGAGGCATGCACCCGCCACGGCTGGTCGGACGCGCAGTGGTACGAGACGAGCGCTGAGGACCCGGGCCGCGGGCAGGCCGAGCAGGCCGTGCGCGCCGGTGCGACGCTCGTGTGCCCCCTCGGTGGCGACGGCACCGTGCGGGCCGTCGCGAGTGCCTTGGTCGGCACGGACGTCCCGATGGGCCTGCTCCCTGGGGGGACGGGCAACCTCCTTGCCCGCAACCTCGAGCTGCCGGTCAGTGATCTCGCCTCGGCCCTCGACATCGCCCTGTCCGGCGCGGATCGGCGCGTCGACGTCGGCACCGTCCGCTGGGACGGCGGCGAGGAGGAGATCTTCCTCGTCATGGCTGGTCTCGGGCTCGACGCCGACACGATGGCCGGTGCCGACGAGACGATCAAGAACGCGATCGGCTGGCCGGCGTACGTGCTCTCGGGAGCCAAGGCCATGCGCAAGACGGGGTTCCGGGTCAGCGTCCAGGCCGCGGGGACCGTGCCCGTCAGGTCCCACGCCCGTGCGGTCGTGGTCGGCAACTGCGGGACGCTCACGGGCGGGATCGCGTTGATGCCCGACGCGCTCCTCGACGACGGGCGCCTCGACGTCGTCGTCGTCGCCCCGCGCGGGGTGCTCGGCTGGCTCGCGGTCATCGGTGACGTCGCCACCCGCCACCGCCGTGGGCACCAGCGCCTCCAGCGGCGCACGGCGGCGTCGATGACGGTCCGGGCCGAGCGCCCCATCGAGGCCGAGATCGACGGTGACGCCGTCGGCCCGCGCCGCAGCATGGTGTCCGGGGTGCGTCCGCTCGCGCTGATCGTCCGCGTCCCGTCGACCTGAGCCCCTGGGCTCAGAGCCGACCGGCCGCGACCACCTGCAGCACGAGCTCACCGGCCGCGTCGGTCGCGGCGAGGTCGACGACGGCGTCGATGCGCCAGTCGTGGTCACCTGCCGGGTCGTCGAGGATCTGGCGGACCTCCCACCGGCCGGGCTTCTCCACGACGAGCAGCAGCGCGGGTCCACGCGCGTCGGCGCCGACCCCGAGGTCCTCGTGGTCGTCGAAGTACGGGTCCAGTGCGTCGAACCACCGGTCCCGCGTCCAGGGCAGTCCGTCCGCGTCGACATCGCCGAGCGCGGGCAGCTCGCCCCAGCGCTCGCGGGCGACGAGCTCGACCCGCCGGAACAGGGCGTTGCGGAGCAGGGCGCGCAGCGCTCGCGGGCTCGTCGAGAGTCGCAGCGTGGGCTCGGGCGCGGAGCGGTCGGGGCGGTGCAGATCGCCGTCGGCGCCCGCCGCCAGCGCCTCCCACTCGTCGAGCAGGCTCGAGTCGGTGCCGCGCACCACGACGCCGAGCCACTCGATGAGCTCCTCGAAGGCCTCGTCGCGGCGCTCGGGCGGGACGGTCTGACGCAGCGCCCGGTAGGCGTCGGCGAGGTAGCGCAGCAGCACTCCCTCGGTCCGCTCCAGCGAGTAGGACGAGACGTACTCGTTGAACGTCATCGCCCGCTCGGCCATGTCGCGGATCACGGACTTCGGCGAGAGCTCGTGATCGGCCACCCACGGGTTGGTGCGCCGGTACAGCGTGAACGTGGCCTCCAGCAGCTCGGCGAGCGGCCGGGGGTAGGTGATGTCCTCGATCGCCGCCATCCGCTCGTCGTAGTCGTAGCCCTCGGCCTTCATCGCACCGATCGCCTCGCCCCGTGCCTTCTTCTCCTGGGCGTACAGCACCTGGCGAGGGTCGTCGAGCGTCGCCTCGATCACCGAGACCAGGTCGAGCGCATAGGTGGGCGACTCGATGTCGAGCACGTCGAGCGCTGCGTAGGCGAAGGGCGAGAGCGGCTGGTTCAGCGCGAACTGCACGGGCAGGTCGACGGTGAGGCGCACGGTCCACGTCCCGTCGTCCTTCTTCACGCGTTCGACGACGCCGCTCTGGCGCAGCGAGCGGTAGATCCGGACGGCCTGCCGGATGAGCCGGCCGCGCGCGGCCTCTGGCTCGTGGTTGTCGGTGAGCAGCCGGCGCATCGCCGCGACGGGGTCGCTGCCGTGCGCCTCGCGCGCCAGCACGTTGAGGACCATCGCGTGCGTCACGGCGAAGCTCGAGGTCAGCTGCTCCGGCTCGGCGTCGCGCAGCCGCTCGAAGGTCTTGTCCGTCCAGTTCACCATTCCCTCTGGTGCCTTCTTGCGGACGATCTTGCGGATCTTCTTCGGGTCGTCCCCGGCCTTGGCCAGCAGCTTGCGGTTCTCGATGACATGGTCCGGCGCCATGATCAGCACCTCGCCGAGGGTGTCGAAACCGGCTCGTCCGGCCCGACCGGCGATCTGGTGGAACTCGCGCGCCGAGAGGTGGCGCATCTTCGTCCCGTCGTACTTGACCAGAGAGGTGAACACGACGGTACGGATCGGCACGTTGATACCCACCCCCAGGGTGTCGGTGCCGCAGACGACGGTGAGCAGACCGCGCTGGGTGAGCCGTTCGACGACCCGTCGGTACTTCGGCAGCATCCCCGCATGGTGCACGCCGACGCCGTGCCGCAGCAGCCGGGAGAGCGTCTTGCCGAAGCCGGTGCCGAAGCGGAAGTCGCCGAGCTCGTCGGCGATCCGGTCCCGCTGCTCGCGGGAGGCGAGGGTCGACGACATCAGCGACTGCGCGCGCTCGACGGCGTCCTTCTGGGTGAAGTGCACGAGGTACACCGGCGAGCGTCGTGTCGAGACGAGCTCCTCGACGACCTCGTGCAGGGGCTCGACGAGGTAGCTGTAGGTCAGCGGCACGGGACGCTCGACGCTGGTGACCGTCGTCACCGGGATCCCGGTCCGACGCTCCAGGTCCTCGGCGAAGAACGACGTCTCGCCGAGCGTCGCGGACATCAGCAGGAACTGCGTGCGCGGGAGCTCGAGCAGCGGCACCTGCCAGGCCCAGCCGCGCTGCGGGTCGGCGTAGAAGTGGAACTCGTCCATCACGACCTGGCCGACGGCATCGGCCCCCGGCACGGCGGGGTCGTCCTCGTGCGAGGGCGCCTCCGCTGCGCCCTCGCCGGTGCGCAGCGCGATGTTCGCGAGGATCTCCGCGGTGCAGCACAGGATCGGCGCCGTCGGGTTGACTGCGGAGTCGCCGGTCATCATCCCGACGTTCTCCGGACCGAACGCCGCGACGAGGTCGAAGAACTTCTCGCTGACGAGCGCCTTGAGCGGCGCCGTGTAGTACGTCCTGCGCCCCTGGGCGAGGGCGACGAAGTGCGCGGCCATCGCGACGAGCGACTTCCCGGAGCCCGTCGGCGTCGACAGGATCACGTGGGCACCGGTGACCAGGGCGAGGAGAGCCTCCTCCTGCGCCGGGTAGAGGGTCAGGCCCTGGTCGCTCGCCCAGCCGACGAAGGCCTCGAAGAGCGCGTCCGGGTCGGCGTCGGGGGGCAGGCGGTCGGCGAGGTTCGCGGCACGTGCGGGCTCGGAGGTCATCGCCGCCATCCTCGCACTCCCACCGTCCGTCCCGTCCGTCGTCGCAGCCCGAGGACGCCGGCTCAGCCCAGGCGGACCGTGACGTCGTCGCCCGAGGCAACGACGGAGCCGTCCCGCGCGGAGAGCGTCGAGGTACCGGCCGGCATCGGCACCGACCACGCCACGCCGCCGTCGTCGAGGCGGAAGGCGGTGATCATCGCCGGCCCCCGGCCTTCGGCGGGGACCACCGCCAGCACCCGGACCCCGTCGCAGACCGCAACCGATCCGTCAGCGCTTGCCGTCGCGAGGGTCGACCAGCGCGTGGCACCCGTCTCGGCATCCACCGCCTGCAGGCGGCCCTCGCCCTCGACGAGCAGCAGCCCATGAAGGCGGAGGAGGGCGCGCTCGATCGGAGATCGCGTCCACAAGGAGCCGCTGTCGACGGCGTCGACGGCGAAGACGAAGGTCCCGTCGTGCATCAGCAGGAGGGCTCCGCCGGACCCGTCGTCGATCGGGGCCTCGAGCGGCGTTCCGGTGAGGGTCGCACCGGCGCGTCCCCTGCGGTCGTGCCAGGTGCCGGCCCTGCCCTGCCAGACCGTGAACCCGAGCCGCCCCGAGGAGAGCTGCAGGGCGGTGCTGCCGGGAAGGCCGGGCAGGAAGCTGCCGAGCACCGTCCCGCTGTCGACGTCCAGGACGAGAGCAGTCGACCCGCTGAGCTGGACGAGTCCGTCGGCGACCCGCAGCGAGAGCTGGCGCGCGAGGGTGCCGACAGGGAGCGCGACCCGCTGAGACCACGCCTCACGCTGGGTCGCCGGTCCGGTGCGTGCGACGACGAGCTCGTCGTCGGTCACGTGCGCCGTGACGAGATCGCTGCCGGCGACCGCCCAACCGACCGTCGCCACCGGCAGGACCATCAGGTCGATCACGGAGCCCGACGTCGCGTCGAGCGTCACCAGCCGGCCAGGGGTGCTCCCGAGGGCCTCATCGGTGTTGGCTGCCTGGATGCCGAGCCGGCCGGGGATCTCGCAGGTCAGCGCCCGTGCGCCGGCGGCGAGTGCGCGGCAGGACGGCGGCTGGTTCCCCGGGGTGAGCGATCGAGGCATCAGCCATCGCACCGTCCCGGTGGCAGCATCCCGGGCAACGGTGCGGGTCGTGCCCTGGTAGAGCTCGGCGGCCAGGGCGACCGCACCGACGACCTCGACGGACCCGGGTCCCCGCCACTGCTCGGTGAGCGGTCTGCGAAGCGAGCCGACGAGGCCCGGCACGTCGGCGGAGGCGGCGACGAGGGCGTCGTCGGCGTGGACGACCGCCGCATCGTGCAGGGTGAGGCCGCCGATCGTCAGGGCAGCGACGGCAAGGCTCGCTGCGGAGGCTCGAAGCATCAGCCGACGACGGCTCCGGCTCCGGACGGGGGTCAGCGGCCCGAGGTGCTCCGGATGGTGGTGCACCGCGGGTGCGGTGTCGCCCGGGTGGCGCGCGGACGGGTCGAGCTCGTCGTCGAGCTCGACATCGACCATGCCGTCATGGCGCTGGGCCATCTGTCGAGCGTACGGGGCGCCCTCGGGCATCGCACGCACTTCCGCAGCCGGGCGGGCGGCCGGGCGGGTGGCCGGTGGCCGCGCGTCGTCGTGGCGGCGCGCGCGGTTGCTCTCCGCGTCCAGGGCGAGTTGGCTGGGGTGATGATCCCCTCCGACGTCGTGGTGGCAGTGGAATCGATCGAGTGGACGCACGAGCGGGTGCGCACCGCTCTCGACGGGCTCACGGACGTGCAGGTCACGCAACCTTCCCGGCTTCCCCGCTGGACGCGCGGGCATGTGCTCGCGCACCTGGCGAACCTGGGGGAGGCGGCGGCGCGGCAGCTGCAGAACGCCTACATCGATGCACCCGTCGTCCCGTTCTACGACGGCGGCATGGAGGGCCGCGACGCGGCGATCGAGGCTGACGCCGGGCTGAGCGCCGCCGAGCACGTCGCCCGCGTCGAGGCGGCGCTCGACCGCGTCGAGGGTCTGCTCGACCTGCTCGACGAGGCCGCGCTCGCCCGCCGCACGGGCTTCCGCGACCGCACCGCCGCGGCACTGGTCCTGGCCTGGTGGCGGGAGACGAGCATCCACCTCACCGACCTCGACCTCGGCGTCGAGCACACGATGTGGGGGGCAGCGCTGCGTGAGCATCTCGTGGGCTACCTCAGCGCCCGGGTCCCGGACGGCCTGCGTCTCGACCTGGAGCCGACGGACGTCGACGAGCCGCGCTACCTCGGCGACGGGGTGACCGTGAAGGTGACGGGCGCCGCGAGCGACATCGTCGCCTGGCTGGCGGGCCGCACGCCGCTCGAACCCCTGCACGCCACGACCGACGGGGCAGCGACCCCGCTGCCGGAGCTCGGCCCCTGGCCGTGACCGGGCCGGCTCAACGCCGAGGTGCCTCCTCGAGCAGACGGTCGCAGATCTCGACGAGCGCCTGCCGCAGCGGCGCCGCCCGTTCGGCGAGCGCCCGCTGGCGCCCGACGTACTCGGCGCGGCCGTCCGGCGTCTCGATGGCGACGGTCGGCTCCCCGAGCGAGGTGACGTCGTAGGGGGAGGCCTGCATGTCGAGCCGCCTGGCAGCGAAGCCGAGCTCGAGGCAGTCGAGGAGGATCGCGCCGGGAACGGCCGGGCCGAGGCTCATCGACCACTTGAGCAGATCCATGGTCGCGTGCAGGCAGCCGGGCTGCTCGAGCTCGGGCTGCGTCTCGCGGGTCGGCTGGAGCCGGTTGAGGGGCCGGGCCTGCGGGGTGAAGAACCGGAAGGCGTCGATGTGCGAGCAGCGGATCGGGTGCGCGTCGACGACGGCGTCGGTCCCGTCCCGGCCGAGGCGCAGCGGGAGGTCGTGCCGGCGCAGCGGGTCGTCCTGGCGGTAGACCATCGCCCACTCGTGCAGCCCGAGGCAGCCCGTCTGCGCGGGCCGTGAGGCCGTCGCGGCGAGCAGGCCGCGGACGTAGCCGACGGTTCCGCCGCGATCGGCAAGGAACGCCGGCACGTCGAGCGTGACGAGCTGCCGGTCCTCGACGGTGGTCCTGACGTACCAGCGCTCGTCGCTGTGCGGAGCACCCGCGCCGGCCAGCGCCGTGCCGACGCCGGGGTGCCAGCGGCGCAGCCGCCCGGGGCGCAGGCCGTAGTAGTCGACGAGGAAGTCCTCGATCGGGTGACGGACACCGGCCGCGCGACGCGCACGATGGGCTGCGGTGAGCGCGTCGGCCCGCGCAGCGTGCTCGGCCTGGAGCCCCGCCCAGAGGGCGGGTTCCAGGACCGTCTGGGCGCGCACGTGCATGGCTGAACGGTAGGCGCTCTCGAGGCTCGTGGCGTCCTCCGGCGGTCGCCGACGTCCCGGCGCCAGCCCTTAGGGTGGTCCGGTGCCTGACGTGACCCGTGTGGACATCTGGACCGATGGTGCCTGCAAGGGCAACCCCGGCCTCGGTGGCTGGGGCGCGTGGTTGCGCACCGGGGACCACGAGCGCGAGCTCTTCGGCGGAGAGGTGCTGACCACCAACAACCGGATGGAGCTCACGGCGGTCATCGAGAGCCTGCGGGCGCTCACGCGTCGCTGCGAGGTCGTCCTGCACGTCGACTCGACCTACGTCATGCAGGGCATGTCCTCCTGGCTCGCCGGCTGGAAGCGCAACGGCTGGCGCACCAGCGACAAGAGGCCGGTGAAGAACGTCGAGCTCTGGCAGGCGCTCGATGCCGAGGTGGCCCGGCACGACGTGTCCTGGGTGTGGGTCAAGGGCCACTCCGGTGATCCCGGGAACGAGCGCGCGGACGAGCTCGCCAACAAGGGCGTCGATTCCGTCAGGTGAGACCGAGTGTCCTGCTACTTGATACGCGAGCCGGGCCGGGGTTCGCTGGGCAGGTGAGCAGCTACCTGCACGGCCATCAGGAGAGCGTGCTGCGCGCCCACCGGGTGCGCACCGCCCAGAACTCGGCCGCCTACCTCGTGCCCCATCTCGTCCCCGGCCTGCGGCTGCTCGACCTGGGCTGCGGGCCCGCGACGATCACCGTCGACCTGGCGCGGCTCGTCGCGCCAGGTGAGGTCGTGGGCGTCGACGCCTCGGCCGCGGCGATCGAGCTCGCCAGGGCGCAGGCGACGGCCTCGGGGGTCGAGCTCACGCTCGTCGTCGCCGGTGGTGACGAGCTCCCGTTCGACGACGACTCCTTCGACGTCGTGCACGCCCACCAGGTCCTTCAGCACGTGAGCGACCCGGTGGCGGTGCTGCGGGAGATGAGGCGCATCACTCGTCCCGGTGGTCTCGTCGCGGTGCGGGACGCCGACTACGCCGCGATGACCTGGCACCCGGCCTCCCGTGGGCTCGACGAGTGGCGCGCGCTCTACCACGAGGTCGCGCTCGCGACGGGTGGCGAGCCCGATGCCGGGCGTCGGCTGCGCTCCTGGGCCCTGGCCGCCGGCTTCGCGCCGGCGGACCTGACCTGTACGGCTGC
>JBBRGX010000001.1:0-113591 GCA_038223605.1 Actinomycetales bacterium | reverse complement strand
GACGGACGGGCGTCGGGTCCAGGTGGACGCGAGGCTGCAGGTCAGCGCCGAGCCGGCGATGGTCTGGTGGCCGGACGGCACCTCGCAGAGCGAGGTCACCGGCTGGGCGGGGCCGTGGCCGATGGTGCAGCGCTGGTGGGGAGCCCTCGGGTCGGCATCGCGCTCGGTCTACCTGCAGGCCACCCTCGGCGACGG
Source organism: Actinomycetales bacterium (assembly GCA_038223605.1). Taxonomy (GTDB): domain Bacteria; phylum Actinomycetota; class Actinomycetes; order Actinomycetales; family Cellulomonadaceae; genus Actinotalea. The sequence continues at coordinate 113,396 of JBBRGX010000001.1, read as the reverse complement.
GAGGGCGGTGCTGCTCGCGCTGACCGACGGGGTCTGGACGCTCGAGGCGACCTATGACTGAGCGACGTCATGCCGACGCTGCTCCGCAGTACGCCGAGCTGCACATGCACTCCGCGTACAGCTTCCTCGACGGCGCCAGTCAGCCCGAGGCCCTCGTCGCCGAGGCGGTCCGGCTCGGGCTGTCCGCCGTGGCGCTGACCGACCACGACGGGCTGTACGGCGTGGTCCGGTTCGCCCAGGCCGCCAGGGCGTGTGGCCTGCCGACGGTGTTCGGCGCCGAGCTCCACCTGGCCACCGGTGACGGGGTGCTGGACGCACCGACCGGTACCCCTGACCCGCGCTCGACCCACCTGCTCGTCCTTGCCCGCGGGCCGGACGGGTACCGGGCGTTGTCCAGCGCGATCGCCGACGGGCACCTGGCCACCGGTTCCAAGGGTGCGGCCGCCTACCGGCTGCCCGAGCTGGCCGCCGCGGCGGACGGTCAGTGGCTGGTGCTCACCGGTTGCCGCAAGGGGGCCGTTCGTCAGGCGCTGGAGGGCACCGGGACGGCCAGGCGGCGGACCGGGAGACCCGTCCAGCATCGCCTCGACCTGGTCGCGGCTCAGGTCGAGCTCGACCGGTTGACCGCCCTGTTCGGGCGGGACAACGTCGCCGTGGAGATCACCGACACGGGCGACCCGCTCGACTCCGAGCGCAACGACGCCCTCGCCGAGCTGGCCGGCCGCACCGGCCTGCCGCTGGTCGCGACCGGGAACGTGCACTACGCCCGCCCGGCCGATGCCGATCTCGCCGCAGCGCTCAGCGCCGTCCGCGCCCGGTCGAGCCTCGACGACATCGACGGCTGGCTGCCCGCCGGCCCCGGTGCGCACCTGCGCTCAGCGGCCGAGATGCTCGTGCGGCACCGGTGGCACCCGGCTGCGGTGCGCACCGCAGCCGAGCTGGCCGCCGAGTGCGCCTTCGACCTCGCCCTCGTCGCACCCCAGCTGCCGCCGTATCCCGTCCCGCCCGGTCACGACGAGGCGAGCTGGCTGCGCGAGCTCGTCCGCCGAGGTGCCATGGACCGGTACGGACCTGAGCAGGCCGAGCGCGTCCCTGGGGCGTGGGCGCAGCTCGCCCATGAGCTGGACGTGATCATCGCGCTCGGCTTCGCCGGGTACTTCCTCATCGTCCACGACCTCGTCTCGTTCTGCCGTGAGCGGGGGATCCTCTGCCAGGGCCGCGGTTCGGCCGCCAACTCCGCGGTCTGCTACGCCCTGGGGGTCACCGCCGTCGACGCGGTGGGGCAGGGGGTGCTGTTCGAGCGCTTCCTCGCCCCGGAGCGCGACGGGCCGCCGGACATCGACGTGGACATCGAGTCGATCCGGCGCGAGGAGGTCATCCAGTACGTCTACGAGCGTTTCGGGCGACGGCATGCAGCACAGGTCGCCAACGTCATCACCTACCGGCCGCGCTCGGCGGTCCGGGACGCCGCCAAGGCGCTGGGCTTCGACATCGGTCAGCAGGACGCGTGGAGCAAGAGCATCGAGCGGTGGGGCTCCTTGCGCGGGCCGGAGAAGCCGAGCCCCTGGTGGACGGTGACCAGGGCCCCAGCGGTGGGGCCGGCCGGCCAGGTCACCGAGGACGGGCACGACGTCGTCCCGGCGCACCGGCCGCCATCGGCCAGCGAGCTCGCCGAGATCCCCGAGCAGGTGATCGACCTGGCCGAGCGCTTCCTGCGGCTGCCCCGCCACCTGGGCATCCACTCCGGGGGCATGGTCCTGTGCGACCGTCCCGTCGTCGAGGTCTGCCCGGTCGAGTGGGCCCGGATGCCCGGTCGCACCGTGCTCCAGTGGGACAAGGAGGACTGTGCCGACGCCGGCCTGGTGAAGTTCGACCTGCTCGGGCTCGGCATGCTCTCGGCCCTGCGGATCGCCTTCGAGCTGATCGCCCGCCACGAGGGGGTCGACCTCGGCCTGCACGACCTGCCGCACGAGGCTCCGACCGTCTACGACCTGCTCTGCGCCGCCGACACCGTCGGGGTGTTCCAGGTCGAGTCCCGTGCCCAGATGGCCACGCTGCCCCGGCTGCGGCCGCAGTGCTTCTACGACATCGTCGTCGAGGTCGCCCTCATCCGGCCCGGCCCGATCCAGGGCGGGTCGGTGCACCCGTACATCAACCGGGTGCGTGGCCGGGAGCCGGTCACCTACCTGCACCCGCTGCTGGAACGCTCCCTCGCCAAGACCAAGGGCGTCCCGCTGTTCCAGGAGCAGCTCATGCAGATGGCCATCGACGTGGCCGGGTTCAGCGGCGCCGAGGCGGACCAGCTGCGCAGGGCGATGGGGTCCAAGCGCTCCAGCGAGCGGATGGAGGCGCTGCACGCGCGGCTGATGGACGGGATGGCCGTGCGGGGGATCACCCCGGAGATCGGTGAGCAGATCTTCGACAAGCTCAAGGCCTTCGCCGACTTCGGCTTCCCCGAGTCGCACGCCTACTCCTTCGCATACCTCGTCTACGCCAGCTCATGGCTCAAGGTGCACCACCCGGCCGCCTTCTACGCCGGGCTGCTGGCCGCCCAGCCGATGGGCTTCTACTCCCCGCAGACCCTTGCCGCCGACGCCCGCCGGCACGAGGTCACGGTGCTGCGTCCCGATGTCCAGCACTCCGACGTCAAGGCGGGGCTCGAACGGGTCGACGCCCCGGCGACGCCGCGGTCGGGGCTGCCCGTCGGCACCGAGGTGCGCCCGGGTCAGGTCGTCCTCGACGTCGACCCGACCCTGGCGGTCCGGATGGGGCTGACGGCGGTGCGGGGGATGGGCGTGCCGGTGGTCGAGCGGCTCGTGGCCGAGCGGACGGCGCACGGTCCGTTCGGCGACCTGCGCGACCTGGTGCGGCGGGTACGGCTCAGCACCGTCCAGCTCGAGGCGCTGGCCACGGCCGGGGCGCTCGCCTCCCTCGGCGTCGAGCGCCGGGAGGCCCTGTGGGCGGCGGGTGCGCTGGCGCAGGAGGGACCGGACACCCTGCCCGGCGTCTCGGTCGGCGTGCAGTCCCCGATGCTGCCCGGGATGGACGCGGTCGAGGTGGCGATGGCCGACGTCTGGGCGACGGGGGTCTCGGTGGACTCCTACCCGACCGAGTTCGTCCGGGACGGGTTGACGGCGGCCGGGGTGCTCACGGTGGCCCAGGCCTTCGGCCACGAGGTCGGTCGGCGGGTCGCGGTCGCCGGGGTGGTCACCCATCGCCAGCGCCCGGGGACCGCAGGGGGAGTGACCTTCCTGTCCGTCGAGGACGAGACCGGCCTGCTCAACATCATCTGCAGCGCCGGCCTGTGGCAGCGTTTCCGCACGGTGGCCCGCTCCTCGGCCGCGCTCGTGGTCCGTGGGCGGCTGGAACGGGCCGACGGGGCGACCAACCTGCTCGCCGAGCACCTGGCACCGCTGTCCCTGCGGATCCCCACGGCGTCCCGTGACTTCCGGTGAGTCATGGTCCGTCGGCACGGACACGGCCGCCACCACCGGCCGGCTCCGCCTCGGCCCGCTACCCCTGCGAGGTGGATGCCTCGTCGTCCATGATCGCCTCGACGCTCACCGTCGGTGGATCGACCGTGCGCAAGCGCGAGAAGACCGACCACGCCACCGCGATGAGCGGGACGGAGATGACCGCGCCGAGCACCCCGGCGACGAGCGTCCCGGACGTGACCGCGAGGGCCACGACCACCGGGTGCAGGGAGACCTGCCGCCCCATCACGAGCGGTTGGAGCAGGTGGCCCTCGATCTGGCCGATGAGCGCGATGGCCACCCCGACCAGGATCGCGTTGACCACCCCGTTGGCGGCGAGCGCGACGATCACCGCGACCGCCATCGCGAGCGGCGCGCCGACCAGGGGGACGAAGGCCCCGAGGAACACCACGACGGCCAGCGGGGCAGCGAGCGGGACCCCGAGGACGAGGAGCGCGATCGCCGCGAGCGCGCCGTCCGAGGCCGCGACGATGAAGATCCCGCGGGTGTACCCGGCGAACGTCTCCCAGGCCGCGCCACCGCCGGTGTGCCAGGTCTCCCGCATCTGGCCGGGGATCTGGTTGAGGAACCACACCCACATCTCCCGTCCGCGCGTGAGGAAGAAGACGGTGCAGAAGATGGCGAGCGCGAGCGTGGTGAGGACCTCGATCACGGACCCGGCACCGGTCAGGGCCTGACTGGCGATCGTGCCGCTGTTGTGCGAGACCCAGACCTGGGCCTGGGCGAGCCAGCCCTGGACGTCCTGGCTGGTGATCGTCACGTGCAGCGGACTGGACTTGATCAGGTCCAGGAGAGCGCCGATGCCCTCGTTGAACTGCTCACCCAGGCTCCGCCACTGCCCAGCGACCGAGAACCCGATGTAGGTGAGCAGGCCGGCTATGACGAGGAAGCCGAGGACGAGCGAGAGCGCGGTGGCCAGGGCCCGGGGCATCGCACGCGAGAGCACCTCGACGATGGGCCGAAGGACGGAGGTGAACACCATCGCGAGGAAGAGGGCGACGAAGAGGAGCAGCACCTTGGAGGTCGCCCAGAAGACCAACGCCACGGCGAGGATGACGACCAGCACGCGCCACGACCAGCCTGCCATCGTCCGCAGCCAGCCCGGGGTCGTGTCCAGCTGGACGAGGGACGGCGTGCGGCGTTGACCGGCGACCCTCGTGGTGGACGTCGGTCCACGCCGACCGGTACCTGGTGTTCGGCGTGCCACCTCGCCGATCTCGCCGTGCCCGCTCGGGCTCGCCGGCGTCGCGGCGTCGTCGCTCACTGTGTGGTGCCTCCTGTGGTGCGCCATGTCGGTCGACCCGGGACCGGACCGAGGAGCTCGCCGGCCTGGATCCGGGCCCGAGGGTGCCCAGTCTGCCGCAGGCCGGCAGTCAAGGCGGACTCCCGCGCCGTGCTATCTTTGCTGCCGCACTTGAGGCGGCTTCGACGGCGCCGAGAGACACCTGTCCGGGTGGCGAAATGGCAGACGCGCTAGCTTGAGGTGCTAGTGCCCTAACGGGCGTGGGGGTTCAAGTCCCCCTCCGGACACTCGTTGAGACAGCGAGCACATGGCCGTGACCAGCAGAGATGTGGGTCACGGCCTCCTGTGTTCCCGGTCGAGGCACGGTGCAGGAGCGCGCGGCGTGCACCGGACGGGGTCGTTCCCCAGCGGAGGTGCTCGCCATGAGCAGGGCGATCGAGGAGATCAACCGGAGCATGCTGCGCGTGCGCGACACGATCGACGGGCACGACGAGTCCGAGCTCGATCGCGGTGCCCCGGCCGCCGTGGCGCCCGTCACGCCTGGTGCGGGCCTTCCGATCGGTCTTCGCAGAGACCCCGCACCGCCACCCGCAGCGGTGCCGGGTCGAGCGGGACATGTTCCTGCTGCGGTCGACGACGCTCCCGGTGACACGGAACTGCGTGGACGTCGGTTCGCCGGCCCCGGGACCTTCGGGGCACCGTCACCGTCGTCGTCGGTCGAGGTCTCCGGCGACCTGATGTTCGGCTCGATGCGGCGGCTGACCGTCACGGTCCCCGGAGACCCCACGGAGGTCCTCCTCGAGCTCCCGGGGCCCTTCGGCAACGACCTGCGGATCGGGACCGTCCTCCGGTGAACCTGCGCGCTCGGCGGGAGACCGGTCCGCGCGCCTGAGGTTCGCGTCCGTCGTCAGGTGCGCGTCGGGCGGTCGAGCTCAGGAGGGGTGGCCGGTCGCGCGCTTCAGCAGGTCCGGAAGGGTGTTGTCGACGAGGCTGAGCGCCGAGGCGATGGCCATGTGCATGTCGAGATACTGATAGGTGCCCAGCCGCCCCCCGAACAGGACGAGGTCCTCACCCGAGGCGAGCTGCCGGTACTCGGCGAGGCGCGCGCGGTCCGTCGAGGCGTTGACGGGGTAGAAGGGCTCGTCCCCGGGGTCTGCCCACCGGGAGAACTCCCGGGTGATGACCGTCCGATCTGCTGGGTAGTGCCGCCGCTCGGGATGGAAGTGGCGGAACTCGAGGATCCGGGTCCACGGGACGTCCTGGTCTGCATAGTTCATCACGGCGGTGCCCTGGAAGTCGCCGACGTCGAGCACCTGTGTCTTCAGGTCCATCGTCCGCCAGGAGAGTCGTCCAGCCGAGTACCCGAAGAACGCGTCAAGGGGCCCGGTGTAGACGACGGGGATCCGGCCGGCGGTCCTCGCGCGGGAGACAGGCTCGTCGGCGTCGAGGAAGTCCGCCCCCAGCCTGATCTCGATCCGCGGGTGGTCAGCCATCCGCTCGAGCCAGGCCGCGTAGCCGTCCACGGGGAGGCCCTCCCAGCGATCGTCGAAGTACCTGTCGTCGTAGGTGTAGCGAACGGGGAGGCGGGTCAGGATCGCGGCCGGCAGCTCGCGCGGGTCGGTCTGCCACTGCTTGGCGGTGTATCCGCGGATGAACGCCTCGTACAGCGGCCGACCGATGAGCGAGACCCCTTGCTCATCGAGGTTGCTCGGTAGGCGGTCGCCGATCTCTGCGGCATCGCGCGCGACGAGGGCCCGAGCCGCATCCGGACCCAGGGCCGAGCGGAAGAACTGGTTGATCGTGCCGAGGTTGATCGGCATCGGGTAGACCTCACCACGGTGCACGGTACGAACCCGGTGCACGTAGTCGGTGAACCGGGTGAACCGCTGGACGTAGTCCCAGACGCGCTCGTTCGAGGTGTGGAACAGGTGCGCGCCGTACCGATGGACCTCGATCCCGGTGGTGGGCTCGACCTCCGACCAGGCATTGCCGCCGATGTGCTGCCGCTTGTCCAGGACGAGGACCCGCAGCCCGAGCTCGGTTGCGCAGCGTTCGGCGACGGTGAGCCCGAACAGGCCCGCTCCGACGACGACGAGGTCTGCGTCGCTCACGCCGCCAGGCCGAGCTTCTGTTCGAGGAAGTCCGGTCGGTTCGCGCGGAGCCAGGCGATGCCCTCCTCGAGCAGGATCTCGGAGGACTTGCCCTGAGCCGTCGCGCGCTGACCGACATGGTGGACGTAGGCGCGGCTGATCAGGTGCCGGTAGCCGAGGTTCCAGAGGTCCCAGCACATGACGTCGTCGGCAAACCAGTTGGTGGCAGGGAAGCCTCCGACGACGTCGAACGTCTCGTGCCGGATCCATGCCGCGACCGGAACGACCATGTCCGTCGCGAGGATCCGCTCCTCGGAGTCGAACTGGATCCCGAGCTGCGTGGCGTCGTTCGCCGAGCGGATGTTCTGCTGACCCTTGACGAAGTTCGAACGTGCCCCCACGAAGCCCAGCCCGCCGCCCAGGTCCGCGCGGTCGGCGATCCCCACGTCCTCGAGCAGGAGTCGGACCGAGTCGGGGTGCAGGACGCAGTCGTCGCCGAGGATCAGGAGCTCGTCGGCATCGGTCTGAGCCGCGCACCAGTTCCACGCCTCCGAGCCGGTCGTGATGCCGGGAGCCTGGCGCATGAGCCGGACCTGGGGGTTTGGCGGCAGATCCTTGGGCTCCTCGAGGCCGTTCCACCCCACGACCACGTCGACCCCGGGCGCGTAGGCGGCGATCGACGCCAGTGCCACGCGCAGGTCGCCCCAGCACGTCTGTGCCTCGTCGGGAGTGCTACGACGCGCAGCCGGAAGAAGGATGCTGAGCATGGGTTGCCCTTCAGGGAGCGGGACGTCGGTCACAGGGGTGATCGGCCGCGGTGCCGCTGCGTTGAGAGGTCGAGCCGCGCAGACTCAGCCGTGCGTCATCCGGCAGCGCGATCGGCAGCCGGCCCACGCACGGCCGCTCGGCGGACCGGGAGGCGACGCAGCCGGCCCTGGCTGAGCGCGATGCCGAGCACGACGACGAGCCCGCCGACGGGCTCGTACCAGGTGAGCCGCTCGTGCAGCACGAGCACACCGAGCAGGACGGCCACGACGGGCGTCAGGTAGGTCACCGTGCTCGCGACGGCGCTGCCGGCGGCCTCGATGACCCGGAAGTTCAGGACGTAGGCGACCCCGGAGCCAAGTGCGCCGAGCCCGAGCATCGACCAGACCACTGCGGGGGTCAGCGGGCCGACGAGCTCGAGGCCGGTCCACGCCAGCATCGGGAGGGTGAGGCTCGCACCGAGCAGCACCTGGCCCGTGGCCAGCGCGATCGGTCCCTCGCCGCTCGGTGAGAGGTAGCGCTTCGCGTAGGGGAAGGTCACGCCGTAGCAGAGGATCGCGCCGACCAGGGCGAGGACGCCGAGCCCCTCCGCGCGGCTGAAGCCCTCCCAGGCCCCGGTGAGCAGGACCACCCCGAGGAAGCCGACGAGCATCCCGGTCACCCGCTCCCGGGTCGGCCGCTCCTCGGGGAACGCCGCGAGGATCACGGCGAGCGTCGCCAGGGGGGTGGCGGCGTTGATCAGCCCGGCGAGCACCGAGGTCACCTGCTGCTCGCCGTAGGCGAAGAGCGTGAACGGGATCGCGTTCGACAGCGCCCCGACGACCGCGAGGTGCCCCCAGGTGCTCAGCCGCCGCGGCAGGTGCGTCCGGGTGACCGCGCTGATCGCCAGGAGGGTCAGCGCACCGAGCACGAGCCGTCCCGAAGCGACCTGGACGACGGTCAGCGCTCGCAGCCCGATCTTGATGAACGCGAACGAGCAGCCCCAGATGACGGCGAGGACCAGGAAGCCGGGGACCCAGGAGCGACGGCTCACCCGGCGGCCGCCCGCTCGAGGTCGAGAAGTCGAGCCTTGACCTCCAGTCCCCAACGGTAGCCGCCGAGCGAGCCGTCGGACCGCACCACGCGGTGGCACGGCACCACGAGGGCCAGCCGGTTCGTCGCGCAGGCCCTGGCGACCGCCCTGACCGACCTCGGTGCGCCGATCTCCTGCGCGACCTGCGTGTACGTCCTGGTCTCCCCGACGGGGATGCGGCGCAGCGCCGACCAGACGGTGGCCTGGAAGGCCGTCCCGCGCAGCTCGAGCGGGAGGTCGGCCACCCCGGGCCGGCCCGCCGTCATCGCCCGCAGGGCGTCCGCGACGTCGGCGAGGTCCGTGTCGCTCCGCTCGAGCCGGGCGTGCGGGTACTCGGCGGCGATGGTCGCGATGAGGACGTCGGCGTCGGGGCCGATCCGCACGTCGGCGAGGCCGAGGTCCGCGGCGACGGCAATGACCCAGCCGAGGTCGGTGCGGACCGTCGTCCAGCGCAACAGCTCGGCCGGAGCCCCCGCTGCGAAGCTCCGCGGCGGCATCCCGAGCGTCGGGCCGGCCTCCTCGTAGAAGCCGCGGACGGAGTAGCCGGCGGCGAAGACGGCGTCCGTCACCTGCCCGAGGTCGCGCAGCAGGATCCGGGCCTCGCCGGTGCGCACGGCAGCCCCGAACGCGCGGGGCGGCACACCGATGACCGACTGGAAGTCCCTGCCGAGCTGTCGGCTGCTCGTCGTGGTGAGGTCCGCGAGGCTCTGAGCCGGTAGCGGTCCGCCCGCGGCGACCATCGCGCGACAGGCGAGGACCACACGGTCGACGACGGCGCTCGTCGGAGACACGGAGGCGGGTGCGGTGGGCATGCCGGTCAACCTAGGCGCCCTCGGCAGGGGAGCGCACTCCGCTTCCGGACATCGGGCGTCACCGTTCTCGCGGCCGGAGGCGTCGTGCCGACCAGGTGCCAGCGACCGGGCCCGATCGTGCGCACGGTGAGACGATGGTGGCCTCGGCGGGGTCGGCCGGTCCCGTGCGATCGATCGACGCCGCGAGGTCGAACGGCAGGCAGGTGACCGACATCATCCCGATCGTGCTCGTCCACGGGACCAGGACCTCCTCGGTGATCTGGGAGTCCCAGGAGGACGCGCTACGCCGCACCGGGCACCTGACCACGGCCGTCGACCTGCCGGGGCACGGCGTGCGGACCGATGAGCGCTTCACGCTCGCCGGCGCCATGGAGACCATCGATCGGGCGGTCGTGGCCTGCGTCCGGCCGCCACTGCTGGTCGGTCTCTCGCTCGGGGGCTACACCTCGCTCGCCTACGCTGCGAAGGAGCAGCACAAGCTCGCCGGGGTCGTGCTCTCGGGCTGCTCGACGGAGATCGCCGGCAAGCCGCTGCTGGCCTACCGCACGGCGAGCTCGTTGATCGCTGACACCTTCCGGCCCACCGGTACCTGGCATGTCGTCGCGGACATGCTCGAGGCCATGCACGGCTACTCCTGCGCAGCTGACCTGGGCCGGCTCACGCTGCCCGTGTGGCTGGTCAACGGGAGCCGCGACCCCCTGCGGCTGCAGCAACGCCAGTTCCACCGCGCCGTCCCGAGCGCTCAGCTGCACGTGGTCCCCGGCGCCGGCCACGACGTCAACTCCCACGCACCGACGGCGTTCAACCGGATCCTGCTCGACGTGCTCCGGCAGCTGGCGGACCAGCCCGTGCTCTGACCGCCGCCCGCCGGACCGTTCCGGGCAAAGTGGCAGCCTTAGTGAAGCCTTAGCCGGACATTGCCGCCGCGATGGTGCGGCGGCCGGGACCGTGGTCGAGGCAGCGCCGCCGGTGCTCCGGACGAAAGGGTCCACGATGAGCTGGAAGCCACGAACCGTCCTGACCGCTGCGCCCACGCTCGGCGCCCGGGAGTCGGCAGGGGACGAGGCGCTCCTGAAACCGGGCGAGGTGGCAGCGCTCTTCCGGGTGGACCCGAAGACCGTCGCCCGCTGGGCCAGGGCGGGAAAGCTCTCCACGGTCCGGACGCTCGGGGGGCACCGCCGCTTCCGCGAGGCTGAGATCCGCGCGCTGGTGGATCAGGCGGCCACGACGGTCCCGGTCCAGGGGCCCCGGACCTCCTGACCTTCGTCCTGCCGGGTCTCAGCGGCAGCGCTCGGCGGCCCTGAGTCGTCGAGCGGTCGGCGAGGTCCGGTGGGTGGCGTCGACCGTGCGACGGGCCGGGTTCACGACGAGCATTGCGGCCTGCTCCGGCCACGGACCCGATCCCCGAGTCAGGTGGCGGCGCCGACCTGCCGTGCCGACGACGCGATCAGGTCGACCGCGGGGCGTCGCTGGGCGGGCACGCGCGCGGAGAGACGTGCCAGGCTGCGCGCGAGGGCCCGACCGGTCTGCCGGTCGGTCCCGGCGGACAGGATCTCGCGGTAGCCGAGGTCCACCAGCGCCTCCCAGCCGGGCGCAGGGACCCGCAGCCGTACCACTCCGTCGTCGTCGCGCATCGTCCGCGTACCCAGTCGCCGGCCAGCGAGCGTCAGCAGGATCTGCTCGACGTGCTCGATCGCCTGCGCGGCCGTCGTCGGGTCGTTGACCCCGGGGGAGAGGGCCCGCAGGGCGACGTCCACGACGAGGCGCAGAGGCAGTGACGGGTCGGCGTGCGTCGTGCGGTCGTCGGCGATCTCCAGGGCGTTCACGACGGTGGCGGTGAGTGTGTCGTCCACTGGCCGTGGCAGCCCCGTCCCCGCATCGACGGCGACCGCGACGACCTCGTCGGTCTGCAGGAAGGCGCCGACTGGCAGGGTCAGCGTCAGGCAGACGTCGTGCTGCTTCGCGGCCGCCACCAGCGATCGTGCGTCGAGGTCGATCACGCAGCCGCCCGGTGCTCGCCGCCACACCGCACCGGGCCCACTGACCGCGCCGTGGTCGACGACCGCCACGTCCGGTAGCGCTCCGCCGCGCTCCTCCTCGGCATCGGGCCCCCCGGTCCCGGACATCTCCTCGGGGTAGGCCGAGGTCGCCAGGGTCAGGGCGGTGCGGGTCAGGCGCCCGAGAACCTGCCCGGGGCGCAGGGAGCCGATGAGCCGATCGAGCAGGGCGATGAAGAGCAGGACGGTGGCGATCGCCCCCACGATCGCCACGAGCGTCGCTGGCGTGGCGGCCGCGGGATGCGAGCTGCGCATGGCGAGCAGCACGACGACGGCGAAGGTGAAGGTCCCGAGGGCGGCGCCGAGGGTGTGCCGGAGCAGTCGGTCGCGCCTGAGCTGGTCGATCATGCGCGGGGCGTAGGTGGAGGCACCGAGCTGAAGGCCCAAGGTGGTGATCGTCAGCACGAACCCGGCCAACGAGAGGGTCGCGCCGCCGATGGCCGGCAGGGCGCTGCGGGCGACCTCGATCGTCGCGAGGTCGGGGCCGCCGTCGACGGCCTCCGCGACGGGCAGGACCAGCACGCCGAGCAGCGCACCGCCGACGATGTAGCTGACCGGGATGCCGAGCAGACCGTCGAAGAGCCGGCGTCGGACGGAGCGCAGGCGCCCCACGGCACCGCTCATCGGCGTCCCTCGCGGACCGGAGCCGGCCGGCCGCCTGGGACGGCAGGCTCGACCGTCGGTTCGCTGACCGAGGCGTTGAGGTGCTCGAAGATCAGGCTCGTCTCGGTGTAGGAGATCTCCGGCCTGGCGGAGAGCTGGTCGAGGACGAATGCCCGTAGCGCCTCGGTGTCGCGCGCTGCCACATGCACGAGGAAGTCGTCGGCACCCGCGACGAAGTAGAGGTCGAGAACCTCGGGCTGGCGTGCGATCCGGTGCGCGAGGGGGGCGAGGTTGGCCCGAGAGGTGGCCTGCACCCGGACGGCGATCATCGCCTGCAGGTGGTGCCCGAGCGCCGCCGGGTCGATATCGGCGTGGAATCCGCGGATCACCCCGTTCTCGCGCAGCGCCGTCACGCGGGCCAGGCAGGTGGAGGGGGCGATCCCGACGGCCGCGGCGATGGCGTTGTTCGGGGTGCGGGCTTCAGCACGCAGGATCCGCAGGATCTCGCGGTCGACCTCGTCGAGGGCCGGACGCCGAAGATTCTTCGGAGCACCGCCACCGTGAGCTGACGGGTTCGGTGAAGTGAGAGACATGGGGTGACTATACCGAATCTTCTGCCGATTCACCCATCGGAAACATTCGATACTTCAGACTTGTGAGGTCCGCCACACCCGCTTCCCCGCGTCGGAGACTCCCATGCAGATCGGCATCCCCACGGAGCGCAAGGTCCACGAGTACCGCGTCTCGTTGACCCCGGCCGGGGCGCACCGCCTCGTGGCCGAGGGGCACGACGTCCTGGTCCAGGCAGGGGCCGGCCTCGGCTCGGCCATCGCGGACGAGGAGTACCTCGCCGCCGGTGCACGCATCGTCGCGACGGCCGAGGAGGTCTGGGCGAGCGAGCTCGTCTGCAAGGTCAAGGAGCCGATCGCCTCGGAGTACGGGCTGCTGCGCCGCGACCAGGTCCTGTTCACGTACCTGCACCTCGCGGCCGACCAGGTCTGCACCGACGCCCTGCTGGCCGCCGGGACCACCTCCGTCGCCTACGAGACGGTCCAGCTGGCCGACGGCTCGCTTCCGCTCCTCGCGCCGATGAGCGAGGTCGCCGGGCGGCTCGCCCCGCAGGTCGGCGCCTACCACCTGATGCGCAGCGAGGGCGGTCGGGGCCTGCTCCCCGGCGGGGTGCCGGGGGTCGCACCGGCGACGGTCGTCGTCCTCGGTGGCGGGGTGGCAGGACGTCACGCGGCGGACATCGCCGTGGGCCTGCGGGCGGAGGTCACCGTCCTCGACGTCTCCTTGCCGCGGCTGCGTGAGCTGGACATGGTCTACGGCGGCCGGGTGCGCACGCTGGCGTCGAGCGCCTACGCGATCGAGCAGGAGGTGCTGGGCGCCGACCTCGTCATCGGTGCCGTGCTCGTCACGGGGGCCAAGGCGCCGAAGCTCGTCTCGCACGAGCTCGTCTCCCGGATGAGGGCCGGCTCCGTGCTGGTGGACATCGCCGTGGACCAGGGCGGCTGCTTCGAGGACACCCACGCCACGACGCACGCCGAGCCGACGTTCCGGGTCTTCGACTCGACGTTCTACTGCGTCGCGAACATGCCTGGGGCGGTGCCCGCGACCTCGACGGCGGCGCTGACCAACGCCACGCTGCCCTACCTGAGCGCGCTCGCGGGTCGTGGCTGGCGGGCAGCGCTCGCCGCCGACTCCGCACTGGCCGCCGGGCTGACCACGCACGAAGGCGCCCTGCTCAACCTCGCCGTCGCCGAGGCGCACGGCTACACCGTCGGCGCCGCCGACGAGCTGCTCGTCGGCTGAGCATCACGTGCGGATGGCGGCGGCGCACCGAGCGCCGCCGCCATCCGCGCCACGGCGTCAGGGTCCGCTCGCCGCAGACGGGCCTTCGTGAGGTTCTGCCGCACGAGCCAGCGCACGTCCGGGTCGTCGATGGCGGCCCAGCGCTCGAGCATCGGGGCTCCGCAGGACGGGCTCGCGGCCACCGCGACGCTCCATGCGTACGCGAGTCCCTTCCGCAACGTCCGGACGTCAGCATCGTGACGACGGGCAGGGGCGAGGCGGTGCAGGTGGGCGGTCGCCAGGTCGAGGACCCGGAGCGTGTGGGCAGCGAGCTCCCCGTCGCGCAGGAGCCGGGGCTCGCAGAGGCCGGCGACGGCGGCGCGCAGCTCGTACGGCGAGCCCGCGGTCCACCCGTCGGTGATCTCCCGCACCAGCCGGGGGTCGCCGTCCCCGATCCGCTGCAGGGCGATCGCGACGGCCTCCCGCACCCGCCAGCGCCCGTCCGACGCGCGCAGGCGAAGCAGATCGACCGCTCGGGGGACGGCCTCGTCGCGCTCGAGGACGAGGCGCCCGAGCCCTGCCGTGCCGCACGCCGCGAGGTACTCGTCCGGCGCGGCGCTCCAGGCCCGCAACCGTTGCGCTGGTGCGATGTCGCCGACGGCCGCAAGGAGCTCAAGGTTGCCTCGGGGGCCGGGGAGTCCGCTGTGCAGGGCGAGAAGCTCCTCCCACTGGTCTGCGGGGATGGCGCACAGGAGGGCGGCGTACTCGTCCCTCGTGCCCATGGCGAGACCTCCGGAGAGAGATCCTCGGCCCCTCGCTGCCGCGCGTCAATATCATCCGTACATGGATCTGGTCGAGCTCAGCGACGGTGTCCTCCTCCTCGAGCCTCCGGAGCAGGGAGACGTCCCGGTGATGACGCTCGCCTGTCAGGACCCTGAGGTCACGGCGTGGACGCCGTTGCCGCTCCCGTACCTTCCCGAGCACGCCACGGGGTTCATCTCCTCGATGGTCGCCGACGGCTGGGCGACGGGCACGAACCTCAACTGGGCGATCCGGGAGCTCGGGGCGGAGCAGCCGTTCGCGGGGATGATCGGGCTCCACGGTCTCGGCGACGGCTCCGCGGAGATCGGCTGCTGGCTCGCCGGCTGGGCGCGCGGGCGAGGAGTGGCGAGCCGGGCCGTCGACCTCGTCCTCGATCACGCCTTCGCGCCGGGAGGACTCGCCCTGGAGCACGTCCTGTGGGTGGCGTACGTCGGCAACTGGCCCTCCCGCCGGCTCGCGTGGCGAGCCGGCTTCCGGATGGAGGGCACTGTCCGCGGGTTCGCCGCTCAACGGGGGACACGGGTCGACTCCTGGCTCGCGACGCTCCTGCGCGACGACCCGCGCGAACCGCGCGAGCCCTGGCCGACCGACGCGCCACGCCGCGCTGCTGCCGTCCGTCCCACCTGACGTGCCCCACGCCGCGCCCGGGGGATGGCCCGCGGGCGTGGCGCGTTCCGTCCTGAGAGGATGACGCCATGCCTCTCGATGCCTCGAACCCCTTCGCCGCGCCCTCCACCCTGCCGTACCAGCTGCCCGACTTCGCGGCGATCCGGGTGGAGCACGTCCTTCCCGCGTTCGAGGCGGGCATGGCGGAGCACCGCGCCGAGGTCGAGGCGATCCTCGCCTCCGGTGAGCCCACCGAGGAGAACACGCTGCTCGCCCTGGAGCGCTCCGGCCGGCTGCTGTCCCGCGTCTCAGCCGTCTTCTTCAACCAGTCGAGCGCGGACAGCACCCCCGAGCTCGACGCCCTAGAGGAGGAGATCGCCCCGCGGCTCTCGGAGCACCACGACGCGATCTACCTCGACCGCCGGCTCTACGACCGGCTCGAGGTGCTCGCGGCTCGGGTCGACGCAGGCGATGTCGAGCTGCCCGCCGATGCGGCCTATCTCCTGCACACGCTGCGCCAGGACCTCGTCCGGGCCGGCGCCGCGGCCGGCGAGCCGACCCAGGCTCGGCTGCGCGAGCTGAACTCGCGGATCAGCACGCTCGAGACCACCTTCGGTCGGGTGCTGCTCGCCGACCAGAACTCCCGCGCGCTGCTCGTCGAGGACGAGGCCGAGCTCGACGGTCTCGCGGCGGACGCGATCGCCGCTGCGCGGCAGGCCGCCGCCGACCGCGGGCACGAGACGGGCTGGCTCCTCGAGCTCATCCTGCCGACCCAGCAGCCTCTGCTGGCCAACCTCACCAGCCGTGACGTGCGGCGCCGGCTGCTGGCGGCCTCGACGGTGCGCGGAGCCGAGGGCGAGCACGACACCCGGGCCACCCTCCTCGAGGTCGCCCGGCTGCGGGCCGAGCGTGCCGCCCTCCTCGGCTACGAGCACCATGCCGCCTACGTCGCCGAGGACGGCACGGCGGCGACCTCGGCCGCCGTCGAAGCGATGCTCAGGCCTCTCGGCCCGGCAGCCGCCGCGAACGCGAGGCTGGAAGCCGCCGTCCTCGAGCTCGCGCTGCGGGCCGACGAGCCCGGGGCGACGTTGGAGGCCGCCGACTGGCAGTTCTACGCCGAGCGCGTCCGCCGGGCGCGCTATGCCCTCGACGACGCCGCGCTCCGCCCGTACCTCGAGCTCGAGCGGGTCGTGCACGAGGGGGTGTTCCGGGCGGCGACCGAGCTCTACGGCCTCACGTTCGCCGAGCGCCCCGACCTCGTCGGCTACCACCCGAGCGTCCGGGTCTTCGAGGTGCGCGACGCCGACGGCGCCCCGATGGGCCTCTTCCTGGCCGACTGGTGGACGCGGGAGTCCAAGCGAGGTGGCGCATGGATGAACAACCTCGTCGACCAGAACCACCTCCTCGGCGAGAAGCCGGTGATCGTCAACAACCTCAACATCCCGCGCCCGCCGGCCGGTGAGCCCACCCTGCTCACCTGGGACGAGGTCATCACGCTCTTCCACGAGTTCGGCCACGCCCTGCACGGACTGCTCTCCGACGTGCGGCTGCCGTCCCAGTCGGGCACCGAGGTGCCGCGTGACGCCGTCGAGTTCCCGTCCCAGGTCAACGAGATGTGGGCCTGGGAGCCGAGCATCCTCGCGCACTTCGCCGTCCACCATGCGACGGGGGAGCCGATCCCGTCCCCCTGGATCGACGCGCTGCTCGCCTCCCGGCAGTTCAACGAGGGCTTCGGGACCACGGAGTACCTCGCGGCCGCGCTCCTCGACCAGGCGTGGCACCGGCTCACCGCCGACCAGGTCCCGACGGACGTCGACGCCGTCGAGGCGTTCGAGCGTTCCGCCCTGGCGGACGCGCAGGTCCAGCTGGACGTCGTCCCCCCGCGCTACCGCTCGACGTACTTCAACCACGTCTTCGGCGGCGGCTACGACGCCGCCTACTACGCCTACCTCTGGTCGGAGGTCCTCGATGCCGACACCGTCGAGTGGTTCCGCGAGAACGGGGGTCTGAGCCGCGCGAACGGAGACCGGTTCCGGGCGGCGTTGCTGTCCCGAGGCGGATCGGGTGACGTGATGGACTTCTACCGGGCACTGCGTGGGCGTGACCCGCGCATCGAGCCGCTGCTGGCACGACGCGGGCTCACCCCGGCGCCGCAGGCCTGAGGTACCCGGACGGCCCCACGGGGACCGGTAGCGTGAGCGGCATGCCCATCGATGCCGCGTCCCCGGCTGCCCCCGCCGCTCCGACCGCCCAGGACGAGGTCGTCCGGATCTGCCAGGACCTGCTGCGGATCGACACCTCGAACTTCGGCAACAACGAGGGCCCGGGGGAGCGCGAAGCCGCCGAGTACGTGATGGCTTCCCTGCAGGAGGTCGGCCTCGACCCCGAGCTCTTCGAGGCGGCCCCGGGCCGGGCCAACGTCGTCGTGCGCCTTCCCGGGACGGACCCGAGCCGTGCTGCCCTCGTCCTGCACGGCCACACCGACGTGGTGCCCGCTGCTGCGGAGGACTGGAGCATCGACCCCTTCGCCGGAGAGGAGCGCGACGGACTGCTCTGGGGCCGCGGCGCGGTCGACATGAAGGACATGGACGCGATGATCCTTGCCGTCGTGCGGCAGATGGCGCGCGAGGGGAGGCGTCCGGCGCGCGACGTCGTCCTGGCGATGTTCGCCGACGAGGAGGCCGGCGGGCGCTTCGGCTCCCACTTCGCGGTGACGAACCGCCCGGAGCTCTTCGAGGGCGCCACCGAGGCGATCAGCGAGGTCGGTGGCTACTCCGTCCAGGTGGGAGCCGGCCCGGACGGCACCGGCGGTCGCCGAGCGTACCTGCTCCAGACGGCGGAGAAGGGCATCGGCTGGTTGCGCCTTGTCGCCGAGGGCCGCGCCGGCCACGGCTCGCAGATCAACCCCGACAACGCCGTCACGCACCTCGCGGCCGCAGTCGCGAGGATCGGCGCGCATCCCTGGCCCCTGCGGCTCACCCCGACGGTCAACGCCCTGCTCCAAGGGGTGGCTGACCTCACCGGGCTGCCGTTCGACCCCGAGGACGAGGGCGGGATCGACCGGCTCGTCGCCGCCCTCGGGCCGGCCGCGCGCTTCGTCGGCGCCACCCTGCGCAACACCGCGAACCCCTCTCAGCTCTCGGCCGGGTACAAGGCCAACGTGATCCCCGGCCGCGCCGAGGCGGTCCTCGACTCGCGGTTCCTGCCGGGCGACGACGCCGAGGTCCGGCGCATCATCACCGAGCTCGCCGGCCCGCGCGTGCGGGTCGAGGAGATCGTCGGCGACGTCGCACTCGAGGCACCGTTCGCCGGCCACCTGGTCGACGCGATGGTGGCCTCGCTCGTCGCCGAGGACCCGGGAGCCGTCGTGCTTCCGTACATGCTGTCCGCCGGGACGGACAACAAGGCCCTGTCCGAGCTCGGCATCCGGGGCTACGGCTTCGCGCCGCTGCGCCTGGACGGCGACCTGGACTTCCCGGCGATGTTCCACGGCGTCGACGAGCGGGTGCCGACCGACGCGCTCGTCTTCGGGACCCGCGTGCTCGACCGGCTGCTCGCCACCTGCTGAGCGGTCACAGCGTCGAGCGCACCCGGATGATCTTCCGTCTCAGCCAGACCCGGCGAAGGCCACCGGCGTAGAGCGAGGTCCTGGCCAGCTCCCAGCGTCCGTACTCGGCCTCGTCGGTCAGTGCCGTCCTGGCGTCGGCGCGGCTCGTGCTCGCGTCGAAGGTGACCAGGCGGTACTCGTAGTACGCGGATCGGGGCACGTCGTCCTTCGACGCCCGGCCCGCTCGTCCCGCACCGTCCACCGAGGTACCTCCCGCCCTGCCGACGACTGCCATTGTGCACGTCGCGGCGCTACGGTCGTGCCATGACCGTAGACCCGCGTGCCGCGCTCGACCGCCTCCTTGCCGCTCTCGAAGCGCACTTCCACGCAGTCGCCTCACGGCGGGGTGAGACGGACCCGGGTGTCGACGACGCCTACGACGTCCTTGCCGACGCCTTCGAGGTCTACGACGACGCCCTGGTGCAGGTCTACGCCGAGACGCTGCCGTTCTACCTGGCGGACGAGGACGGCGAGGACGACGAGGACAGCGACGACGACCTCGACGACATGGACGAGGACGATCTCGACGACGAGATCATGGACGGCACCGAGGCGGAGGACGAGAGCCACTGACTGCCGCTGGTCTCAGGCGAGCCGGTCGCTGCTGACCTCGTCCAGCGCCGACGCGATCTCCTCGGGCAGGACGAGGTCGAGCGCGAGGACGGGTGCCAGCTGGGCCGGGGTCCGGGAGCCGACGATCGCCGAGGCCACCGGTCTGCCGAGCAGCCAGGCCAGCGCCACCTCGAGGGGGCTGCAGCCCAATCCCTCGGCCGCGGTCACCAGCGCCTCGACCACGGCGTTGCTCCGCGGCCCGAGGTAGGGCGCGACGAATCCCGCCAGGTGCGCGGACGCAGCGCGCGAGTCGGCGGGGACGGTTCGCCGGTACTTGCCGGTCAGCACCCCGCGACCCAGCGGGGACCAGGCAAGGATCCCCGCACCGACCTCGGCCGCGGCCGGGACGACCTCCTGCTCGGCCTCTCGCTGGACGAGGGAGTACTCCACCTCGACGGCGGCGAGGCCCTCGGCGCCCATCAGCGTGCCGATCCGTGCGGTGCGCCACCCGGCGTGGTTCGAGAGGCCCGCATAGCGGGCGCGACCCGTCTGCACGATGTGCTGCAGCGTCGCTGCCACCTCGTGCGACGGCGTGCGCCCGTCGGGCTGCTGGACGAGGAACAGGTCGACGTGATCGGTGCCCAGCCGGCGCAGCGAGCCGTCGATCGAGGAGAGCAGGGCGCGCCGTGAGCTGTCGACGACGGGGCCGTGCGGGGTGCGGCGCAGTCCGCCCTTCGTGCAGAGGACCAGGTCCTCGCGCGCGACGACCACCCCGAGGAGCGAGCCGATCAGCTCCTCGGCATCGCCGTCGGCGTAGGACGCCGCGGTGTCGAGGAGCGTCCCGCCTGCTGCCGCGAACTCCGCCAGCAGCTCGGCTGCCGTCTCGGCATCGGTGTCACGGGCCCAGGTGAGCGTCCCGAGACCGATCGACGAGACGCGGGCACCTGTCCGTCCGAGCTGGCGTTCCTCCATGTCGGAGCAGGGTACGGCACCGTGATCGGCCTGCTCAGGTCCTCGCGCTACCCTTCGCGCCATGAACTGGTGGGAAGCCGTCGTCCTCGGTCTCGTCCAGGGGCTCACCGAGTTCCTCCCGATCTCCTCGAGCGCGCACCTGCGCATCGTCGGGGAGCTGATCGGGCACGCCGACCCGGGGGCGGCCTTCACGGCGATCACCCAGATCGGGACCGAGGCCGCCGTCCTGCTGTACTTCCGCCGGGACATCGTGCGGATCTGCGTGGCCTGGTGGACCTCGCTCCTCGGCAGGCACGGCACCGACCGGGCCTCGCGGCTCGGCGCGCACGACCCGGACGCGCGGATGGCATGGTGGATCGCGATCGGCTCGGTGCCCATCGTCGTGCTCGGGCTGGCGTTCCAGGAGGTGATCACGAGCTCCTTCCGCAACCTGTACCTGATCGCCATGACTCTGGCCGTCTTCGGCCTGGTCCTGGGCTGGGCCGACCGGGTCGGCGCCAAGCGCGAGCCCCTGGAGCACCTGGGTCGACGCGACGCGATCCTGCTCGGGTTCGCCCAGGCGATGGCCCTCATCCCCGGGGTCTCCCGGTCGGGCGGCACGATCACGGTGGGCCTGCTCCTGGGCTACACCCGCGAGGCGGCCGCGCGGTACTCCTTCCTGCTGGCGATCCCGGCCGTCCTCGGCTCGGGGCTCCAGCAGCTCGTCACGAGCCTCGACGTCCTCGGGACGGCAGGGACGCCGTCGCTCGCGATGACGATCCTCGCCGGGGTCATCGCCTTCGGGGTCGGTTACGTCGTCATCATCGGCTTCCTGCGCCTCATCACGACCCGCAGCTTCATGCCCTTCGTGATCTACCGCCTCGGCCTCGCTGCCCTGGTGGTCGTGCTGCTCCTGACCGGAGCGCTGCTGCCGATGGGCACCGGGTCCTGAGGCGACGGGGTGCGGGCGCCGACCCGCGCGGTCGCCGTTAGGATTCGGGCGTGCTCACCTGGCCTGCGCCCTTCCTGCCCACGATCCCCGGAACGGGCCATGCGGTCCACGTGCACGACAGCCTGACCGGCGAGCGGGTCCTCGCCTCGGCCGGACCCGTCGCCACCCTGTACGTCTGCGGGATCACCCCGTACGACGCGACCCACCTCGGCCACGCGGCGACCTTCATCGCCTTCGACCTGCTGCACCGGGCCTGGCTCGACGCCGGTCTGGAGGTGCGGCTCACCTCGAACGTCACCGACATCGACGACCCCCTCCTCGAGCGCGCCGCTGCGACGGGCGAGGACTGGCGCACCCTCGCGACGGAGCAGACGGCGCTCTTCGCCGAGGACATGGCTGCCCTCGCGGTCCTCCCGCCGGACACCTACCTCGGCGCTGTCGAGACGATCCCGACCGTCGTCGACGCGGTCGAGCGGCTCCTGGTCACGGGGCTCGCCTATCGGGTGGACCTCGAGCCCGGAGCAGGCGGGGCCCAGCCGGGGCTCGGCGACGTCTACGCCGACGTGTCGATCGCGCCGGGCACCCGGGCGCTCGACGGGCTCTCGCACGACGAGACGGTCGCGCTGTTCGCCGAGCGTGGGGGAGACCCCGGGCGAGCGGGCAAGCACGACCCGCTGGACCCCGCGCTCTGGCGCCGTGAGCGACCGGGAGAGCCCGCCTGGGACGGGCGTTCCCTCGGTTCGGGGCGCCCCGGCTGGCACATCGAGTGCACGGTCATCGCCGAGCAGTCCCTCGGTCTGTCCTTCGACGTCCTCGGCGGCGGGCGCGACCTCTGCTTCCCGCACCACGAGATGAGCGCAGCGCACAGCCGGGCGCTCGGTGGTCGGGGACCGCGGGTCCAGGTGCATGCGGGCATGGTGGGGCTCCACGGAGCGAAGATGAGCAAGTCGCTCGGCAACCTCGTGCTCGTCTCTGCGCTGCGGGCGCAGGGCGTCGACCCGATGGCCGTCCGGCTCGCCGTGCTGGAGCACCACTACCGCAGCGACTGGGAGTGGACCCCCGAGGTCCTCGCCGAGGCGGTGGCGCGCCTCGACCGGTGGCGGGCAGCGGTCTCCGGCAACGGCGGCCCTGATGCCCTGTCCGCCGTCGATGACATCCGTCGCGCGCTCGCCGACGACCTGGACGCCCCGACCGCCCTTCGTGCGGTCGACGCCTGGGCGGCCACGTCGCTGAGCCTCGGTGGCAACATCGAGGGTGCTCCCGGCATCCTGGCCAGGGCGCTCGACGCCCTGCTCGGCATCCGGCTCTGAGCCGCGGTCGCGCGCTGGCCGGCAGCCCTGAGCGGGCGGAGCAACCCGACACCTCGTCCTGCGACTAGCTTCCGGGAGCGTCCCGCCGACGAAGGTAGCGCTCGAACTCGCGCGCGATCGCCTCGCCGCTGGCCTCGGGGAGATCGGCGGTGTCCTTCGCCTCCTCGAGCTGGGTGACGTACTCGGCGATCTCCTGGTCCTCCGCTGCGAGCTCGTCGACGCCGGTCTTCCAGGCGTCAGCCTCCTCGGGAAGCTCGGCCATCGGGATCGGGACCCCCCAGATCTCCTCGAGGCGGGTCAGGAGCGCGAGGGTGGCCTTGGGCGACGGTGGGTGCGCCACGTAGTGCGGAACGGCGGCCCAGAGCGAGAGGGTCGTGAAGCCCCGTCGGCGGGCCTCGTCCTGCAGGACGCCGACGATGCCCGTCGGGCCCTCATAGGTGTTGGCGTCGAGGCCGAGCACCTCCTGGAGATCGACGTCGTCGGTGGTGGCGGTGACCGGGATCGGTCGGGTGTGCGGGACGTCGGCCAGGAGAGCCCCGAGCGTGATGACCGTCCTGACGCCGAGGCGCTCGGCGGCGTCAAGGACCTCCGAGGCGTAGCGCCGCCATCGCATCGACGGCTCGATGCCCTGGACGAGCACGATCGTCTCGCGGTCGGGCCGGGTGGCGACGCTGACCGTGGTGGACGGCCAGGCGATCTCCCGGGTCCCGTCGGGGCCGAAGCTCACCTGCGGACGGTTGACCTGGAAGTCGTGGTACTCCTCGGGGTCGAGCTCGTCGACCTGTTCCGTGTCCCAGAGCTCACCGAGGTGCGCCAGCGCGAAGCTCGCTGCGGAGCCGGCGTCGTTCCACCCCTCGAAGGCGGCCAAGAGGATCGGGCCGGGGAGGGGGGATGCGCCGTGACGAGCTGGACTCATGGCTCCAGGGTAGGTGCTCTGACCGGGACCGAGCGGCAGGCGGACCTAGACTGACCCGGTGCACCTCGTCGTCCCTGCCCCCGTCGAGGCGGCTCAGCCGGCGTCGGCCGGTGAGCTCCCGGCGGCAGTCCTGTGGGACATGGACGGGACGCTTGTGGACACCGAGCCGCACTGGATGGCGGCCGAGACGACGCTCGTGCGGCGCCACGGTGGCAGCTGGACGCACGAGGACGCCATCGGGCTGGTGGGCTCGGCACTGCTCGACTCCGCGCGGGTGCTCCAGGGGCACGGGGTCGACCTGCCGGCGCAGGAGATCGTCGAGCTGATGCTCGACGAGGTGATCGCCGGGGTCCGGACCTCGGTGCAGTGGCAGCCCGGCGTCCGGGAGCTGCTCGCCGAGCTGCGCGCGGCCGGCGTGCCGTGCGCCCTGGTGACGATGTCCTACCGACGGTTCGCCGACGCCGTCCTCTCGCACGTCCCGGCGGGGACCTTCGCCGCGGTCGTGACCGGTGACGACGTCGAGCAGGGCAAGCCGCACCCTGAGGCCTACCTCCGTGCCGCGGCGACGCTCGGAGCGAGCCCCGCGGACTGCGTCGCGATCGAGGACTCACCCCCAGGGATCTCATCGGCGCTGGCCTCCGGAGCGCGCACGCTCGGCGTCGAGCACCTGGTGCCCGTGCTGCGGTCTCCCGGCCTCAGCCGTGCGACGAGCCTGGCGGGCGTCGGGCTCGCTGAGCTCTGCCGGATCCGTGCGGGCGAGGTCCTCGAGCTGCCCTGAGCCCGTCGCCGCGACCTCAGGCCTCGGGACGGACCCCGATCGCCACCTCGACGCGGTCAGGGTCCAGCGGCGGCGGCGTCCCGCCGAAGGCAGGGCAGTGGGCCTGGTGGGCGCACCATCCGCAGAGCGGGCCCTTCTTCGGCGGCCAGCTGCCCTCTCGGGCCGAGCTCGTGACCGAGCCCCAGATGGCACGGACGCGCCGTTCGGTCGACTCGAGCTCAGCCTCGTCGGGCGCATGACGCACGACCACGCCGTCGCCGAGGTAGATCAGCTGGAGCATCGCCGGGACGCGACCGCGCAGACGGGCGAGGAGCAGGGCGTAGAAGCGCATCTGGAACAGCGCACCGCTCTCGTAGCCGGCCCGTGGCGAGCGTCCCGTCTTGTAGTCGACGACGCGCAGGGCGCCGTCGGGAGCGATGTCGAGACGGTCGACGATGCCACGCAGCTCGAGATCGTCCTCGAGCTGGATCCGCACCGAGAGCTCGCGCTCGGCCGGCTGCAGCCGGTTCGGGTCCTCGAGCGTGAAGTAGGTCGCGAGGAGGGCGCGCGCCGGCGCGAACCATGGCTCGAGGTCCGCGGGGTCGGCGAGGACCTCCCGGCGTGCCGGCTCCTGCTGGACGAGCGCTTCCCAGACCGCCGGGAGCGCCGCGACCGCCGCCTCGTGGGTCCGTTGCCCCGCGGGCAGGTCGAACAGGCCCTCGAGCACGGCGTGCACCATCGTGCCGCGGACGGCGGCCGCCGACTGCGGCTCCGGAAGGCGATCGATCACCCTGAGGCGGAAGAGCAGAGGGCACTGCAGGTAGTCGTTCGCGCGGGACGGCGAGAGCCCTGGCCTGCTCCGCCGCCTGGCGTCGGAGGTGTCGTCGGGGACGGGCGGGTCGGTGCTCACCCCGGCAGGCTACGGCCTGCCCCCGACACCCCGTCGCGGCCGCTCCCGGCCACCGGTGACCGGGACCGTAGGGTGTGCCTGTGGCCGGAGGTGAGCAGGGCAAGGGCTGGGTGATCGGCCGGGCGGCCGGCGTGCCCGTCGTCCTCTCGCCGGGCTGGCTGGTCGCGGCCGTCGTCCTCACGGTGCTCTTCTACCCGACCGCACGCGGCTACCTGCCCGGTCCCGGGGCCGCCGGGCTCGCGGGCGCCACGCTGCTGTCCCTCGCCGCCGTCCTCATGCTCTTCGGCTCCACCTTCCTTCACGAGCTCGCGCATGCAGCGGTCGCCCGTCGCCGGGGGATGGCGGTCCGCCAGATCGTGCTCACGCTGATGGGCGGGCACACGGAGTTCGCCGAGAACGCCCCGGGTCCGGCCGCATCAGCCCTCGTCGCCGCCGCCGGGCCCGCGACCAACATCGTCATCGGCCTGCTCGCCTTCGGTGCGTGGACGGCGCTCCCGGTCACGGGTGCCGGGGCGGCCCTGCTCGTCGTCGCGGCGCTGACCAACGGGTTCGTCGGGGTGTTCAACCTGCTGCCCGGCCTCCCGCTCGACGGCGGGCGGGTGCTGGAGTCGGCGATCTGGGCCGCGACCGGACGGCGGGCGACCGGGACCACGATCGCGGCATGGGCCGGGCACGTCGTCTCGCTCGGGGTGGTCGCCTGGGTGCTCGTCCCCGCCTTCCTCTCCGGCCGCGCGCCCGACCTCACCCAGGTCGTGTGGGGAGCGATGATCGCCGGGTTCCTGTGGACCGGAGCGGTCCAGGCGAGGAAGGGCGCGCGGGTCGAGGTCGCGATCGACGCGATCACGCTGCGCACCCTGTCCCTGCCGGCGGTCGTCCTGCCGTTGACGGCCCCGGTGGCGGCGGCCTTCCGGCTCGGCGACCCGATGCCCCAGGTCGTCCTGCTCGCCGAGGACGGTGCACCGGTCGGCTACGTCGACATGTCGGCGCTCGCGGCAGTGCCCCAGGAGCGCAGGGACACCGTCTCGCTCGCGGCCGTCGGGGTCCCGCTCCCGCCGGGGGCCGCCGTCGACGTCGCCCTGACCGGCCGCACAGCGCTGGCAGCGGTCGCCGCGCACGCCCAGGCGACGGCCGTGCTGGCCGTGACGGCGAACGGCCGCGTGGTCGGCCTGCTCCGGACGGCCGACGTCGCCAGGGCGATGCGTCCGGGGACCTAGACTCCTGGCGATGACCACCCCCCCGATGCCCGCGCCGGCCGAGGCCACCGGTGCCGCGTTGCGGCGCGGCCCCCTGCGCGAGGGCGAGCGCGTCCAGCTCACCGACCCGCGCGGTCGCCTGCACACCATCACCCTCGCCGCCGGGGCGTCCTTCCACACCCACCGCGGCTACTTCCAGCACGATGCGCTGATCGGGCAGCCGGAGGGGAGCGTCGTCACCTCCTCCGGTGGTACCGCCTACCTCGCGATGCGTCCGCTCCTCGCGGACTACACGCTCTCGATGCCGCGCGGTGCGGCTGTCGTCTACCCGAAGGACGCCGGCCAGATCGTCGCGATGGCCGACATCTACCCTGGCGCTCGCGTCGTGGAGGCCGGGGTCGGTTCCGGGGCGCTCACGCTGAACCTGCTGCGGGCCGTCGGCGACGCGGGATCTCTCCACTCGATCGAGCGCCGGGAGGACTTCGCCGCCATCGCCCGCGCGAACGTCGAGGGCTTCTTCGGCGGACCCCATCCCGCGTGGACGCTGAGCCTCGGGGACCTCGCCGACGTCCTGGACGCCCTCCCGGAGGGCTCCGTCGACCGCGTCGTGCTCGACATGCTCGCTCCGTGGGAGAACGTCGAGGCCGTCGCCGGCGCGCTCGCGCCCGGCGGGGTGCTCGTCGCCTACGTCGCCACGACAACCCAGCTGTCGCGGCTCGCCGAGGACCTTCGCGACGACGGCCGGTTCACCGAGCCGCAGGCCTTCGAGACGATGGTCCGCACCTGGCACCTGGAAGGCCTCGCCGTTCGTCCCGACCACCGGATGGTCGGTCACACGGGCTTCCTGCTCATCACCCGCCGGATGGCTCAGGGAGTGCCTGTGCCCGAGCGCCGCCGCCGGCCGTCGAAGGGCTATCCCGTCGACACCGAGTGGACCTCGGAGGAGCTCGGTGAGCGGGCGGTCTCGGACAAGAAGGTCCGCCGGGTCCGCCGTGATCTCGGAGCCGGGCCGGTGCCCTCCGGTGCGCCGGACGAGGTCGACCCCGAGGACGACGCGCAGCAGTAGGGCGCGACCCACAGCCCGGAGCCGACGCGCCCGTGTCGGGGCGTGCACCTAGGCTGGGCCGTACTTGCAGCGGGAGGCACCATGAGCCAGACGCCGGATCACTCCACCCCTCAGGGCGACGACGCCTACCGACCCTGGTCAGCAGCTGCCGACTCCGCGCGGCGCGCGGACGCGCTCGGGCTGAAGAACGAGCGCCTCGCCGAGGCGCTCCGCCAGGCGCGCGACACCATCGTCGAGCTGCAGCAGCGGCTCGAGGACCTCGGCAAGCCGCCGGCCACCTTCGCGACCTTCCTCGCCGCGCGCGAGGACGGCTCTGTCGAGATCGTCACCGCCGGTCGCAAGATGCACGTGCAGGCCTCGCCGGCCGTCGACCTGTCGACGGTGCGCCCCGGCCAGGAGGTCAAGCTCAACGAGGCGTTGACGGTCGTCGAGGTCGGCGCCTACGAGATGGTCGGCGAGATCGTCACCGTCAAGGAGCTGCTCGACCACGACCGTGCGCTGGTCGTCGGCCGCTCCGACGACGAGCGTGTCGTCCGGCTCGCCGGCGCCCTGCTGGACAGCCCCGTCCGGGTCGGCGACGCGCTGACCGTCGAGACCCGCTCCGGGTTCGTCTTCGAGCGCATCCCTCGCTCCGAGGTGGAGGAGCTGGTCCTGGAGGAGGTGCCGGACATCACCTACGAGGACATCGGTGGGCTCGGGTCCCAGATCGAGCAGATCCGCGATGCCGTCGAGCTCCCGTTCTCGCACCCGGAGCTCTACCGCGAGCACGGGCTGCGGGCGCCCAAGGGTGTGCTCCTCTACGGCCCTCCCGGATGCGGGAAGACGCTGATCGCCAAGGCCGTCGCCCGGTCGCTCGCCGAGACCAGGGGGCGCTCGCCGGACGGCACTCCCGGGACGAGCTACTTCCTCAACATCAAGGGCCCCGAGCTGCTCAACAAGTACGTGGGCGAGACGGAGCGGCACATCCGGCTGATCTTCGCCCGCGCACGGGAGAAGGCATCTCAGGGTTCACCCGTCGTGGTCTTCTTCGACGAGATGGAGTCCCTGTTCCGTACCCGCGGGACGGGTATCTCCTCCGACGTCGAGACGACGATCGTTCCGCAGCTGCTGGCGGAGATCGACGGCGTCGAGCGGCTGGACAACGTCATCGTCATCGGTGCCTCCAACCGCGAGGACATGATCGACCCGGCGATCCTGCGGCCGGGACGTCTCGACGTGAAGATCAAGATCGAGCGGCCGGACGCCGAGGCGGCCAAGGACATCTTCGCGAAGTACCTGCTGGCCGACCTCCCGCTGCACCAGGACGACGTCGCCGAGCACGGCGGCGACACCGCGACGACGGTCGCGGCGATGATCGAGCGCACCGTCGAGCGGATGTATGCCGAGAGCCCCGAGAACCAGTTCCTCGAGGTCACCTATGCCTCCGGCGACAAGGAGGTCCTGTACTTCAAGGACTTCAGCTCCGGGGCGATGATCCAGAACATCGTCGACCGGGCCAAGAAGTCGGCGATCAAGGCGGTCCTGGCGACCGGGCAACGGGGGATCCGCGTCGAGCACCTCCTCGGTGCCTGCGTCGAGGAGTTCAAGGAGAACGAGGACCTGCCGAACACCACGAACCCCGACGACTGGGCACGGATCTCGGGGAAGAAGGGTGAGCGGATCGTCTTCATCCGCACGATCGTCCAGGGCAAGCTCGGCCCCGGCAGCGGCCGGACGATCGAGTCGATCACCCCGACGGGGCAGTACCTGTAGCAGGCGGGCGCGTCCGGCAGGGGATCGACGGACGGCGGTCGCCCTCGGAGCGACGCCTATCCTTGCTCGGTGAGCGTGCGCCGCGTGATGGGGATCGAGACGGAGTACGGCGTCCTCGAGCCGGGGCGCCCGTACGCGAACCCGATGCTCCTGTCCAGCCATGTGGTGGCGGCCTACGCCGCCGTCGCCGAGGGCGAGGGCCACACGCTGTGGGACTACAGCGACGAGGACCCGCTCGCCGACGCCCGCGGCTTCCGGCTCGATCGCGCGTCGGCCCATCCCTCCCTGCTGACGGACGACCCGCTCCTGGCAGCTCCCGCCGGCCCTGGTGCCGACGCGCCGGACGCACCCGAGAGTGCCGATCTCGGCATGACGGCGATGGCCCGGCCGGCCCGCCTCGACCGGGAGGACCCCGGCGCCGCGACCAGCATCCTCACCAACGGCGCGCGGCTCTACGTCGACCACGCCCACCCGGAGTACTCCTCGCCGGAGGTGACCAACCCGCGTGACGCGGTCGTCTGGGACAAGGCGGGGGAGCGAGTGATGCTCGCGGCGGTGCGCGCGCTGGCCTCGACCCCGGGGATGCCGGACGTCGCGCTCTACAAGAACAACGTCGACGGCAAGGGCGCCTCGTACGGGACGCACGAGAACTACCTCGTGGACCGCGACCTCCCCTTCGCGACCCTGGTGCACGGGCTCACGCCCTTCCTCGTCACTCGGCAGGTCTTCGCC
This sequence comes from Actinomycetales bacterium, assembly GCA_038223605.1. Taxonomy (GTDB): domain Bacteria; phylum Actinomycetota; class Actinomycetes; order Actinomycetales; family Cellulomonadaceae; genus Actinotalea. The sequence continues at coordinate 83,343 of JBBRGX010000001.1, read as the reverse complement.
GGTGCCGGCCGCGTCGGCCTCGGTCAGACGGGTCAGCTCCCCGGCTTCCAGCTCTCCCAGCGCGCGGACTACATCGAGGCCGAGGTCGGTCTCGAGACGACGCTGCGGCGACCGATCGTCAACACGCGCGACGAGCCGCACGCCGACCGCCTGCGGTGGCGACGACTGCACCTGATCCTCGGCGACGCGACGATGCTCGAGGTCGCGACCTACCTCAGGGTCGCGACGACGGCACTCATGCTGTGGCTGCTCGAGCGGGACGGGCCGCAGGTGCCCGCAGCCCTCGCAGCGCTCACGCTTGCCGACCCGGTCGGGGCCGTGCACCAGGTGAGCCGCGACCCGTCGTTGCGCGTGCAGGTCGAGCTCGCCGACGGGCGACGGCTCACGGCTCTCGAGGTGCAGGAGGCCTGCCTGGCGGCCGTGCGCACCGCCCTCGACGACGACGGCGGTGCGGACCCCGCGACCGCAGAGGCCGTCGAGAGGTGGGCATCGGTCCTCGTGCGGCTGCGCACGGACCCGGGCTCCTGCGCCCGAGAGGTCGAGTGGGTGGCCAAGCTGCGGCTGCTGGAAGGGATGCGCAGCCGCGACCACCTCGCCTGGGACCACCCGCGCCTGGCCGCGATGGACATCCAGTGGTCCGACGTGCGCCCCGAGCGCGGCCTCTACCACCGGCTCGTGGCCGCCGGGGCCGTCGAACGGCTCGTCGGGGACGACGAGGTCGCGCGGGCCGTGACCTCGCCACCGGAGGACACCCGCGCCTACTTCCGGGGGACGGTCGTTCGCCGGTTCGCGCCCTACGTGCGGGCGGCGAGCTGGGACGCCGTCGTGCTGGACGTCCCGAGCCTGCCGTCGCTGTGCCGCATCCCCTTGCGCGACCCGTGGCGAGGGACGAAGGCCCAGGTGGGCGCTCTGCTCGACTCCTCGCCCGACGTGGCAACCCTCGTCGGGCGGCTGACCGGCGGGTGAGCCCGACGCGCCCGGGGCATGCGCGCGCCTAGGATCGTGAGCAAGGGTCGCCCCCGGGCGGCCGTCGTCACGCACCGGGAGGTCAGCAATGGCACAGGAGCACCAGCGCCGCCACGACGAGGACCCGGCCCCCGACGACGCACCGGTGGCCGCTGCTGCGCCGCAGGCGCGTGATGCCGAGGTCGACGCCCTTCTCGACGAGATCGACGACGTGCTGGAGACGAACGCGGAGTCCTTCGTGCGCGGGTTCGTGCAGAAGGGCGGTCAGTGAACCGCGATGCCTGATGCACCCGGTCGCCTGCCGCGGTCCTTCATGACCCCGGGCACGTCTTCCTTCATCGACTTCCTCGCCGCGCACGACCCGTCCCGCCTGCAGGGCGTCCTGGCCGGGCCCTTCGGCGACCTGCCCGTCCCGCACGCGACGACGATCGTCGCGCTGACCTTCGCCGGCGGCGTGGTGATGGCGGGTGACCGCCGGGCGACGGCGGGATCGATGATCGCGAGCCGGCACATCGAGAAGGTGTTCGCCGCCGACGACACCTCGGCGATCGGGATCGCCGGCACGGCAGGCCTCGCGCTGGAGCTCGTCCGTCTCTTCCAGCTCGAGCTCGAGCACTACGAGAAGATCGAGGGCACCCCGCTCTCCCTCGACGGCAAGGCCAACCGGCTCGCGACGATGGTGCGCGGGAGCCTCGGCCTGGCGATGCAAGGGCTGGCGGTCGTCCCGCTCTTCTGCGGCTACGACGCCGATCGGCGCCTCGGTCGGATCTTCTCCTACGACGTGACCGGTGGTCGCTACGAGGAGACCGAGCACCATGCGATCGGCTCGGGCGCCGTGTTCGCCCGTGGCTCGCTGAAGAAGCTCTGGCAGCCCGAGCTCGACCGTGCGGCGGCCGTCCGGGTCGCGGTGCACGCGCTCGTCGACGCCGCCGACGACGACTCGGCGACCGGCGGGCCCGACAGCCTCCGGCGGATCTGGCCGGTGGTCGCCGTCGTCGGCCCCGATGGCTACCGTGCCGTCGGGCAGGACGAGCTCGCCGAGGTCGCGGCAGCGGTCGAGGACTCCCGACGAGGGCCAGGAGGTCAGCACCTGTGAGCATGCCCTTCTACGTCTCGCCCGAGCAGGTCATGAAGGACCGCGCGGACTATGCCCGCAAGGGCATCGCCCGCGGACGGTCCGTCGTGGTGCTCGCCTGTGCGGACGGCATCGCTTTCGCGACCGAGAACCCGTCCCGCGCGCTGCACAAGATCTCCGAGATCTACGACCGGATCGGCTTCGCGGCCGTCGGCAAGTACAACGAGTTCGAGAACCTGCGCGTGGCGGGGGTCCGGTACGCCGACCTGCGAGGCTACTCCTACGACCGTTCGGACGTGAACGCGAGAGGACTGGCCAACGCCTACGCCCAGACGCTGGGCACGGTCTTCACCACCGAGGCCAAGCCGCTCGAGGTCGAGATCGTCGTGGCCCAGGTCGGGACCGACCAGAGCGGTGACCAGATCTACCGGCTGTCCTATGACGGATCCGTCAGTGACGAGCACGGTTACGTGGCGATGGGCGGCCAGGCCGAGCGCGTCTCCGAGCTGCTCGCCGAGGGCTGGCGCCCCGGCCTCGAGCTCGGCGAAGCGGTCGCCCTGGCGGTGCGCGTGCTGGCCGACCAGGCCGACGCGGAGCCGCGCGTCCTCGGCCCGGCTCAGCTCGAGGTCGCCGTGCTCGATCGCGGCCCCGCGCGGCGCGCGTTCCGGCGGCTGTCCGCCGCGACGCTCGCGTCGATGCTCCCCGCCCCTGAGGGCCTCGACGGCGGGCAGGACTGAGGGATGGATCGGCGGATCTTCGGCCTGGAGACCGAGTACGGCGTCACCTGCGCCGTCGCGAGCGGCCGGGGGCTGTCAGCGGACGAGGTCGCGCGGTACCTGTTCCGCAAGGTCGTCGCCTGGGGCCGCAGCTCGAACGTCTTCCTCGGCAACGGCTCGCGGCTCTATCTCGACGTCGGTTCGCACCCTGAGTACGCGACCGCCGAGTGCGACGACGTCGCCCAGCTCATCGCGCACGACAGGGGCGGCGAGCGCGTGCTCGAGGGACTCGTCGAGGACGCGCAGGCCCGCCTCGAGCTCGAGGGCGTCCCCGGGAGGATCCACCTCTTCAAGAACAACACCGACTCCGCAGGCAACTCCTACGGCTGCCACGAGAACTACCTGGTGCGTCGGCAGGGCGACTTCGGGCGCCTCGCCGACGTGCTCGTCCCCTTCCTCATCACGCGCCAGGTGCTCACGGGCGCCGGCAAGGTGCTGCCGACCCCGCAGGGGCCGATCTACACGCTCTCGCAGCGGGCCGACCACATCTGGGAGTCGGTCTCCAGCGCGACGACCCGCTCGCGGCCGATCATCAACACGCGCGACGAGCCGCATGCCGACGCCGAGCAGTTCCGCCGGCTGCACGTGATCGTCGGCGACTCCTCGATGTCCGAGACGACGACGCTGCTCAAGGTGAGTGCGACGGACCTCGTCCTACGCCTCATCGAGGCCGGCGTGCCGATGCGGGACCTGAGCATGGAGAACCCGATGCGGGCGATCCGTGACATCAGCCACGACCTCACCGGCAGGGCGCCGGTCGCCCTCTCGACCGGACGCACCGTGACCGCCCTTGACGTCCAGGACGAGTACCTCGAGCGCGTCCAGGCGCATGTGGACAACGAGCTGGACCCCTCGCCGATCATCGACCGGACGCTCGACCTGTGGCGCCGCGGGCTCACGGCCCTGCGGTCCGGCGACCTCACCTCCGTGGAGCGCGAGCTCGACTGGGTCATCAAGCTGCGGCTCATCGAGCGGTACCGCGCCAAGCACGGGCTCGGCCTCGAGGACCCGAGGGTGACCCGGCTCGACCTCGCCTACCACGACATCTCACGCAGCGAGGGGCTGTACAACCTGATGGCCGACCGCGGTCTCGTCGACCGGGTCGTCTCCGACGTCGAGGTCTTCGAGGCGACGGCCGTCCCGCCCCAGACGACCCGGGCCAAGCTCCGCGGCGACTTCGTCCGGCGCGCGCAGGCGGCGCGCCGCGACTACACGGTCGACTGGGTGCACCTGAAGCTCAACGACCAGGCCCAGCGGACGGTGCTCTGCAAGGACCCGTTCCGCAGCGTCGACGAGCGGGTGGACCGGCTGCTGGAGAGCCTCTGACCTCGGCCGCCGACTACAGTGTCCCGGGTTGATCGGGCCACCCCCGGGCCCGCGAGGAGGAGCGCTGTGCGAGGACGTGTCCTGGCTGCCGTGCTGGCACTGGTCGCCATGGTCGCCGTGACGACGGGATGCACGACGACCCCGACCTCCGTCGACCCGGTCACGGTGACCGGCACGCTCGGGACGGCCCCGACCCTGACCTTCGCGACGCCGCTGACGGTTGCCTCCGCCAGGGTCGAGGTCCTCGCCGAAGGGACCGGGCCCCAGGTCGGGCAGGGCGACGTCGTCCTGGTGAACTACTTCGCCGAGTCGGGCGTCGACGCCTCGGTCATCGGGGACACGTACTCCGCAGCTCCGCGCGCCTACGTCCTCACCGTCGACTCCGTCGGCCAGGACATCTACGACGCCCTCGCGGGACACCACGTCGGCGCGCGGATCCTGCAGGTCCTCCCGGCCGCGCAGGACGCCCCGCAGACGGTGGCCGTCTTCGACCTGCTGCCCACCCGCGCGGCGGGCACCGTGGTGGAGCCGCGGGCGGGCCTGCCGACCGTGAGACTGCGCGCCGACGGCGAGCCGACGATCACCATGCCCGTCGACGGGACGCCCCCCACCGACATCACCGCCCAGCCGCTCATCCGGGGCGACGGTCCCCAGGTGGAGGCCGGCCAGGTGGTGACCGTGCAGTACACCGGAGTCAGCTGGGCCGGCGGCACCGTCTTCGACTCGACGTGGGCGCCCGGCAAGCTGCCGGCGGCCTTCCCGATCGGTGTCGGCTCGGTCCCGGCCGGCTGGGACCAGGGTCTGGTGGAGCAGACGGTGGGCTCGCAGGTGCTGCTCGTGCTCCCACCCGGCTCCGGCTACGCCGGGACGGACAACGAGCTCGCCGGCCAGACCCTCGTCTTCGTCGTCGACATCCTTGCCGCCACCGGCGGCCCGAAGGAGAAGTGAGATGGGCGTCGCCGTCCGCGTCATCCCCTGCCTCGACGTCGACGCCGGCCGCGTCGTCAAGGGCGTCAACTTCACCGACCTCCGCGATGCCGGAGACCCGGTGGAGCTCGCCGGCCGCTACGACGCCGATGGTGCGGACGAGATCACCTTCCTCGACGTCTCGGCGTCCTCCGGGGACCGTGAGACGACCTATGACATCGTGCGTCGCACGGCGGGTGAGGTCTTCGTCCCGCTCACCGTCGGGGGAGGAGTGCGGTCGACCGACGACGTGGACCGGCTGCTGCGCGCGGGGGCGGACAAGGTCGGTGTGAACACCGCGGCGATCGCCCGCCCCGAGCTCGTCGCCGAGATCGCACGGCGCTTCGGCAGCCAGGTGCTCGTGCTCTCGGTCGATGCCCGTCGCGTGGTCGACGGCCCGCCGACGCCGTCCGGCTACGAGGTGACGACGCACGGCGGACGGCGCGGGACGGGCCTCGACGCGATCGAGTGGGCGCGACGTGCCGTTGACCTGGGGGCCGGCGAGGTCCTGCTCAACTCGATGGACGCCGATGGCACCACCGGCGGCTTCGACCTCGCGATGCTCGCCGACTTCCGTCCCCTCATCGCGGTGCCGCTGATCGCCTCCGGCGGGGCCGGCACGGTCGCGCACTTCGTCGAGGCCGCCATGGCCGGCGCCGACGCGCTCCTTGCCGCGAGCGTCTTCCACTTCGGGGTCCTGAGCATCACGGAGGTCAAGGCCGGGCTGCGCGCGGCGGGCATCGAGGTCCGCTGACCCCTGGGCGCCCCTGGGGCTCAGCCCTGGCGCGGGCGCCCGGAGTCGATCGATGCGACGGCATCGGGGTGGCCGATCACGTCGACCTGGGCGACGGCCGACCGCCCGAAGGCGTGCAGGGCGAGCTCGCCGACGGGGCCACGGACGATCACGTCGTGCGCGGGGCTCCCCGGGACGGGGGAGCGCCGCACGCGGCTGTCCTCGCCCGTCAGGTCGTCGGGCGAGAGCACGACGCCGACCGGGCTCTCGCGGTACAGGCCCCGTGCGGCGAGCCGTAGCCGACGCCACAGCGCTGCGCGCTCGCCCGGCGGCAGCAGCCGGGCGGTCGTCGGTCCGCGGCCGCGGCGCACGTCCTCCGTGTGCACGAACAGCTCCAGCAGCTGGACGTCGTCCCCGGCGAGGCGGAGCGGGCTCCACCAGGGCGGGCCCTCACCGACCTCCGCCAGGAGCCGCGACCAGGCCTGGGGTGTGATGGCGGCATCTCCGGTCTGCTGGGTGACCCGCTCCGTGCGCCGGGCGAGGGGCGCCACGACGATCCCGGCGGCCGTCAGCGGATCACGCTCCCGCAGCAGGATGTGGGCCGCCAGGTGCTCGCTGCGCCAGCCCTCGCAGCAGGTGGGTGCACCGGGACCGACGGCAGCGAGCGCGTCGAGGAGGGCAGCGCGTTCGCGGGGGTGCCATGGCATGCCTGATGCTCGCACGCGTCCGGTCCTGGCGCGTCCCGACGCGGGACGTCGCCCGAGCGCCGTCGGTGGCAACCACTAGAATGGACTAGCCGCACCAGACCGTGCGTGCCCGCCGGCCCCTGATCGGGCCGGTGGCGCCGAGAACCGGTGCCGATCCCGCTGGGACCGTGAGGAGACGTGTGCGTCCAGGTGCCCGAGCCGCAGCGCTGAGCGGCGGTCCCCTGCGGCGTGGGCTGCGGCTCCTCTGGCGGGGCATCGCCGCTCACCCCAGGACCTACATCGGCGCGATCGGGACCTCGGCAGCCTTCGGGGCGCTCACCGTCGCGGTCAGCCAGGTGCTCGGCTCGGTGACCGACTCCGTCGTCGTGCCCGCCATCGGGGGTGACGTCGACGCGCGCGCCAGGATCTGGCTCGCCGGGCTGGCGCTGCTCGGGGTGGCGATCACCCTCGCCCTGGCCGTTGCCGGCCGGCGCATCTTCGCCGGGATGGGCTACGCGAGCGTCGGCGCCGGCCATCGGCGCGCGGTCACCCGGCAGTACCTGCGGCTGCCGATCTCCTGGCACCGGGCGCACCCGACGGGCCAGCTCCTCGCGAACGCGAGCTCGGACGTCGAGGCGGCGACCGGTGTCTTCAACCCCTTGCCCTTCGCCCTCGGTGTCGTGGTGATGATCGGTGTCGCCGCCGTCGCGCTGCTGCGCGTCGACCTCTGGCTCGCGCTGACCGCGCTGGCCGTCCTGCCCGTCGCCGTGCTGGCGAACCTCGTCTTCCAGCGGTACATGTCGCCGGCGATCACTCGGGCGCAGCAGCTGCGCGCCGAGGTTGCCGACGTCGCCCACGAGAGCTTCGAGGCGGCCCTGCTGGTGAAGTCGCTCGGCACCGAAGCGCGCGAGGAGCGGCGCTTCGCCGAGCAGGCGAACGCCTTGCGCGACGCGAACGTCAGCGTCGGCAGGGTGCGCGCGGCCTTCGACCCGGTGATCGAGCTGCTGCCGAGCGCCGGGACCCTCGCTGTCCTGCTCGTCGGGGCCGTCCGCCTCCAGGCCGGGGCCGTGCAGACCGGCGACATCGTCTCGGCCGCGTACCTGCTGACCCTCATGGCGGTGCCCGTGCGGGCCTTCGGCTGGGTGCTCGGGGAGCTGCCGAGGGCGTTGGTCGGCTACGACCGGATCGCCCGGGTGCTCGACGCCCGCAGCGACCAGGTACCGGGGACCCTGCGGCTCCCGGAGGCTCGCATCGGGCTGGACGTCAGGGTCAGAGGTGTCGGCGTCGAGGTGCGGGACGCCGGCGGCCCGCGGACGCTGCTCAGCGGGGTCGACCTCGACCTCGCACCCGGCCGGGTCGTCGCGCTCGTCGGGCCGACGGGCTCAGGCAAGACCACCCTCGCCGGCCTGTTCAGCCGGCTGCAGGACCCGAGCGCCGGGCAGATCCTCCTCGACGGCCTCGACCTGGTGCAGGTGCGCGCTGCCGACCTCTCCGCCCAGGTCGCCCTGGTGCCGCAGACGACCTTCGTCTTCGAGGACACCGTCCGGGCCAACGTCACGCTCGCCGACGCGGACGGCGCTGACGACAACGCCGTGTGGGCGGCGCTGCGCGCTGCCCGCGTCGACGACGTGGTTCGCGAGCTCCCGGGCGGGCTCGACGCACCGCTCGGGGAGCGCGGAGCGAACCTCTCCGGCGGTCAGCGCCAGCGCCTGGCGATCGCGCGTGCGCTGGTCCGCCGACCGCGGCTGCTCGTCCTGGACGATGCGACCTCAGCCGTCGACCCGCAGGTCGAGCAGTCGATCCTCGCCGGTCTTCGGGCCGGCAACAGGGTGGACGCCGTTCCTGGGCGCGAGCTCCCCGAGCCGCCGACCGTCCTGCTCGTCGCCTACCGGATGTCCTCGGTCCTGCTCGCCGACGAGGTCGTCCACCTCGACCAGGGGCGGGTGGTCGACCGCGGGACCCACGCCGAGCTGCTCGAGCGCGACGAGGGTTACCGGGAGCTGGCGACGGCTTACGAGATGCAGTCCCTCGCCAGGGCGGAGCGGTCATGAGCGGAGCACGCCTCGACTCGACCAGCAGCCTCGGCACGCGCGCCACGCTGCGCCGGGGCCTGGAGATCTCCCCGGAGATCGCCCAGGGCCTCGCGCTCACGCTCGTCCTCGCCGTGCTCGCGGCCGCCGGACGGATCGTCGTCCCGCTCGTCGTGCAGCGAACGATCGACACCGTCGTGGTCCCGGGCGGTGCGGGTGACGGGCTGCTCGTGCGGTACGTCGTGCTGGCTGCTGCGGCGCTCGTCGTCGCCGGTGTCTGCTCCGCCGTGGTCAACGTCCGCCTGTTCCGTTCGAGCGAGGCCGGGCTCGCGCGGCTGCGGGTGGCGGCCTTCCGGCACGTGCACGACCTCTCCGTGCTGACCCAGGGCAGCGAACGCCGCGGAAGCCTCGTCTCGAGGGTGACCAGCGACGTCGACACGATCTCCCTGTTCGTCCAGTGGGGCGGGATCATGCTGCTCGTCTCGGTCCTGCAGATCGGCGCGGCGACCGTCCTCATGGCGATCTGGTCATGGCAGCTGACGCTCGTCGTCTGGGCCTGCTTCGTCCCGCTCGTGCTCGTGCTGCGGCCGGCGCAGGCCAAGGTGGGCGCCGCCTACGGCGCCGTGCGTCAGTCGGTCGGCGCCATGCTCGGGGCGATCTCCGAGGCCGTCGTCGGCGCGGAGACGGTCCGGGCGTACGGCGTGACCGCGCGCACCCAGCGACGGATCGACCAGGCCGTCGACCAGAACTGGCGAGCCCAGGTACGCGCGCAGAACCGCGTCGCTGTCGTCTTCTCCAGCGGGGTCCTGGTCTCCTACGGAGTGCTCGGCGTCGTGGTCGTCGTCGGGACGCTGCTCGGCGTCGGCGGCTCCCTGAGTGCGGGGCGCCTGGTCGCCTTCCTCTTCCTCATCCAGCTCTTCACCGGTCCGGTCCAGATGGCGACCGAGATCCTCAACGAGCTGCAGAACGCCCTGGCGGGCTGGCGTCGTGTCCTCGGGGTCCTCGACACACCGGTGGACGTCGCCGACCCGGTGGGCGGCGGGGTCGTGAGCGCCAGCGGTCCGGCATCGGTGGACCTGCGGGGTGTGTCCTACGCCTATCCCGGCGGGCCGCCCGTGCTTCGCGACATCGACCTCGTGGTCGGTGCCGGGCAGAAGGTCGCGGTGGTCGGGGCGACCGGTTCGGGCAAGTCGACGCTCGTCAAGCTCGTCACGCGGCTCGTCGACCCGGACGAGGGTGCGGTGCTGCTCGACGGCGCCGACCTGCGCGAGCTCGCTCTCGACTCGATCCGCCGGCGCGTGGTGCTCGTCCCGCAGGAAGGTTTCCTCTTCGACGGCACGCTGGCGCAGAACGTCGCCTACGGGGCCCGGTCCGATGAGCCCGTCGCGCCGCACCTGCTCCTGCGCGCCTTCGACGAGCTCGGTCTCGCCGACTGGCTGGCGGCCCTTCCCGACGGCCTGGACACCGACGTCGGCCAGCGGGGCGACCGCCTCTCGGCGGGGGAGCGGCAGCTCGTCTCCCTCGCCAGGGCGCACCTGGCCGGCGCTGACCTCCTCGTCCTCGACGAGGCGACGAGCGCCGTCGACCCGGCGACCGACGTGCGGATCGCCGTGGCGCTGGACCGGCTCGTCGCCGGCCGCACGACGATCACCGTCGCCCACCGGCTCTCGACGGCCGAGGCCGCCGACCTCGTCGTCGTCGTCGAGACGGGACGCATCGTCCAGGTCGGGCCGCATGCGCAGCTCGTCCGGCAGAGCGGCCCCTACGCCGCGATGCACGAGGCCTGGACCTCACAGACCCGCTGAGCCTTCCCGCGACCCTCGCGCTGGCGATCCTCGCCCTACGCGACGCGCGTGCGCGCCAGCTCGCGGACTGCCTCGACCATCTCGGCGAGGCTCCGGCCGGCACCGCCCACGACGACGGGCGTGCCCGACGTGCGCAGCGCTTCTGCCGTTGCCGCCACCACCGGGGCGACGGCGCTGGTCGTCACCGAGAGCACGGCCACCGAGACCTCGTGCTGCGCGCAGAAGCCCACGAGGTCCTCCGCCGGCATGTTCGCACCGAGGTGCTCGACATGCCAGTGGTCCTCGCGCAGTGCTGCGGCGGCCATCGCCGTCGGAAGCGAGTGCAGGTCGCCGCTCGCGGCGGCGACGAGGACGGTCCCGCGCCGACGCCCTCGCGGGTTCGGGGTGGCCTCACCGAGGATCCGCTCGACGATCGCGGAGGCGCGGTGCTCGACCCAGATGGCGGCCTCCCCGTCGTGCCACGACTGCCCGATCCGACGCAGCGCAGGTGCGAGCACCTGCTCGACGAGCTCGACGAGAGGGGTGCCCTCGTCGACCAGGCGCCGGGCGATCCGGCGGGCCAGCGCGTCGTCGCCGGCGACGAGGGCCTCGTGCATGCGGATGGCCTGGCCCGCCAGCCGTCGCGGACCGGGGACCGGGGGCGGCGCTGGAGCTGCGCGCTCCCGGGCGAGCTCAGCGACGTCGTCGACCTCGACGAGGTACGTGCCGGCGACCAGTCGAGCCGGGAGACGACCGTCGCGGACCCACCGGTAGGCCGTCTGGTAGTGCACGCCGAGCTCGGCTGCCGCGTCGCGGAGCCCGATCGCGCCACCGGGTGTCTGCATCCCCCCACGGTAGGCCGGTCCGGGCGTCACTGCGCTAAGTTCTGCTAATTACGACTAAAGGATGTTAACTGGGCCGACGGCCACCCTGGCCGCGGACTATCGAAGGAGATCGTCATGGACCTGGTGCTCACCGAGGGCCAGTACACCCTCGTCTACAACGCGTTCTCGTTCGTCATCGCCTCGATGGGTGCCGCCTTCGTCTTCTTCCTCCTCGTGCGAGGGAAGGTGGCGCCGCGCCACCGGATGGCTCTGACCCTGTCCACCCTGGTGGTCGGCATCGCCCTCTACCACTACGTCCGCATCTTCGGTTCGTGGTCCGACGCGTTCAGCTTCACCGACGGCGCATGGGTCCAGGACGGCAAGCCGTTCAACGAGGCCTACCGCTACGTCGACTGGCTGCTCACGGTTCCGCTCCTGCTCGCCGAGCTCGTCGTCGTGCTCAAGCTGGAGGCGGGCAGGACCCGCAGCCTGCTCATCCGTCTCTCGGTCGCGGCGACCGCGATGATCGTGCTCGGCTACCCCGGCGAGGTCTCGGCTGCCGGGGGCACGGCACGGATCGTCTGGGGCGTGCTCGGCACCCTGCCGTTCCTCTACATCCTCTACGTGCTCTTCGGCGAGCTGGGCAGGTCGCTCGAGCGTCAGAGCGAGAGCGTGCGACGCATGCTCGGCTGGCTCCGCTACATCATCCTGGTGACCTGGACGGTGTACCCGCTCGCGTACGTCCTGCCGTCCGTGATCGACGACCAGGTCGTTGCCGAGGTCGCCCGACAGGTCGGCTACTCGGTCGCCGACGTGCTCGCCAAGCCTCTCTTCGGGCTCCTCGTGCTGGCGATCGCGCTGGCCAAGTCCCGCGAGGACGGCTATGTCGAGCAAGGGGACACCTCGCTCGTGCCGGCCGTGGCCGAGGAGGCGACGGGCCGGGCGTCCTCGGCCCGTGCCTGAGCCGTCGGCAGCTCCCCGACCAGGGCGTCGACGACGACCTGACCGCCCTCCAGGACCAGGCGCTCGGCAACGGATCCCTCAGCCACACGGCCCTCGAGCTCCGGACCGGCCCGGCGCCGGTCTCCACCCCGCGAGACCTGGCCGGGATCGCGGACCCGGCAGCCGCCCGAGCCGGTCGGTCACGGTGGGCGCGATGCCCGGCGTGGCCGGCCGGGCGGTCGTCGGGCTGTTGCCACGGGCGTCGCATGGCAGGATCGTCGCGTGCCCTCGACCCTTGATCCCGACCTCGCGGCTCGCCTCAAGCGCGACGCCGACGGCCTGGTCTGCGCCGTCGTCCAGCAGCACGACAGCCATGAGGTGCTCATGGTCGGCTGGATGGACGACGAGGCGCTGCACCGCACCCTGACCTCCGGTCGGGTGACGTTCTGGAGCAGGTCGCGGCAGACCTACTGGCGCAAGGGCGACACCTCCGGGCACGTGCAGCACGTCCGCTCCGTCGCGCTCGACTGCGACGGCGATGCCGTGCTCGTCCGGGTCGAGCAGGTCGGTGCGGCGTGCCACACCGGGATGCGCAGCTGTTTCGAGGCGGGCGGCGACCTCGGCGCGGTGGTCGGCGCATGATCGCCGTCCCGCAGCCCCTCGCCTGGGGCACGACCTGGCCGTCGCTGGACGCCTTCCGCGAGCTCGCCGCCGACCGCCGCGTCGTCCCCGTCGTGCGACGCCTCCTGGCCGACGAGATCACCCCTGTCGGCCTGTACCGCACCCTCGCCCAGGGCCGACCTGGCACCTTCGTGCTGGAGTCGGCCGAGGTCGACGGCAGCTGGTCGCGGTACTCCTTCGTCGGCGTGCGCTCCCGCGCGACCCTCTCCGTCGCGGACGGTCGCGCGGTCTGGACCGGCGACGTCCCCGTCGGCGTCCCGACCGACGGTGACGTCATGGAGGTGCTCGCGGGCACCCTGGAGGCGCTGCGCACCCCGGCGCTGCCCGGCCTTCCGCCGCTCACCGGCGGCCTGGTCGGGGCGATGGGCTGGGACGTCGTGCGTCACTGGGAGCCGACGCTCCCCGCCGTTGCGCCCGACGAGCTCGACGTCCCCGAGGTGACCCTCTGCCTCGCGAGCGACCTCGCGGTCGTCGACCACGTCGACGGCTCCGTGTGGCTGATCGCGAACGCGATCAACTTCGACGACACCGACGCGAGGGTCGACGAGGCGCATGCCGATGCGGTCGCGCGGCTCGACGACATGGAGCGCGTCCTCGCCGAAGGGACGGACTCCGCACCAGGTGTCCTCGTCGACGGCGACGAGCCGGAGCTGGAGTTCCGCAGCAGCCGCGAGGAGTTCGAGCAGTCCGTGCTGCTCGGCAAGGAGGCGATCCGGGAGGGTGAGGTCTTCCAGGTGGTCCTGTCGCAACGGCTCGACCTCGACTGCCCGGCCGACCCGCTCGACGTGTACCGCGTGCTGCGCACCATCAACCCGAGCCCCTACATGTACTACCTGCAGCTGGAGGACCCCGCCGGGCGGGCCTTCGCCGTCGTGGGCTCGAGCCCGGAGACGCTGGTCAAGGTCACCGGCGACCGCGTCGTGACCTACCCGATCGCCGGCTCGCGTCCGCGCGGAGCCGATCATGAAGAGGACGCGGCGCTCATCGCCGATCTGCTCGCTGACCCCAAGGAGCTCGCCGAGCACGTGATGCTGCTGGACCTCTCGCGCAACGACCTCGTCAAGGTCTGCCAACCGACCACCGTCGAGGTCGTGGAGTTCATGGTGGCCCGTCGGTTCAGCCACATCATCCACCTCTGCTCGACGGTCACCGGCCGGCTGCGCGTCGGTGCCACGGCGCTCCAGACCTTCATGGCGACGTTCCCGGCCGGAACCCTCTCCGGTGCCCCCAAGCCGCGGGCGATCGCGCTCATCGACGAGATCGAGCCGGCTCGGCGGGGGATCTACGGCGGGACGATCGGCTACTTCGACTTCGCCGGGGACATGGACATGGCGATCGCGATCCGCACCGCCTTCATCCGCGAGGGCCGAGCCAGCGTGCAGGCGGGTGGCGGGATCGTCGCGGACTCGGTGCCCGCGACCGAGTACCTCGAGTCGCGGAACAAGGCAGCAGCCGCGGTCCGGGCCGTGCAGATCGCCTCGCGGCTGCGGCGAGCGGGCTCGTGACGCGTCGGGCCGTCGTGCTCGTCGCCCTCGCCCTCGCCGTGCTCGTCGCCGCCTGCGCGGCCCCGCACTGGGTTCTGGCCGCGACGTCGAGCCCGAGCGTCGCGCGGGTGCCGCTCGCCGTGACCGGGACGAGCCTCGCGCCCGGTACCGGCGCTGGGGCGCTCGTGGTGGCTGCCGCTGCCCTCGCCCTGGCGCTCGGGCGGCGGTGGGGGCAACGACTCGCGCTCCTCGCCCTCGCGCTCGGTGGCATCCTGGTGACGGCGTCAGCGCTCGCTGCCTTCGGGGCGGCCCGGTCCGCTGCGCTGAGCGCGGCCCTCGAGGCCGTCGGGGTGGCCGTGCTCACCGGGGAGCCGCGGCTCACGCCGTGGCCGTGGCTCACCGCGCTCCTGGGCGCGGCGGTGGTCGGTCTCGCGGTCGCCGGTGGCCGGGCCTCGCGGCGCTGGTCCGGTCCGTCGCAGCGTTTCGAGAAGCCCGAGGACCGTGCGGAGCGGAACGAGGCGACGACGGGCGTCGTGCCTGCGCCGGACGATCGGGCGGACCACGACGTCGCCGAGGTCTGGGAGGCCCTGAGCCGAGGTGAGGACCCGACCTGAGGTTGCCGGCGAGGCCGTGGACGCCCACCCCTCGACCCCGCGGACGAGGACGATCCAGGACGACTACGCTCGCAGCCACACAGGATGGAGACAGTGGATGACTGAGACGAACCCGGCCGCAGAGCGCGACCACCTGCCCCCCTCGAGCCCGCCGATCAACCACGGCAACACCACCGCAGCCTGGGTGACGGTTCTCCTCGTCGTCCTCGGTGGGGTCGTCGCCTCGGTGGCGATGGTCTTCGCCCTCGTCCCGGTCGTGTGGGTCGGCGCCGGCATCGTCCTCGCCGGGCTCGTCGCCGGGCGCGTGCTCAAGATGCTCGGCCTCGGTCAGCCGGGCCCGGACGCCGGACGGACGTCGGACGGAGCGCACTGACCCCCACCCTCGGTGGTGGGGGTCGGGGCCGGTGGGCTCGGCAGCCCCTTCAGGTCCGCAAGGTCCGCCCGGGGGGTGGACGCGTCGGGCACGATCCCGGGGCTGGCCTACGATGGCACGGTCGGCCAGCGGGGGACGGCTCGGAGGAGGTAGCAGTCCATGACGATCCTGGAAGACATCGTGGCCGGCGTCCGCGAGGACCTCGCTGTCCGTGAGGAAGCGACGCCGCTGGGGGCGGTCAAGGAACGTGCGTCCCGCGTGCCCGAGGCGATGGACGCCCTCGTCCGCCTGCACGACGACGAGGCGGTCGTGGTCATCGCGGAGGTCAAGCGGTCGAGCCCCAGCAAGGGCGCCCTGGCCGAGATCCAGGATCCCGCAGCCCTCGCGGCGCTCTACGAGCAGGGCGGCGCCGCAGCGATCTCGGTGCTCACCGAGAAGCGTCGCTTCAACGGGAGCCTCGCCGACCTGGACGCCGTGCGCGGTGCCGTCGACGTCCCGGTGCTCCGCAAGGACTTCGTCGTCACGCCGTACCAGGTCTGGGAGGCGCGGGCGCACGGAGCGGACCTCGTCCTGCTCATCGTCGCCGCCCTGGAGCAGACGGTGCTGACCTCGCTCGTCGAGCGGGTGCACTCGCTCGGGATGACGGCGCTCGTCGAGGTGCACGACGTCGACGAGGTCGCTCGCGCGGTCGACGCCGGCGCCCGGGCGATCGGCGTCAACGCCAGGAACTTGAAGAACCTCGAGGTCGACCGGACCACGTTCGCCCGGCTCGCCCCGCTCATCCCGTCAGGGATCGTCCGGATCGCCGAGTCAGGGGTGCGTGGGCCGCACGACGTCATGGACTACGCCCGCTCGGGTGCGGATGCCGTCCTGGTCGGCGAGGCCCTCGTGACCGGGAAGGACCCACGGGCGGCAGTCGCCGACCTCGTGGCCGCCGGTGCCCATCCCTCGCTGCGGGCGGTGCGTCAGTGATCGAACCCCGCGGTGGACGGGCAGCTGCTGCAGCCCTCCACGAGACCATCAACGCGCTCGGTGCCGGGAGCATCAGGGGCCCGCTGGCCGGTGCGTCCGGCCCGTACTTCGGCGACTTCGGCGGCCGGTACGTCCCGGAGGCCCTCGTTGCCGCGCTCGACGAGCTCGACACGGCCTATCACAAGGCCCTCGCGGACCCGGCGTTCGGTCGCGAGCTCGAGCGGCTGCACCGCACCTACACGGGCCGGCCGAGCCCGCTCACCGAGGCGCAGCGGTTCGCGTCGCACGTCGGCGGGGGAGCGAGGGTCTTCCTCAAGCGCGAGGACCTCAACCACACCGGCTCCCACAAGATCAACAACGTCCTCGGCCAGGCGCTGCTGGTCAAGCGGATGGGCAAGAAGCGGGTCATCGCCGAGACCGGCGCCGGTCAGCACGGCGTCGCCACCGCGACGGCAGCCGCGCTCCTCGACCTCGAGTGCACCGTGTACATGGGCGAGGAGGACACGCAGCGGCAGGCCCTCAACGTCGCCAGGATGCGCCTGCTCGGCGCTGAGGTCATCCCGGTCCGGATCGGCTCGCGCACCCTGAAGGACGCGATCAACGAGGCCCTGCGCGACTGGGTCGCCAACGTCGAGACGACGCACTACCTGCTCGGCACCGTCACCGGGCCGCACCCCTTCCCGCAGATGGTGCGCGACTTCCACCAGGTGATCGGGTACGAGGCCCGCGCCCAGCTGGCCGAGGAGATCGGCCGGCTTCCGGACGCGGTCGCGGCCTGCGTCGGTGGCGGTTCGAACGCCCTCGGCATCTTCAACGCCTTCCTCGACGAGCCCGACGTCCGCCTCTTCGGTTTCGAGGCCGGTGGCGACGGCGTCGACTCCGGTCGGCACGCCTCGAGGTTCTCGGGTGGCGCGCCCGGCGTGCTCCACGGCGCACGGTCGTTCCTGCTCCAGGACGACGACGGCCAGACCCTGCCCACGCACTCGATCTCCGCCGGCCTCGACTACCCGAGCATCGGGCCCGAGCACGCCTGGCTGCACCAGCTCGGTCGCGTCGCCTACTCCCCGGTCACCGACGTCGAGGCGATGGACGCGTTCTCGCTGCTGTGCCGTACCGAGGGGATCATCCCGGCCATCGAGTCGGCCCACGCCCTGGCTGGCGTGCTCCAGCTCGGCGCCCAGCTGGCCGACTGGTCGCTCGACGAGCCGCCCGTGATCCTCATCAACCTCTCGGGGCGAGGGGACAAGGACGTCGCCACGGCAGCCCGGTGGTTCGGGATGCTCGACGACACCTCCTCCGAGCAGAAGGAAGGCCGAGGGTGAACCCCGTCGTCGCTCGGAGCAGGACGGCCGACCACCTGCACGGACTGCGCGAGCAGGGCAGGGCTGCGCTCGTCGGCTACCTGCCGCTCGGCTTCCCCGATCTCGATGCCTCCGTTCAGGCCGCGCTCGCGATGGTCGACGCCGGCGCCGACGTCGTCGAGCTCGGTCTGCCGTACACCGACCCCGTGATGGACGGCCCGACCATCCAGGAAGCCGTCGAGCGCTCCCTCGCGGCCGGGACGAAGGTGCGGGACGTGATGGCCGCCGTCGAGACGATCGCCGCGACCGGTGCCCCGGTGCTCGTGATGAGCTACTGGAACCCTGTGCTGCGCTATGGCGTCGACTCCTTCGCCAGGGACCTCGCCGCGGCGGGCTGCGCCGGGCTCGTCACGCCCGACCTGATCCCGGACGAGGCGGGGGAGTGGATGAGCGCGTCGGACGCGCACGACCTCGACCGCGTCTTCCTCGTCGCCCCCAGCTCGACAGCCGAGCGCCTGGCGCTGACGGCGGCGGCCTCGCGGGGCTTCGTCTACGCCGCCTCCACGATGGGCGTGACCGGGACCCGGGCGTCGGTCGGGACCGACGCCGCACGGCTCGTCGCCGACACCCGCACCGCAGGGGCCGACTTCGTCTGCGTCGGCCTCGGCGTGAGCACGCCTGCCCAGGCGGCCGAGGTGGCCAGGTATGCCGACGGCGTGATCGTCGGGAGCGCCTTCGTCCGCCCGCTGCTCGACGCCCCCGGCCTCGGCGAGGGGATCGCCGCGCTCCGCCGGGCCGTCTCGGGGATCGCCGACGGGATCAGAGGAGCACGCCGATGAATCGCGTCCTTGGCCGCGTGATCACCGAGATCCCGAGCCCGTCGCAGGGCGTCTGGCACCTCGCGTTCCTGCCGATCCGTGCCTACGCGCTCGCCATCATGGCGGGCATCGTGGTCGCTCTCGTCCTCACCCGGCGCCGCTGGGTCGCGCGGGGCGGCGACGCGGACACCGTGCTGGAGATCGTCTTCTGGGCTGTCCCCTTCGGCATCGTCGGCGGCCGGATCTACCACCTCATCACGTCACCGGACGCGTACTTCGGCCCCGGCGGTGACCCGTGGCGCGCCTTCGCGATCTGGGAGGGCGGCCTCGGCATCTGGGGCGCCATCGCCCTCGGTGCCGTCGGCGCGTGGATCGGGGCGCGCAAGCAGGGTGTGAGCTTCGTGGTCTTCGCCGACGTCGTCGCTCCGGCGCTGCTCGTCGCCCAGGCCATCGGACGGCTCGGCAACTGGTTCAACCAGGAGCTCTTCGGCGGCCCCACCACGCTTCCCTGGGGCTTGCGCATCAGCCCCGAGTCGCCGACGTTCCCGGCTGGCTACCCGGCCGCCACCCTCTTCCACCCGACCTTCCTGTACGAGCTCCTGTGGAACCTCGCCGCCGCGGCGTTCATCATCTGGCTCGAACGCCGGTTCCGGCTCGGTCACGGCCGGGTGTTCTGGGCGTACGTGATGACCTACACGCTCGGCCGGGTCTGGATCGAGTACCTGCGGATCGACACCGCGCACACCTTCCTCGGCCTGCGTCTGAACGTCTGGACGTCGATCGTCGTCGGTCTCGGAGCGCTGGTAGCCTTCGTGCTGGTCGGACGCCGCCACCCTGGGCGCGAGACCACGGTGCTGGCCGGGAATCCCGCTGAGCCCGCCGACGCGGTCGACGAGGGCGACGGGAGCACCGACCTGTCGGGCGCGACCGGTGCTTCACCGTCCGCGAACGACGCGGCCGAGCCGACGAGGGACACCTGACCCAGGTGACGACGGGCATGAGGCTGCACTCCGTGCAGCTGTACGCGGTCCGCGGTGTCCACCGCGGCACCGGGCGGTGCGGTCGCCGCCACTCGGGCCGATGACGTCCCCGGACATCCTTTCCGTACCCGGGCATGCGCCCGGGTCAGTACGAGGACGGTGGTAATGAGCCAGTTCGACGCTGCTCCCCAGGGTCTGTACGACCCCGCGACCGAGCACGACGCCTGTGGCGTCGCCTTCGTCGCGACCTTGCGCGGGACACCGGGCCGGGACATCGTCGACGCGGGGCTCACCGCCCTGCTCAACCTGGACCACCGTGGCGCCGTCGGTGCGGAGAGGGACAGCGGTGACGGGGCCGGGATCCTCACTCAGGTCCCCGACGCGTTCCTTCGCGACGTGATCCCCGCCGAGCTGCCGCCGGCCGGTCACTACGCGATCGGTCTCGCCTTCCTTCCCACCGAGCCGGCCGAGCTGACCGCTGCGGTGGCAGCGATCGACTCGATCGTCCGCGCGGAGGGGCTCGACACCCTCGCCTGGCGCGACGTCCCGGTCGAAGCCGACCTCGTCGGGCCGACAGCACGGGCCACGATGCCCGCCTTCCGGCACCTCGTCGTCGCCGACCCCGCTCGGTCGCTCGCCGGTGTCGAGCTCGACCGTCGGGCGTTCCGCGTCCGCAAGCGCGTCGAGCACGAGCTGGGCCTGTACTTCGCCTCCCTCTCGGCGCGGACCCTGACCTACAAGGGGATGCTGACCACCGGCCAGCTCGAGCCCTTCTTCCCGGACCTCTCCGACCCTCGGTACGCGTCGGAGATCGCGCTGGTCCACTCGAGGTTCTCGACCAACACCTTCCCGTCGTGGCCGTTGGCCCAGCCGTTCCGGATGATCGCCCACAACGGCGAGATCAACACCGTGCGGGCCAACCGCAACTGGATGGCCGCCCGGCAGAGCACCCTGTCCAGCGAGCTGCTCGGGGACCTGACGCCCCTCATGCCCGTGTGCACGCCGAGCGGTTCGGACTCCGGAACCTTCGACGAGGTGCTCGAGCTGCTGCACCTGTCCGGGCGCAGCATGCCGCACGCGGTGCTGATGATGATCCCCGAGGCGTGGGAGAACCACGCCGAGATGGACCCGGCACGTCGGGCCTTCTACGAGTACCACTCGACCCTCATGGAGCCGTGGGACGGCCCTGCCGCGCTGGCCTTCACCGACGGGACGCTCATCGGCGCCGTGCTCGACCGCAACGGCCTGCGTCCTGGCCGGTACTGGATCACCGACGACGGCCTCGTCGTGCTGGCGAGCGAGGCCGGCGTGCTCGACCTCGACCCGGCGACGGTCGTCCGCAAGGGCCGTCTCGAGCCGGGCCGGATGTTCCTGGTGGACACCGCCTCAGGCCGGGTCGTCGCCGACGAGGAGATCAAGCGACAGCTCGCCGACCAGCGCCCGTACGCGCAGTGGACGGCCGAGCACTCGATCTTCCTCGACCAGCTCCCCGAGCGGGAGCACGTGCAGCACAGTCCTGCCTCGGTGCGCCGCCGCCAGCGTGCCTTCGGCTACACGGAGGAGGAGCTCAAGGTCATCCTCGGGCCGATGGGCGCGACCGGGGGCGAACCGCTCGGCGCGATGGGCTCGGACACACCGGTCGCC
This sequence comes from Actinomycetales bacterium, assembly GCA_038223605.1. Lineage (GTDB taxonomy): Bacteria > Actinomycetota > Actinomycetes > Actinomycetales > Cellulomonadaceae > Actinotalea. Next base: position 62,368 of record JBBRGX010000001.1, on the reverse strand, counting down.
GTCCTCTCCGAGCGTCCGCGCCTGCTCTTCGACTACTTCACGCAGATGTTCGCGCAGGTGACGAACCCGCCGCTCGACGCGATCCGCGAGGAGCTCGTGACATCGATCGGCGGAGCGATCGGCCCGGAGCCGAACCTCCTCGCCGACCTGCCCGAGCACGCCCGCAAGCTGATCCTGCCGTTCCCGGTGCTCGACAACGACCAGCTGGCCAAGATCGTCCGGATCGACCGTGACCCGGCCCTCGCCGGGATCTTCCGCTCGGAGATCGTCCGCGGCCTGTACACGGTCGACGGCGGCGCGGCCGCGCTGGAGGCGCGGCTCGAGGAGATCTTCGCCCAGGTCGACCACGCCGTCGACGCCGGGGTGAGCTTCCTCATCCTCTCCGACCGCGACTCGGACGCCGACAACGCGCCGATCCCCTCGCTGCTGCTCGCGAGCGCCGTGCACCACCACCTGCTGCGCCGGCACACCCGCACGCGGGTGAGCCTGGTCGTCGAGGCCGGCGACGTCCGCGAGGTCCACCACGTCGCCCTGCTGATCGGGTACGGCGCCGCTGCGGTCAACCCGTACCTGGCGATGGAGACCGTCGAGGGCATGGCGCGTGACGGGACCCTGGAGGTCGCCCCGGAGAAGGCGGTCGCGAACCTCATCAAGGCGCTCGGCAAGGGCGTGCTCAAGGTCATGAGCAAGATGGGGATCTCGACCATCGCCTCCTACCGTGGGGCCCAGACCTTCGAGGCGATCGGCCTCGCCCACGAGGTCGTGGCGCGCTACTTCGCCGGTACGACGAGCCGCCTCGGCGGCGTCGGCCTCGACGTCATCGCCGCTGAGGTGGCTGCGCGGCACCACGACGCCTACCCGGCGAGCGGGAACCCGCAGGCCCACCGCCGTCTCAACGTCGGCGGCGAGTACCAGTGGCGCCGTGACGGCGAGGAGCACCTCTTCGACCCGGAGACCGTCTTCCGCCTCCAGCACTCGACCCGCACGCGGCAGCTCGACGTGTTCCGCGAGTACACCCGGCGCGTCGACGACCAGGCCGAGCGGCTGATGACGCTGCGCGGACTGATGCGTTTCGCCGACGACGTCCGTCCGCCGGTCCCGCTCGAGGAGGTCGAGTCGGTCGGGGACATCATCAAGCGCTTCTCCACCGGTGCGATGTCCTACGGTTCCATCTCGCTCGAGGCGCACCAGACCCTTGCGATCGCGATGAACCGGATGGGCGCCAGGTCCAACACCGGCGAGGGTGGCGAGGACCCCGAGCGGCTGCACGACCCGGAGCGCCGGTCGGCGATCAAGCAGGTCGCCTCCGGGCGTTTCGGCGTGACCTCCGACTACCTCACCAACGCCACCGACCTGCAGATCAAGATGGCCCAGGGCGCCAAGCCCGGCGAGGGCGGTCAGCTGCCAGGGATGAAGGTCTACCCGTGGATCGCGCGGACGCGGCACTCGACGCCAGGAGTCGGGCTCATCTCGCCGCCGCCGCACCACGACATCTACTCGATCGAGGACATCGCCCAGCTCATCCACGACCTGAAGAACGCGAACCCGCAGGCGCGGGTGCACGTGAAGCTGGTCAGCGAGTTCGGCGTCGGCACCGTGGCCACGGGTGTCTCCAAGGCGCATGCCGACGTGGTGCTCATCTCCGGCCACGACGGCGGGACGGGTGCGAGCCCGCTCACCTCGCTCAAGCATGCGGGGACCCCCTGGGAGATCGGCCTTGCCGAGACCCAGCAGACGCTCGTCCTGAACAACCTGCGCGACCGCATCGTCGTGCAGGTCGACGGGCAGCTGAAGACCGGCCGTGACGTCGTCATCGGCGCCCTGCTCGGTGCCGAGGAGTTCGGCTTCGCCACGGCGCCGCTCGTCGTCAGCGGCTGCGTGATGATGCGGGTCTGCCACCTGGACACCTGCCCGGTGGGTGTCGCGACGCAGAACCCCGAGCTGCGGGCGCGGTTCACCGGCAAGCCGGAGTTCGTCGAGACCTTCTTCGAGTACATCGCGATCGAGGTGCGCGAGTACCTCGCCGCCCTCGGGTTCCGATCCATCGAGGAGGCCGTCGGGCACGTCGAGTCGCTAGACGCGCGTGCGGCGATCGACCACTGGAAGGCGTCCGGCCTCGACCTCGGGCCGATCCTCGCCCGGCCGGAGCCGGTGCCGGGCTCGTCGTTGCACCACACCACCGCTCAGGACCATGGGCTCGACCGGGCGCTGGACAACCAGCTCATCGCCCAGTCGGCCGCCGCCCTCGAGCACGGCCAGCAGGTACGGATCGCCGTCCCGGTGCGCAACGTCAACCGGACGGTCGGCACGATGCTCGGCCACGAGGTGACCCGTCGCTACGGCGGTGACGGGCTCCCGGACGGCACGATCGAGGTGACCTTGACCGGTTCGGCCGGCCAGTCCCTCGGCGCGTTCCTGCCGCGCGGAATCACGCTGAGGCTCTTCGGCGACGCGAACGACTACGTCGGCAAGGGTCTGTCCGGCGGGCGCATCTCGGTGCGTCCCGACCGGTCGTCGGTGCTCGCCGGCCAGCGGGACGTCATCGCAGGCAACGTCATCGGCTACGGCGCGACCTCTGGTGAGATCTACCTCCGCGGCGTCGTCGGTGAGCGGTTCGCCGTGCGCAACTCCGGTGCGACGCTCGTGGTCGAGGGCGTCGGTGACCACGGCTGCGAGTACATGACCGGCGGCACGGTGGTCGTGCTCGGTCGCACCGGTCGCAACTTCGGGGCCGGCATGTCCGGTGGGCACGCCTTCGTGCTCGACCTTCGTCCCGAGCTGGTCAACCAGCCCGCTCGTCTCGCGGGTGAGCTCGCCTTGACGGCCGTCGGCCCGAAGCATGCCGCGGAGCTCGAGACCCTGCTCAAGACCCATGAGGCCGAGACCGGCTCACCGCTCGCTGTCGAGCTGCTCGCGGACCTGCCGTCGGCCCTCGCGCGCTTCACCCGGATCGTGCCGACGGAGTACGAGCGGATGCTCGCCACCCTCGCAGAAGCCGCCGAGCAGGGGCTCGACCCCAGCGCTCCCGGCGTCTGGGACCACATCCTGGAGGTGTCCCATGGCTGATCCCCGCGGCTTCCTCAAGGTCCGCCAGCGCGATCTGCCGGTGAGCCGGCCGGTTCCGGTCCGCATCCTCGACTACCGCGACGTCCAGGCCGACCTCGCCGGCTCGCCGCAGAACGCGGCGCGGCTCACGGCCCAGGCCGGGCGCTGCATGGACTGCGGGATCCCGTTCTGCCACCAGGGCTGCCCGCTGGGCAACCTCATCCCGGACTGGAACCACTTGGTCTGGAAGGGCCAGTGGGCCGAGGCGAGCGACCGGCTGCACGCGACGAACAACTTCCCGGAGTTCACCGGCCGGATCTGCCCGGCCCCCTGCGAGACCTCCTGCGTGCTCGGCATCAGCGAGCCCGCCGTGACGATCAAGAACGTCGAGGTCTCGATCGTCGACGAGGCGTTCGAGCGTGGGCTGATCACCCCGCAGGTCCCGCACTTCCTCACCGGGAGCACGGTGGCCGTCGTCGGATCCGGTCCCGCCGGCCTCGCCGCAGCGCAGCAGCTGACCAGGGCCGGGCACACGGTGGCCGTGTTCGAGCGGGCCGACCGGATCGGCGGGCTCCTGCGCTACGGCGTCCCGGACTTCAAGCTCGAGAAGTGGCACATCGACCGGCGCATCGCACAGATGGAGGCCGAGGGAACGCGGTTCCGCCCGGGTGTCGAGATCGGCAAGGACCTCAGCTGGGCGGATCTGAGGGCGCGGTACGACGCCGTGGTGGTCGCGATCGGTTCGACGACGCCGCGCCTGCTCGCCGTCCCGGGCTCGGACCTGACGGGTGTGCAGCCCGCCGTGCCGTTCCTCCGCCAGTCGAACGAGGTCCAGGCCGGGGACGCCGTGCCCGACCAGGTGACCGCCACCGGCAAGCACGTCATCGTCATCGGCGGTGGCGACACCGGCTCGGACTGCGTCGGCACCTCGCTCCGCCAGGGTGCGGCATCGGTGACCTCCCTGGAGATCACCCCGCAGCCGCCGGCCGAACGGCCGACCAACCAGCCCTGGCCGACGTACCCGATGGTCTACAAGGTCTCGAGCTCCCACGAGGAGGGCGGTCAGCGCACCTACCTCGCCTCGACCGTCGAGCTGCTGGGCGACGAGAACGGGAACGTGCGGACACTGCGCGTTGCCAGCACCGAGCTGTCTCCCGAGGGCCGGCTCGTCCCGGTCCCGGGTACCGAGAAGGACCTTCCCGCTGATCTCGTCCTGCTGGCGATGGGCTTCACCGGCCCGGAGACCGAGAGCCTCGTCGCCCAGACCGGTGCCGATCTCACCGGTCAGGGCACGGTCGCGCGGGGCGAGGACTTCTCCTCATCCGTCCCCGGCGTGTTCGTGGCCGGGGACGCCGGGCGTGGGCAGTCGCTCATCGTCTGGGCGATCGCCGAGGGCCGTGCCACCGCGGCCGCCGTCGACGCCTACCTGCGCGGCAGCACCGAGCTGCCGTCGCCGATCACCCCCACCGAACGGTCGATGCGTCCCTGATCTGGGACTCGGAGCCCAAAGGTCCCATGACCCACGAACTAGGCTGGAGCCATGCGTAAAGCCAAGATTGTCTGCACCCTCGGTCCCGCGACGGAGTCGCCCGAGCAGGTCCAAGCCCTCGTCGACGCCGGGATGGACGTCGCGCGGATCAACCGGAGCCATGGTGAGCCCGAAGAGCACGCCGCGGTGATCCGTCGCGTGCGCGCCGCCGCCAAGGCCTCCGGCCGCGCCGTCGCCGTGCTCGTCGACCTCCAGGGCCCGAAGATCCGCCTCGGCCGCTTCGTCGAGGGCAAGCACGACCTCGCGGTCGGCGACGTCTTCACCATCACCACCGACGACGTCCCCGGCACCAAGGACCTGTGCTCCACCACCTACAAGGGCCTGCCCGGCGACGCCCGGGTCGGTGACCGGATCCTCATCGACGACGGCAAGGTCGCGGTGCGCATCACCGCCGTCGAGGGACCGAACGTCGTCACCGTCGTCGAGGTCCCCGGGACCGTGTCGAACAACAAGGGCCTCAACCTTCCGGGCGTGGCCGTCAACGTGCCGGCGATGTCCGACAAGGACGAGGCCGACCTGCGGTGGGGCCTCGCCCAGGGCTGCGACTTCATCGCGCTCTCGTTCGTGCGCTCCGCAGCCGACTACGCCGACGTCGCCCGGATCATGGCCGAGGAGGGCCGCAAGGTCCCGGTCATCGCCAAGATCGAGAAGCCGCAGGCCGTCGAGAACCTCGCCGAGATCATCGACGCCTTCGACGGCATCATGGTCGCCCGCGGCGACCTCGGCGTCGAGCTGCCGCTCGAGCAGGTCCCGCTGGTCCAGAAGCGGGCCATCGAGCTCGCCCGCCGTTCGGCCAAGCCGGTCATCGTCGCCACGCAGGTGCTCGAGTCCATGATCACCTCTCCGCGCCCGACGCGCGCCGAGGCGTCGGACTGCGCCAATGCGGTGCTCGACGGCGCCGACGCGGTCATGCTCTCCGGCGAGACGAGCGTCGGTGACTTCCCGATCGAGGCCGTGCGCACGATGGCACGGATCATCGAGACCACGGAAGAGGGTGGCTTCGAGCGCATCGCGCCGCTCGGCTGGAGCCCCCAGACCCGTGGTGGCGCGATCACCCGGGCCGCGGCAGAGGTCGGCGAGACCCTCGGCGTCAAGTACCTGGTGACCTTCACGCAGAGCGGCGACTCCGCGCGTCGGGTCTCCCGCCTGCGGGCGCCGATCCCCATGGTCGCGTTCACCCCCGACGAGGTCGTCCGCAACCAGCTCGCGCTGAGCTGGGGCGTGGAGACGTACCAGACGCCGACCGTCACGCACACCGACGAGATGGTCGCCCAGGTCGACAAGACCCTGCGCGCGAACGGGATGGTCGAGTCCGGCGAGCGGGTGATCATCGTCTTCGGTGCTCCCGTCGGCATCCCCGGCACGACGAACTCGCTGCTGGTGCACAAGTTCGCCTGACCAGCAGAGCTGCAGGACAAGGGGCCCCTGGCTGATGCCAGGGGCCCCTCGTCCACTCCCCGCCGGTGCGCCGTCGCGCCGGTCGGGCGCCGGCCGGGCGATGGCCGTCAGATGAAGAACTGACCGTTCGACTCGTTGGCCTCCTCGAGGAACATCGCCACCCCGCCGAGCTCGACGCCGTCGATGAGGTCGGACTCCTTGATGCCGAGCAGGTCCATCGTCATCGTGCAGGCGACGAGGCGGGCACCGGAGGCGCGGGCTGAGCCGATGAGGTCCGGCAGGCTCGGCACGTGGTGGTCCCGCATGATCTTCTTCATCATCGCGGTGCCACCGCCGAGCATGTTCATCTGCGAGAGCTTCATGTCGTCCGGCCCGGACGGCATCATCGCGCCGACCATCGACTCGATCGGCGTGCGGTCGACCTTGGGCGCCTGCTCCCGACGAAGGGAGTTGAGCCCCCAGAAGGTGAAGAACATCGAGACCTCGTCGCCCATCGCGAGCGCGCCGTTCGCGATGATGAACGCCGCGAGCACCTTGTCGAAGTCGCCGGAGAAGACGACGAAGGACTTCTTGTCCTTGAGGCGTGCTGCTGCGCCTCGGGCGGGTGCCCCGCCCTTGCGCATCCGGGCGACGTAGCCGGGACCCTCGGGGGTGAGGTCGACGAGCGTGTGACCGTTCCGCTTGGCCCAGGCCGGTGCGTCCAGGCGGAAGCCGGGGTCGGACACGTGGGCGAGGATCTCGTCGCCAGGCTCCAGGGTGACCATCGTCTTCTGGAGCTGCATGATCGGCCCTGGGCAGGCGAGCCCGGTGCAGTCCAGGTCGACGACGACGCCGGTCGCGGATGCCGGGCCGGACAGTGCCGGCTCGACGTAGGCGATCTCCGCCTCGGTGGTGTCGACCTCGCTCGGCTCGACGCCGTGAACGGCGCGGAAGGTCGTCATCCCGCCCGAGAGCGTGCTGACGTCGGTGAAGCCGCGCTGGACGAGCGAGCGGTAGGCGAGGTAGGAGCGGAAGCCGACGGCGCAGTAGAGCCGGATCGGCGTGGCGCGGTCCCAGCTCTCCTGAGCGACCCGCAGATCCTTCAGCGGGACGTTCTCGGCGCCGGGCAGGTGCCAGATACCGAACTCGTCGGGGCCGCGCACGTCGATGATCCGGGCCCCGTCGGTCGCGGCGGGGAAGTCGGCCGCGTACCAGAGCTCGAGGTCGCCACGCAGCACGTTGGACGCGACGAAGCCGGCCATGTTGACCGGGTCCTTCGCCGAGCCGAACGGGGGAGCGTAGGCGAGCTCGAGGTCCTCGAGGTCGTAGACCGTCATTCCGGCCCGCAGCGCGGTCGCCAGGACGTCGAGACGCTTGTCCACGCCGTCGAAGCCGGCGATCTGCGCACCGAGGATCGTCCCGTCGGTGGGCGAGAACGCGAGCTTGACGTTCATCGCTGCGGTGCCGGGGTAGTACCCGGCATGCCCGCTCGGGTGGGTGCTGACGGTGAGGAAGGGGATCCCGGCAGCGACGAGCTGCTTCTCCGATGCCCCCGTGCCGCCGGCGACCATGTCGAAGACCTTGACGATCGAGGTGCCCTCGACCGACGGGAACACGCTGTCGCGACCGCAGATGCTCTCCGCGGCGACGCGACCCTGGCGGTTGGCCGGGCCGGCGAGCGGGAGCAGCCAGCTGCCCGGAAGGACGGCGTGCCGAACCTCGACCGCGTCTCCTGCTGCCCAGATCGAGGGGTCGCTGGTACGCATGTGCTCGTCGACGGCGATGCCGCCGCGCGGTCCGAGGTCGAGCCCGGCCGCCACGGCGAGCTCGGTGCTCGGCCGGACGCCCGCCGCCATGATGACGAGGTCGGTCTCGATGAAGGTGGTGCTCTTCAGCTCGACCTGCGTCCGCCCGTTCGGCTTGAGCGTGAAGGCGGCGGCGGCGGTCCCCAGGTGCAGGGTGATCCCGTGGGCGCGCAGGTAGTTCTCCATCGCCGTGCTCATCTCGCGGTCGAGTGGCGGCATGATCTGGTCAGCCATCTCGACGACCTCGACGACGACACCGCGCTCGTGCAGGTTCTCGGCCATCTCCAGGCCGATGTAGCCGGCGCCGATCACGACGGCGTGCTGCACGCCACCGGTGCGCTTGCGGTCACCCTCGCCGTCGACGGCCCTCTTGATGACGTCCATGTCGCCGACGCGGCGCAGCACGTGCACGGACGGCAGGTCGATCCCCGGCATGGCCGGGCGGAACGGCGAGGCACCGGGAGCGAGCGCGAGCGAGTCGTAGGGCTCGTCGTACTCCGCTCCGGTCGCCAGGACCCGGACGTGGACGGTCTTGGCTGCGCGGTCGATGCTCATGACCCGCACACCGTTGCGCACGTCGATGTCGAGGGACTCGCGCAGGCTCTGCGGGGTCTGCAGCATGAGGCGGCTGCGGTCCTTGATGGTCTCGCCGATGTGGTACGGAAGCCCGCAGTTCGCGAAGGAGACGTGCTGCCCCTTCTCGAAGACGACGATCTCGGCGAACTCGTCCAGGCGTCGAGCCCGGGCCGCGATCGACATTCCGGCTGCCACGCCGCCGACGACAACGATCTTCATGGTCAGTGATCCCCGATCCTGTGGTGTTGGTCGAGAGTACGTGCCCTGGTCAGCGGCAGGCCGGGACCTCGGTCGCATACCGAGGGGGGTATAGGTCGAGCGCGCAGCAGAGAGACAGGACCTCCGTCCGATACCCTAGGGGGTATGAGGAGCCACGAGAGCCTGAGCCGTCGTCCGCTGGCCCGCCGCTCGCTGCCCGCGGCCTGGGCGGCATGGCGACGGTGGGGGCGCCGACGCCACCTCGCGGCGCTCGTGACCACGGTCGCGACCGTGCTGGTCGTCGCGATCCCGACCGCACTGATCCCGAACCCGGTCTTCGGTCGCGAGGTCCCGCCGACGGCATGGGCCTGGCCGGTGCTCCTGGTCACCGCAGCCCTCTCGGGTCTGCTCTTCGCGACCTACGTCGCCGAGGTGCCGGGGGGTCCCGGCGAGCAGCACGGGTTCGTGGCGGTGGGCGACGGGGCGAAGGACACCCAGCGGCGGGCCGGGATGGTCGGCGGGCTGTTCACCTTCCTCGCCGTGGGCTGCCCGGTCTGCAACAAGCTCGCCCTGCTCGCCCTCGGCTACAGCGGTGCGCTGCAGTGGTTCGCCCCCGTGCAACCATGGCTCGCCGGGGCGGCCCTCGTGCTTCTCGTCTGGGCCCTCGTGCGGCGGCTGGAGAACGACGGGGCCTGCCCGGTGCCGCGCAGCAGCGACCCGGTCCGTGCGACGATCGGGCGATGACCGACACCCACCGCTCCCTGCGCATCGAACGGGCAGGGGAGGGCGCCTACCTCGCCCGCAACGACCGCGGCGGCGAGCTCCGCTTCGGGACGTCCGACGAGTCCGACTTCTCTCCCGTCGAGCTCCTCATGGTCGCGATCGCCGGCTGCTCGGCCGTCGACGTCGAGGTCGTGACGGGCCGACGGAGCGAGCCCACCCGGTTCGTCGCCCAGGTGGACGCGGAGAAGCTCCGGGAGCCGGACGGCTCGATCCTGCGCGAGATCGTCGTCACGTTCGACGTCCGCTTCCCGCAGGATGAGGCCGGCGATGCTGCGCGGCAGGTGCTGGCCCGAGCCCTGCAGATCTCGCACGACCACTCGTGCACCGTGTCCAGGACCGTCGAGACGGGCGTGCCCGTGACCATGCGCCTCGGTCGTCTCGACTGAGGCCGACCGCTCCGCTGCGCGCCTGGATCGAGGCACCCCGCCCGTCCGCCGGCTGCGGCGGTCGAGACGGGTGCCTCGTCCTCAGCGGCTGGCGGGCGGAGAGCTCTCCGTCGTCCTGGCGGGGTCGCGCTCGACGACGGTGCCGAGTGCCTCGTCGATGCGGGTCATCGCCTCCGCCGGGATCCGTACCCCGGCGGCGGCGACGTTCTCGTGGACCTGCTCGGGGCGCGAGGCGCCGATGATCGCCGCTGCGACGTTCTCGTTCTGCAGCACCCACGCCACGGCCAGCTGGGCGGTCGTCAGATCCAGCTCCTTGGCGATGGGGACGAGCCCCTGCACCCGCTCCAGGACGTCCTCGCGCAGGAAGCGCGAGATCATCCGGGCGCCGCCCTTCTCGTCGGTGGCGCGTGATCCGGCGGGGAGCGCGGCCCCGGGCCGGTACTTGCCGGTGAGCACGCCCTGGGCGACGGGCGACCACACGATCTGGGAGAGGCCCAGCTCGCGTGACGTCGGGACGACCTCCTCCTCGATGACCCGCCACAGCATGGAGTACTGGGGCTGGTTCGAGACGAGCCGGAAGCCGAGGGTCGTGGCGAGCGCCTGCCCGGCGCGGATCTGCTCAGCGGTCCACTCGCTCACCCCGATGTACAGGGCCTTTCCTGCCCGGACGATGTCGGCGAACGCCTGCATCGTCTCCTCGAGCGGCGTGTCGTGGTCGTAGCGATGAGCCTGGTAGAGATCGACGTAGTCGGTCTGCAGGCGAGCAAGGGAGGCGTCGATCGACTCGAGGATGTGCTTGCGGGACAGGCCACGGTCGTTCGGTCCCTGCGGTCCGGTCGGCCAGTACACCTTCGTGAGGATCTCCAGGGAGGCGCGCCGCTGGCCCTTCAGCGCCTCACCGAGCACGGTCTCGGCCGCGGTGTTGGCGTACACGTCAGCGGTGTCGAAGGTCGTGATCCCCGCGTCGATGGCGGCGTGCACGCAACGCGTCGCCGTCTCGTTCTCGATCTGCGACCCGTGGGTCAACCAGTTGCCGTAGGTGATCTCAGAGACCTTGAGTCCGCTGCTGCCCAGGTGTCGGTAGTCCATGGCACCCATCCAACCTCCTCCCGGGGGGTGCTCGCACCCGGGACCGGGCAGGAGGGCCGAGCGGCGCTCGCCCGTCTCAGGGCGTGGGGACGCGGACCCCGTGCTCAGCTGACCGGATGATCGCCTCGGCCACGGCAAGGGCCCGCCGACCCGCGCTCGCCGGCACCGGCGGGGGGTCCCCGGCGCGGAAGGCTGCGAGCATCGCGTCGACGTACCGGTCCAGCGTCGCGTGGAAGCTCCGTGCCTCGTCGTCGAAGTAGCCCGCCTGCCAGCGGCGGGTGGTGTCGTCTCCCACGCGGGAGAGCTCAAGGCTCCGGACGGTGTCGAGCACGACCCCGCGCCCCCTCGTGCCGTTGATCTCGAGGTGGTGGGTCCCCGGGTAGGCGTACGAGGAGTCGTAGGTTCCCAGGAGGGTCCCGACGGCGCCGTTCGCGAACTCCAGCGCGACGGCGAGGGTGGTGACCACCCCGGGATGGGTGCGGTCGAAGGTCTGGGCCATCACGGAGGCGATCGGCCCGCAGAGGTGCTCGAGCATGTCGAGCCCGTGCACCTGGGTCTCGATGAGGTTGGCATGCCGCGAGGTGCCGAGGTTCGCCTCGCCGCCGAACCGCCAGGTCGCGAAGACGAGCTCGCCCAGCTCGCCGGCGTCGATCGCGCGACGCAGTCGCTGGACCGGCTCCGCGTAGCGGTGGTTGAGGTCGATGGCAAAGAAGACGCCGTGGCGCTCGGCCACGTCGATCAGGATGTCGGCCTCCTCGAGGTCGAAGACGAGGGGCTTCTCCACCAGCAGCGGGACCTCACGCTCCAGGAGGGCGAGGGTCGGCCCGAAGTGCTCCTCGTTCGGCAGGCTGACCGTGACGAGATCGGGTGCCTCGGCGTCGAGCATGGCGTCGAGGTCGGTGTAGCCGACGGTCCCGTAGGCCTCGGCGCGCGCAGCGGTCCTGGCGGGATCGCGGCCGACGAGGGCGCACAGCGTCGTGTCCGTCCGGTCGGCGAAGACTCGGGCGTGCTGCTCGCCCCACCCCCCTGCACCGACGACGGCGATCTTGAGCGGCGCCTGAGTCGGCGGGCGGCGGAGCGGGACGGGGGGCCGGAAGACGGGCGTCATGGGTCCACTCTGCACCCGGGTGCTTCCGCGCGCGCGGCCCCTCAAGTCAGCTCGTCGCCTGCCGATGTATAGTGTGGACGACGCCACAGCGGCGTCCAGGATCTCACGCACGCGTCGACGGTCGACATCCCGTCGCGCGGTGCGTCCCGAATCGTTCGCGGGCCCGACGTCACAGGCACCGGAGCGGAACGGGTGGCAGTCCCTGACGGCGACCAATCGGCCGGTCGCGGTTCAGGCTCCCCGGAAAGTGCAAGTGGGGGGGCGGGCAGGGGCACGCGATGTCGTTCCGGTGCGGATCCCGGATCCCGGACGAGGGCTTGCGACTCACGTGTCGCCGCTCCATCCTCGTCGGGTGCAGCTCTTCGGCAACGACCTCGAGGCCTTCTGGCCGAGCCGTCGGCTCCACGTGTTCGACGGCCGCTGTCGACCCGTCTGAAGCCGCGGCAGGTCCCGCCGCATGGCGCCACCGACCGCAACCCCGGCACTGCTCCGGGATGACCCTCTGGTCGCCGACCTCGTCGCGCGCCGCCCCACCCGCGTCTGGAGACACCCGTGTCCGTCACCTCCGAGTACCTCGAGAACAACGCCGGCTACGCCGCAACCTTCGCCGGTCCGCTGCCGCTTCCCCCGTCGCGCCACATCGCCGTCGTCGCCTGCATGGATGCGCGGCTCGACGTCTACCGAGCGCTCGGGATCGCCGAGGGCGAGTCGCATGTCATCCGCAACGCCGGTGGGGTGGTGACCGATGACGTGCTCCGTTCGTTGACGATCTCCCAGCGGCTGCTCGGTACCCGCGAGATCGTCCTCGTCCACCACACCGACTGCGGGATGCTGACCTTCACCGATGACGACCTCAAGGCCCAGGTCCAGGCCGAGACGGGCGTGAAGCCGCGATGGGCTGCCGAGGCGTTCGCCGACGTGGATGCTGACGTCCGCCAGTCGATGGCGCGGATCGCCGAGGCGACGTCGATCCCGTACACCGATGCGGTCCGCGGATTCGTCTTCGACGTGGCGACCGGGCTGCTGCGCGAGGTCAGCACCCGGTGAGCTGAGGGGTCCTGGGCCAGGGGGCGCCGCTCCGGCGGTGACGACGGACCCGCCCGTCGTCATCGCACGGAGGCAATGCCATAAGCACGGCAATTGCCGGATCATTCATGCCATTGCGTGGCTTTCTCGAGCGCGCGAGAAGAAGTGTGACGCATTGGGCATTGCATACCCCCGGGGGTAGGACCTCAGGCCTGCGCCTTCCCTACGGGGGAGGGTGCAGCCTGGTCCCGTGCCCAAGCATCGAGGTCCGACGTCGGGCCGAGGCGGACCATCCGCCCCGGCCGGCCTCGGCATGCCTCGACGCGGCAGAGGGCTCGTGCAGCGTGGCTCACGAAAGCCCGCCACGGGCCGAGCCGGACGGGATCTGGCGATCCATGGTGCCGTCCTCAGGACCCCACCCCGGCGCAGGCTGCTGCGCCCTTCTCAGGAGGTCGCATCATGACGGTTGCCATCGAAGAGCTCAAGGCGATCACCGGCACCCAGGTCGTCGACGCGCGGGGGACCTCGTGCCCCGGTCCGATCCTTGCGGCCAAGAAGGCCATCGCCTCGGTGCCCGTCGGCGGCGTGATGGAGGTCCTCGCGACGGACTCGGGCACCCTCAAGGACGTCCCGGCCTGGTCGAAGAAGATGGGCCACGAGTACCTCGGCAGCTTCGAGGACGGTGGCTTCCTGCGCCTCTTCCTGAAGAAGATGAAGTGACCTCCTGATGGCCCACCTCAGCGCCGACGGTCCGATGCCCAAGATCCTGGTCTTCTCGACGAACAACATCTCGGACCCGGGCATCGACCTGGCCGGAAGCCGGCACCTGCACTACCCGGCCTCGGTCTCGGTCCTCGCGATGCCCTGCAGCAGCGGGATCAAGCCGGCCTGGATCCTGCACGCGCTCGAGTCGGGTCAGGACGGGGTCTTCATCGCCTCCGACGGCGAGGAGTGCGCCTTCCTCCCGGACTGTGCCGAGCGGACCTCACGGATCGCCGCACAGGCCCAGGAGCTGATGAAGGAGAGGGGCTTCGAGCCCAACAGGCTCAAGATGGCGGCCGTCTGCTCGGTCTGTGCTGAGCCGTTCGCCAAGTACATGCGTGAGTTCGCCGAGGCCCTGAACCTGCTCGGCCCTCGGGCGGTGCCGGTCGGCTGACGGCTCGGTCCACCGGTTGCCGGGTGGCGGGCGCAGATCGTGAACAGCCGTGGAACGTGCACGCCAAGAGAGTGTCGGCACCAACGAGAGGGAACACCGCGGTGGAGACCAGCAGGAAGACGATCATCGTCTTCAGTGGAGAGTTCGACAAGGTGATGGCCGCGTTCATCATCGCCAACGGTGCGGCGGCGATGGATGACGAGGTCACGATGTTCTTCACCTTCTGGGGCCTGAACGCCCTGCGCAAGGACACCCACGTCAAGACGACCGGCAAGACGCCGCTGCAGAAGATGTTCGGCGCGATGATGCCGCGCGGGCCGAAGAAGCTCGGGCTGTCGAACCTGAACTTCGCCGGGGTCGGCCCGAAGCTGATGATGCGGGTGATGAGGCAGCAGAACGTCATGACGCTCACCGAGCTCATCGACTCCGCGCGCGAGCAGGGCATCAAGCTCGTCGCCTGCACGATGTCGATGGATGTCATGGGGCTCCGCAAGGAAGAGCTGCTCGACGGCATCGAGTACGCCGGAGTCGCGTCCTACCTCAGCGATGCCGACGAGTCGAACGTCAACCTCTTCATCTGATCAGCCGCGGCCTGCTGGGCCGCGCGGGAAGCAGGAGCAACTCATGGACTACGACGTCCTGGTGATCGGCAGCGGGATCGGCGGGATGGAGTCGTCGATCAAGCTCGGCGACATGGGCTACAAGGTGCTTCTCGTCGAGAAGGAGGCGAGCGTCGGCGGGCGGATGATCCTGCTGTCCAAGGTGTTCCCGACCCTCGACTGCGCGAGCTGCATCTCCGGCCCGAAGATGTCCTCGACGATCAACCACCCGAACATCACCACGAAGACGTACTCCGAGGTGACCGGGATCACGCGCGACGCCTTCGGCAGGTTCCACGCCGAGGTCATCGAGAAGCCGACCTTCGTCGACTGGGCCGCGTGCACGGGCTGCAACGACTGCCAGACGGCCTGCACCGTCGCTGTCCCCGACGAGTTCAACTCCGACCTGGTCGCACGCCGCGCGGCCTACATCGCCTTCCCGCAGGCCGTGCCGAAGAAGGCCGTCCTGACCCGCGAGGGCACGTCCCCGTGCATCGGGGCGTGCCCGGCGGGCATCAAGGCCCACGGCTACGTCTCGCTGGTCCGCAGCGGCAAGGACGAGGAGGCGTTCCAGCTCGTGCTGGACGCCACCCCGCTCGTCGGGACGCTCGGCCGTGCCTGCTACGCACCGTGCGAGTCCGAGTGCACGCGCACCAAGCTCGAGGGCGCGGTCCCGATCCGGCTGATCAAGCGGTTCGCCGCCGACCAGCACTACGCGGGCCAGGAGGACGCACCCCGCGGACCCGCCGTCGAGATCGCGCCGTCGAACGGTCGCCGGGTCGCGGTGGTCGGGTCCGGCCCCGCCGGTCTGACCGCTGCGTGGCAGCTGGCGCGCCAGGGCTTCGAGGTCAAGATCTTCGAGAAGCGCTCGGCTCCCGGTGGCTACCTGCGGCATGCGATCCCGGCCTACCGGCTCCCGCGGGAGGTCGTCGACGCCGATATCGCCAACCTCACCTCGATCGGGGTCGAGATCGAGTGCGATGCGGCGATCACCGACCTCGTCGCCCTGAAGGACTCCGGCTACGACGCCGTGATCGTGGCGACCGGGACGCAGGAGGCGACCCCGATGGACGTCCCGAACGAGGACGCCGCCGGCTCGGTCAACGGCCTGGACTTCCTCGCCGACGTCGCGAACGACAACGCTCCCGACCTCACCGGCAAGAAGGTCGTCATCGTCGGCGGTGGCAACGTCGCGATGGACGCGGCTCGCGTCTGTCTGCGGCTCGGTGCCGCCGAGGCCAAGGTCGTCTACCGCAGGACCCGCGCCGAGATGCCGGCGCACCACGTCGAGGCCGACGACGCCGAGGCCGAGGGCGCGGTCTTCGACTTCCTCGTCGCCCCGCTCGCCGTCGTCGCGACCGATGGCCGCGTGAGCGGGATCACCCTGCAACGGATGCGCCTCGGCGAGGCCGATGCCTCCGGTCGGCGCAGCCCGGAGCCCGTCCCCGGCTCCGAGGTCACGCACGACTGCGACATGGTGATCTCCACGATCGGGATGAGCCCCGACTCGAGCCTCTACGAGCAGGTCGTCGGGATCGGGCGTGGCCGGCGGATCACGGTCGACCCGCAGACGCTGCAGACCGAGATCCCCTACCTGTTCGCCGCCGGCGACGTGACGATGGGCGCCACCGACATCACCCGGGCGATCGGCGCCGGTCGGCGTGCCGCGCACATGGTCGAGCGGTGGATCAACGACGAGCCGTTGACCGGGTTCACGGCCCTCGACGACCGGATCGGCACCATCGGGCAGGACGCCGTCCTGTCCCGACAGACCGCCTTCGGCCACCGCAACCCGATCAAGGCCGAGGTGGACCTCGTCACGCGGCCGAGGGACTTCCATGAGATCGAGGCGTCGCTCACCGCCGAGCAGGCGCGGGCCGGAGCAGGCAGCTGCCTGGACTGCGGTGTCTGCTCCGAGTGCCAGGAGTGCGTACGGGTCTGCCCTGCCGACGCGATCCGGATGGACCAGAAGGAGAAGCGGTCGACGGTCGAGGTCGGCGCCGTCGTCGTCTCGACGGGCTACAAGCTCTTTCCCGCCGACGCGAAGCCCGAGTACGGCTGGGGCCGGTACCCCAACGTGATCACCGGCATGCAGATGGACCGGCTGCTGGCCCCGACCCGGCCCTACAACACCGTGCTGCGCCCCGGCGACGGGAAGGTGCCCGAGCGGATCGCCTACATCTCCTGCACCGGCTCTCGCGACAAGCAGGTGGGCAACCCGCTGTGCTCCAAGGTCTGCTGCATGTACTCGATCAAGCAGAACCAGCTGATCATGGGAGCTCTCCCGCTGGCGGACGTCACCATGCACTACATGGACATGCGGGCCGCCGGGAAGCGGTACGACGAGTTCTACGAGCAGGCCAAGGACATGGGAGCGCAGTACATCCGCGGCCGTGTCTCGGGGGTGACCGAGAAGGAGAACGGCGACCTCGTCCTTCGGTACGAGGACACCGAGGGGACGGGGGAGATCGTCGAGGCCGAGTACGACCTCGTGGTCCTGGCGATCGGCATCCAGCCCAACCGCGAGGTCGAGAAGCTCTTCACCGGGGAGGCGCTCGCGATGGACGAGTACTTCTACGTCGCCGAGCCCAGCGAGGACCTCGACCCCGGCCGGACCGACATCCCCGGGGTGTTCGTCGCCGGCACGGCGTCGGGGGCGAAGGACATCGTCGACACGATCGTGCACGCCGGCGCGGCGGTGGCCCAGGTGGCCGCTCACCTCGAGCACGCCAAGGCCAAGACGGAGGTGCTGGCATGAGCGAGGACACCACGGTGCCGCAGGACCCGGGTACCAGCGAGCCGCACGAGACGAGCGAGCCGCAGCAGGGTGCACGTCGCCGGATCGGCGTCTACATCTGCCACTGCGGCGGGAACATCTCCGACTACGTCGACGTCGCCTCGGTGCGGGACGCGCTGCGGGACGACCCGGACGTCATCGTCGCGGAGACCACCCTCTTCGCCTGTGCCGACGGGACGCAGCACGAGATGATCGACGACATCGAGGGCAAGCACCTCGACGGTCTGGTCGTCGCGAGCTGCTCGCCGAAGCTGCACCAGGTCACGTTCCGGGGCGTGGCCACCCGGGCGGACCTCAACCCCTACGCGTACACGCAGGTCAACATCCGCGAGCAGGACTCGTGGGCGCACACCGACGACCGCGAGGGTGCGACGGCGAAGGCGATCGGCCTCGTCAAGGCAGGGGTCGCCAAGACACGCCTGTCGACGCCCCTGGTCCCGCTCCGGATCGAGACCGTGCCGGCCACGATGGTGGTCGGCGGCGGGGTCGCGGGCCTGCGGGCGGCGATCGGCCTGGCCGACATCGGCATCGCCGTGACGGTCGTCGAGCGTGCCCCCCAGGTGGGCGGCTGGCTCGGCCGGCTCGGGCCGATGTTCCCGCACGACCGCAGCGGCCGGGAGCAGATCGCCGGCCTCCTCGCCCAGATCGAGCAGCGGCCGTCGATCACCGTGCTCACGAACGCCCAGCTCGTCGGGAAGACCGGCTCCTTCGGCAACTACACGGCCAAGGTCCGACTGCGCACCGAGACGACCGAGGAGCTCCGCCAGTACCAGGTGGGCACCTTCGTGATCGCCACCGGCGCCGGCGTCTACGAGCCGGCGGCGGGGGAGTTCGGCTACGGCATCGACGGCGTGCTGACGATCGCGGAGTTCTCTGCCCTGGTCGACGAGGCAGCGGGCAGCCGGCTCATGCACGCCGGCCGACCGGTGCGCTCGATCGCCTACGTCTACTGCGTCGGCAACCGCCAGCCCGGCGGGAACGAGTACTGCTCGAAGTTCTGCTGCACGGCGGCGATCCACGCCTCCCTGAAGGTCTCCGGCCTGGACCCGTCGATCCGTCAGTTCCACCTGCACCGGGACGTGCGTGCCTACGGGAAGTACGAGCTGCTCTACTCCGAGTCACGGGAGCGTGGGTCGCTGTACATGAGGTTCCCGGACGACCTGCCGCCGACGATCGAGCAGACCCCGGACAAGCGGCTCGCCGTCACCCTGGTGGACGCACTGACCTCTGCCGAGCCGATCACGGTCCCGGTCGACCTCGTCGTGCTCGTCACCGGGATGGTGCCGGCCGAGAACGCCGACCTGTCGACGCTTCTCAAGCTGCCCGTCGGCGACGACGGCTTCTACAACGAGATCCACCCCAAGCTGCGGCCGGTGGAGACAGTGGTGGACGGCGTCATGATCGCGGGTGCCTGCCAGGGCCCGAAGACCGCGGGCGAGGCGGTCAGCGGCGGCCTGGCGGCCGTCACCCAGAGCGCGGGGATCCTGCTCAAGGGTTTCGCGGAGCTCGACCCGCTCGTCGCCACGGTGACGGAGTCCGCCTGCACGGGCTGCGACGCCTGCCTGAGCACGTGCCCCTACGACGCGATCAGCACCTACGTCTGCGACACCGGGACGGTGGCAACGATCAGCGCCTCGACCTGCAAGGGCTGCGGGGGATGCGTCCCGTCCTGCCCCGAGGACGCGATCGACCTGCTCGGCTACACCGACGCCCAGATGCGGGCGGCGATCGAGGGCCTGCGCGCGAAGGAGCCGGTGGCATGACGATGACCCGAGGGACCACGACCCGGCCGGCACTGCGCGATCCTCGCGAGATCATCCGCGAGGAGATGTCGATGCACCCCGTGATCAAGGCAGCGCTCGCAGACGGTCCGCTGACGGTGCCCCAGCTCGCCGAGACGATCGGCCACCCGGCCGACGAGGTCGTGTTCTGGGTGATGGGCATGCGGCGCTACGGCCACCTGGTCGAGCTGCCGGACGAGGACGACGAGGGCTACTTCCCCTACGCCGTCGCCACCAAGGGGGCGTGACGTGACCACCATCGTCGACATCGACCTGCTCGCCGACCTGCAGAAGTTCGGTGCGGCCGACGTGAACGCCTGCTTCAGCTGCGGCAACTGCACGGCGCTGTGCCCGCTGTCGGACAACGACGCGACCTTCCCGCGCCGGGTGATCCGGTACGCACAGGTCGGCCTGACCGACGAGCTGCTGGGCTCCAAGGAGCTCTGGGCCTGTTACCACTGCGGGCTCTGCTCCGACAGCTGCCCGACGCAGGCGGACCCGGGGGAGTTCATGGCAGCGGCGCGCCGGTACGCGGTGGCGAGCTACGACCCGACCGGGCTCGCGCGCATCCTGTACACGCGTCCCGTCGTGGGCACGGTCGTCGCTGCGGCGATCGCGGCCTTCTTCGCCCTGTTCATGTACGCAGCCCACGGCCCGCAGGACGGCAGCACGCTCGCCCTGTTCGAGTTCATCCCCGACGCCCTCATCCACTGGACCGGGATCGGCGTGATGATCGCCCTCGTCGTGGCCGGGATGATCGGCGTCGTCCGGATGACCCGGCGGGTGGCGCGGCGCGACGGCGTGAGCCTGCAGTCGGTCGTCGGCGGGCGCGCGGCCCTGGCCCGCACGGCGCGGGCGGCATGGAGCAGCCTCGCCATCGAGTCCCTCGGCCAGCGACGCTTCCGCGAGGACTGCAAGGACGACTCGCCGGCCGAGCCGCTCTACCGGCGCCGCTGGTTGATCCACGCACTGACGATCTGGGGCTTCCTCGGACTGTTCGCCGCGACCCTGATGGACTGGGGCCTCGCGCTCCTCGGCATCAAGGAGACCGGCACCGCGATCCCGATCTGGTACCCCTCCCGACTGCTCGGCACCGTCGCCGGGATCAGCCTGGTCTACGGCGTGACCATGTTCATGATCAACCGGGTACGCAAGATCAACACAGCAGCCAAGATCTCGACGGCCTCCGACTGGTTGCTGCTCACGTTGCTCTGGATCACCGGAGTGACGGGGTTCGCCATCGAGGTCGCCCTGTACCAGAACGGTGCACCCGCCTGGGGCTACTGGGTGTTCCTCTTCCACGTCGCGGTCGCGATGGAGCTGATGCTCCTGCTGCCGTTCACGAAGTTCGCGCACGCCATGTACCGGCCTGTCGCGCTGTTCTTCCTTGCGCTCGCCAAGGATCGCGCACCGCTGGCCGACTGAGCCCTCCGGGGTCGCTCGGGCGTCGACCAGCCTTCACGGCCTCGCGAGCGGCCCGGAGGCTGCGCCCCTCGTACGAGGACATCGCCTTCCGCGCCTGGCACGATGGGCTGGCTCCCGCAGGGGGCCACTGCTGGCAGACCGAAGGGACCACCTGATGCCGCTCATGGACCTCCCGCTCGCCGAGCTCGAGCGCTACCGGCCAGAGCTGGTGGCGCCGGAGGACCTGGTCGAACGATGGAGCGGGACGCTCGGGTCCGCGCGCGCGCACGACCTCGCCCTGAGCGTCGTCCCGGTCGATGCCGGCCTGCGAGCGGTCGAGGCCTTCGACGTCACCTTCGCCGGCTTCGGCGGGGATCCGGTCCGGGCCTGGTACACCCGTCCCGCCGGGGTTCAGGGGCGGCTCCCGGCGATCGTGGAGTACAACGGCTACGGCGGCGGGCGCGGGCTCGTCCACGAGCACCTGTACTGGGCGGCCTGCGGGTACGCGCACCTCTTCATGGACACCCGCGGCCAGGGCTCCGCCTGGGGGAGCGGCGGCGAGACCCCGGACAACGCCGGCACCCAGGCCGAGGCGGGTGCACCGAGCCATCCGGGATTCATGACCCGCGGGGTGCTGGACTTCGACGCGTACTACTACCGGCGCCTCGTCACGGATGCGGTCAGGGCCGTCGATGCGGCGCGCGCGATCCCCGGGATCGACGCCTCGCGGGTCGTCGTCACGGGCGGGAGCCAGGGCGGGGGCCTCACCCTGGCCGTGGCGGGGCTGGTCGACGGACTTGCAGCAGCGATGCCGGACGTCCCGTTCCTCTGCCACTTCCGGCGCGCCGTCGACATGAGCGACTCGGACCCTTACGGCGAGATCGCGCGCTACCTGTCCGTGCACCGAGGGAAGGTCGACCAGGTCTTCCGGACGCTCTCCTACGTCGACGGCGTCCACCTCGGTGCCATGGCCACCGCTCCGGCGCTGTTCTCCGTGGCACTGATGGACCCGATCTGCCCTCCATCGACCGTTTTCGCGGCCTACCATGCCTACGGCGGGCCCGCGAGCATCGAGGTCTACCCGTTCAACGGGCACGAGGGCGGTCAGGCGCATCAGCAGGCCCGCCAGCAGCTGTGGCTGCGCAGCCTGCTCGGCGGGTGAGCGGTGCGCCACCGGGCCTTGGCGTCGACACGGATCTCGTGGCACTGGTCGCATCTTGCTGCGTGGATTGCCTCTAGATTCGCCGCAGACCGCCGATATCCTCAGCATCAACTATGCGGGCGGGGGTGACGGGTGTCGACAGCGCTTGCGGTCGTCGGTGAGTTCGGCCCCTTCGACGCGCTCTCGGACCACGCGCACGACTTCTACGTCGACGGCAACTCCGGGCGCGCGGTCGAGGTCTGCCGGATGTGGCGCTGCCTGACCGAGGCCGCAGGCGACCACCTCACCACCCGCTACCTGCTCTACATCGAGGCCATCGCTCATCTGGAGCTCGGCGGCGTCGCGGATGCCCATGTGTGCATCGAGGACCTGCTGAGCCGCGTCGGGCAGGACGAGCTCGTCTGGCCGGCGAAGGGGCTCGCGATCCTCGCGGAGATCCACTACCGCTCCGGCAGGCCGGGGCAGGCGGTCGCCGCCATCGCCGAGGCCGACTGGAAGGCCGGACTCGTCCCCGAGGGGACCTACGGCCATGCCTCCGCCCGGATGGCCGTCGCCCTCGCGCTGCGGTCCGTCGACCTCTACGAGCAGGCGGACCAGCGGCTCGCCGAGACGGACATCGGCCCCGATCCCGCGCTCCGGATGCTCGTCGCGAGCGAGCGTGCGCTCACCTCCGCCACGTGGGCGATGGCACTGAGCGTCATCGGTGACCGTCCAGGCGCCGACGAGCAGCTCGGCCGGACCGCCTCGAGGGCGCTCCTGGTCGAGGAGCTGGCTCGTCAGGTGGGCAACCCGGTGGCGATCGGGCGCGCCCGGGTCATGGGCGCATGGGCCATGGCAGGGCTCGGCGAGCTGGAGCTCTCCCGGCTCCGCGCCGAGGCAGCGGCTGCGTCGTTCGACCACCGTCCCGAGGTCATCGAGTCCCTCCTGCTCCGTCTGCTCCGCGCCCAGGGCGCCCGCGCGGACGGCGACCTCGACCGCGCGCGCACGATGCTGCACGAGTGCCTCGAGCAGGCGGACGCCACCCGCCGCACGGCGTGGTCGATCGCCTCCTCCCATGAGCTCGCCGGCCTGGAGACCGACGCGCTGGGTGACCATCCGGCGGTCGCGCTCTGGCACGGCCTCGCGATGGCTGCGCTGCGCCGGGCGTGGTCGGAGCGCGAGGGTCGATTCATGGCGCT
Organism: Actinomycetales bacterium; assembly: GCA_038223605.1. GTDB lineage: Bacteria > Actinomycetota > Actinomycetes > Actinomycetales > Cellulomonadaceae > Actinotalea. Next base: position 39,349 of record JBBRGX010000001.1, on the reverse strand, counting down.
CCAGGACCGCCACGTGGTGCGGCGCCTCGTCGAGGAGGCCGATCGGATGGGTGTCGCCGTCCTGGAGGACCCGCTCACCGGTCTCGGCAACCGGCGGATGCTCATGGAGTCGCTCGAGGCGCAGCACGACCGCCGGGTGACTGCTCTCTTCGTCGATCTCGATCGATTCAAGGAGGTCAACGACGAGTTCTCGCACGAGGTGGGCGACGAGGCGCTGCGCCGGGTGGCGAAGGTGATCGACGCGCGCTGCCGGGGGACTGACGTCGTGGCCCGCTACGGGGGTGACGAGTTCGTCGTGCTCAGCGCGCTCTCCGGGGCCGATGCCTACGCTCTGGCCGAGCGGCTGCGCGCTGCCGTCGCCGAGGAGGACTGGGAGTCGGTCGCACCTGGCCTGCGCATCACCGTCTCGGTCGGGATCGGTCATGCGGGCTTCCCTCGCCGCGCGCTCGCCTCGGCCGACCGCGCCCTGGCCCAGGCCAAGCGGGCCGGCAGGGACCGGGTCTCGTTGGCGATCGGCGCGGACGAGGCCTGAGCCCGAGGGCGTCCTCGACCCTGGTCAGTCGAACAGACGTTCGACTAGGATCCGGGCATGCCCAGTGCCGGCGCCACGATCCTGCACGCCGACCTCGACGCGTTCTACGCCTCCGTCGAGCAGCTCCTCGACCCTTCCCTGCGAGGGATCCCGATCGCTGTGGGCGGGGGACCGCACGGTGGCGTCGTCCTGGCCGCGTCCTACGAGGCGAAGGCCTTCGGGGTCGGCGGGGGGATGCCGGGCTGGCGAGCCGCGATGCTCTGCCCCCACCTGACCTTCGTCCGAGGTCACTTCGGGGAGTATCAGCGCCTCGCCGACGCCGTGATGGACGTCCTGGCCGATGTGACGCCGGCCGTCGAGCGGATCTCGATCGACGAGGCCTTCCTCGACGTCTCCGGGGCGACCCACCTCTTCGGTCCGCCCGAGGTCATCGCCACGGCCCTGCGTCGCCGGGTCAGGGAGGAGATCGGCCTGCCGATCTCGGTCGGCGCCGCGCGGACCAAGCATCTGGCCAAGATCGCCTCGCAGGTGGCCAAGCCCGACGGGCTGGTCGTGGTCCAGCCGGGCACCGAGCGAGCGTTCCTCGACCCGCTCCCGGTGGGGCTCATCTGGGGTGTCGGGCCGGTCAACGAGCAACGCCTCGCCGATCTCGGCATCCGGACGATCGGCGAGCTCGCCGCGACGCCGTCCTCGGCCGTCGAGCGGATCCTGGGTCACGGTGTGGGTCGCAAGCTCAGCGCCATGGCCAACGACGAGGACCCGCGCCGCATCCGCAGCCAGAGCCGGGCCGGCTCGGTGGGAGCGCAGTCCGCCCTCGGCCGACGGGTCCCGGAACGGGCCGCGGTGCGCGCCGTGCTCGCCCACCTCGCCGATCGCGTCTCGCGACGCCTGCGTGCCACGGGGCGCGCCGGCCGGACGGTCACCGTCCGCGTGCGGTTCGCCGGGATGCGTTCGGTGACCCGATCCCGGACGCTCGCTGCACCCGTCGCCACAGCGCTCACCCTGACCGAGGTGGCCGAGCACCTCGTCTGGTCGGCCATCGGCGGTTCGTCCTCGCCGCCCGAGATCACCCTGCTCGCCGTGCAGGTCTCCCACCTGACCGATCAGCGCTCGATCCAGCTCGAGCTCGACCTCGAGCCGGACGATCCCTGGCGTCCCGGCTCGGCCGCGGGAGCTGCTCGGCGTGCGGTGGACGGCTCGATGGACGCGATCCGCGAACGGTTCGGCGGAGAAGCGGTGGGCTATCTCCCTGTGCTGCTGCGGCGAGGTGTCGCGGTCCCCGACGAGTTCCGTGAGCTCGCCGAGCACGACTAGGGCCGCCGCGTTGCTGGTCAGCCCCTCTCTGCGGGTGGCTGCATGGTCAGGGTCTGCGTCCACAGCGATGACGGCGAGGCGTCCTCGCCGCGCAGCTGCCTGGTCACCTCTGCCGTGCGGCGGAGCATCGTGAGGACCCCGATGACCAGGACGACAGCCACCGGGATCTCGACGAGGGCGGCCGTGGCGACGGCTCCCCACGTCTCCGACGTCCCCCAGGAGAGCGTCACGTCGAACCAGGCGTCGACCAGGACGAGCGTCGCGGCGACCGTCAGGGCCACCACGGAGAGGTGGCGCCGGTGCCACACAAGCCAGCCGGCGACGGCCAGCGCCGCGGCAAGGATGACGTCGTAGCCGACCCACGCGGTGCGCCACGCGCCCACCGTCGCGCTCGCCGGCAAGGTCGCGGAGAGATACGCGACCCAGGGGAAGAGCACCGTGGCACCCCCCATCGTCACCAGCAGGACCAGGCGCCGCCGCCGTGGTGCCGTCGCTCCGGCAGCCGGCCGCGAGACCAGCCGGTCGAGCATGCGCGCCAGCTGCGCTCGCTGGGCCGGTGTCCACCGCTCGACAGCCTCGAAGGTCGGTAGCTCCGAGCCTGCGTCAACCATGGCTGCCTCCCTCGGGCTCGGTCGTGCGGTTCAGCCGACGAGGTGCCAGGCGACGAGCCCGAAGAGCACGCCGAGGCTGTTGGTTGCCCAGTGCATGCCGGCGCTGGCGAGCACGCTCCCGCTCCGGCGACGCAGCTCTCCTGCCACGACACCCCCCAGGGCGGTGAACGCGACGATCCCGCCGATCACGAGCACGCCAGCGGCGGCTCCGGCGCCCCGTACCGCGTCCCCGATCCCCTGGTTGGCCGTGGCGAGGTGCAGCGAGGGCAGGATGTGCCACAGCCCGAACAGGGCGGAGGAGGTGAGGAGCACGCGCCACGTGGTGGAGTGGCGCGAGAGCATCCCCCAGAGGACCGAGCGGAACGCGACCTCCTCGAGCATGATCGTGCCGAGCGGGATGACGACGAACGCCGTGACGAGGGCACCGTGCAGGCTCAGGTGGTAGCGCGCGTCCAGGAATGCCGGTCGGGTGAGCGGCAGGAGCACACCGCCCAGGTAGACGAGGGCGACCACGCCGATGGCGCCGAGCCCCCAGGCGGCCCCGGATCGGAGCCGGTCGCGGTGCAGGCCGAGCTGCGACCAGCTCAGCCCGCTCCACCGGGCGAAGACCACGAGGACGACTGCCGCGACCGGGCCCAGCCACGTCATGCTGCTCAGCAGGTGCTGGGCGACGTTCAGCGTCACGAGCGCCACGACGACGAGGCCGGTGGCAAGAAAGGCAGGGATGGGGATCCGGGTCGGGCGCTCGGCCACCGCGAGGCTCATCCGGCGGGTGTCCGGCTCACGGGGGTGCGCACCCGAGCATCGTCCCACCCCGTCGCCCTCAGCGCCGGGCGCCGTTGTGAGGATCCGGTGTGCACGATGAAGGGACTCGGGGCCACCGCGCGGACGAAGGAAGCACCAGGGCGGGTCGGAACGGCCTCTGAACTGCGGAGAAGCTCCTGGACGACCCGAGGGTCGGACGACCGTCTCCTGCGTGGCCAAGATCGTCACCCGGTCAGCCCGCGGCGCCGGTCTCGTTCCGCCGTGCGGCCGCCGGCAGACACGGAGACGCGGCCCGGCCCGGTGACTACGCCAAGATGGTGGGATGGCAGACACGGAGACGCGGCCCTGGGTGAAGAACTACCAACCGGGAGTGCCGGCGGAGATCGAGCTGCCGACCCAGTCCCTGGTGGCGATGCTCGAACAGTCGGTCGCCGAGGCCGGGAGCCACCCGGCGACGGAGTTCTTCGGTCGTCGGACGAGCTATGCCGAGCTCGGTGACCAGATCGACCGGGTCGCGGAGGGCCTTCGCCTGCTCGGCGTGCGGGCCGGTGACCGTGTGGCGCTGCTGCTGCCGAACTGCCCTCAGCATGTCGTCGCCTTCTATGCCGTGCTGCGACTGGGCGCCGTCGTCGTCGAGCACAACCCGCTGTACACCTCGCGCGAGCTGCGCCACCAGTTCGAGGATCACCAGGCCCGCGTGGTGATCGCCTGGGACAAGACCGTTCCCGCCCTGCGCGCCTTTCCGTCCGACATCGAGATCGACCACATCATCTCGGTCAACCTGCTCGATGCCTTCCCGCCGCTCACCCGCCTCGCCCTCCATCTGCCCGTGCCCAGGCTGCGCAGGACGCGCGAGGAGCTGACCGCCCCGGCGCCGGGCACGATCTCCTGGAAGCGCCTGCTCACCCACGGGCCGGTCGATCCGGCTCACCCGCGCCCGAGCGTCGACGACCTGGCGGCCATCCAGTACACCTCAGGGACGACCGGCCGGCCCAAGGGCGCCATGCTCAGCCACCTCAACCTGTACGCCAACGCCCTGCAGGGCGAGGCGTGGATGCACGGGGCGGAGTACCGCAAGGAGATCTTCTACGCGATCCTGCCGATGTTCCACGCGTTCGGCATGACGCTCTACCTCACCTACGGGATCCGCAAGCAGGCACTGCTCGTGATCTTCCCGAAGTTCGACCCCGGCCTCGTCCTCGACGCGATGAAGAAGTCGCCGGCGACGGTGTTCTGCGCCGTGCCGCCCATCTATGAGCGCACAGCGATGGCAGCCAAGGAGCGAGGGATCTCGCTGCGGTCGTGCAGGTTCTGCATCTCCGGGGCGATGAACCTGCCCAACCAGGTCGTGGAGCTGTGGGAGTCGATGTCCGGCGGCCTGCTGGTCGAGGGCTACGGCATGACCGAGACCTCACCCGTCGCCCTGGGCAACCCGTTCTTCCCCACCCGGCGCACCGGCACGATCGGCGTGCCATTCCCGTCGACGCAGATGCGGGTCGTCGACCCCGAGGACCCGACCACGCCGGTGCTTCAGGGACAGCCCGGCGAGCTGCTGCTCAAGGGTCCCCAGGTCTTCCAGGGCTACTGGAAGGACCCGGAGGAGTCCGCGAAGACCCTGCTGCCCGAGGGGTGGCTGCGCACCGGCGACATCGTCACGGTGGATGCCGACGGTTTCACCACGATCGTGGACCGCGTCAAGGAGCTCATCATCACCGGCGGCTTCAACGTGTCGCCGTCCGAGGTGGAGGCGGTCCTGCGACTCCACCCGTCCGTCACCGACGCCGCCGTCGTCGGCAAGCCGCTCGAGCGGGGTGGGGAGATGGTCATCGCTGCGGTCGAGCTCGAACCGAGTGCGAGCTTCGACGAGGAAGCGCTGCGGGCGCACTGCCGTGGCCTCCTCGCGGCGTACAAGGTCCCCCGCCGGATCGTGCCGATCCAGGACACGCCGCGCTCGATGCTCGGCAAGATCCTGCGCAAGCAGGTGCGCGAGCAGATCCTCCCGTTGCTGTGAGTCCAGGGCCTGGTGCCGCGCAGCGCTCCCCGGGGCTGCGCTCGAGGCGGGAGGTGCGCGGGGATCAGTGCTGCGCCGCGAAGCTGGCGATGTCGAGGTGCAGCATCTCAGCGAGCTCCGACAAGCCTTGAGCTCCGCCTGCGGCCTGAGCGATGGCGTCGATCTGGTCGTTCATCTCGTGGATGACGCCGGCGACGCGGCCGATCGCCTGGACGGCCCCTTCGGTGGCTGCGTAGGACGAGGCCACCTGGGTGGTGATGTCGTCGGAGGAGTGGGCCGACTCGTCCGCGAGGGTCTTGACCTCAGCGGCGACGACAGCGAACCCGCGTCCGAACTCGCCGGCCCGGGCCGCCTCGATGGTGGCGTTCAGCGCGAGGAGTCGCGTCTGCGAGGCGACGCTCTTGATCAGCAGCACTGCCTGCTGGATCTCCTTGGCCGAGAGCTCGAGCTCCCTGACGGTGCCCAACGCGGCGGTCGCCTCCTGGACTCCCGAGCGGGCAGACGCCGCCAGGACCTGCGCGGAGGCGCCCAGCTCTGTCGATGCGGCGGCGACGTGCATGGAGACCTCGATGGCCTTGTCGACCATGAGCTGACGGGTGGCGTTCTGTGCGTCGAGAGCTGCCGCGGCCCCGCGCATCGACTCGCGGGCCGTGTTGATCCGCCGGGCGCTGTCACGGAAGGTGCCCGGCATGCCTGCGACCAGGAACTGGCGGTGGTAGCGCCCCTCGGCGGCCGCCGTCAGGGTGGCCCCGGACTCACGGACGAACGCGTCCATCAGGTCGAGGCTGCGATTCACGTCCGCGCGCAGAGAGCTGAGCTCCGGCGGCCCGAACAAGGGGGCGATGCGAGCCTCCAGGTTCCCGCCCGCCACCTGCCCGAAGGCCTCGGTGAGGGTGCCGACGGCCTTCCGGTAGTGATCGAGCTCCTCTCGACATGCCGCGATCTCCGCGCTGGTCCCACGGCGCCTCACAGCGTGACCAGCCCGTCGTGCTCGACGAGGTTCCACGCGAACTCGTCGTAGGTCATCGACAGCGACGCGAGCTCGCCCTCCAGCAGAAGGCGCGAGGCGCTCATCGCGTCTGCTGGTCGCGCATGCTTGCGCTCCTCTGCGACCAGGCGGCGGTACAGGGCGTCGACGCCCGCGACCGCGCCGCGTCCAGGACTGCGCCGGTTGGAGTGATAGCCCGTGCTCGCGCCGGAAGCCGTTCGCGACGGCGTGACGTGCGCGAGAACCCAGTAGTGCGCACCGTCCGCGGCCAGGTTGTTGACGTAGGTGAAGATCTCCTCGCCGGACTGGATCGTCTCCCACAGCAGCGCGAAGATGGTCCGAGGCATGTCCGGGTGGCGGATCAGGCTGTGCGGCTGACCGAGGACCTCGTCCTCGTGATACGCGGAGACCCGAAGAAAGACCGAGTTGGCATACGTGATCCGGCCCTTGTCGTCGGTCTTGGACACGATGATCTCGTCCTCACCGAACGTCCGCTCGACACCGGTGGGACGAACGCTCGACGCACGCACCTGGCACTACCTCTCCTCGGGGCCGGCGGAGCCGTCCGGCCACATGATCGACACGACCAGGGGCGTGTTGAGAGGATCCGCGGCGGCGCCTGCGTCGTCGGCCGGCCACGCCCGTGCCCGAGTCGGGTGATGGCGCGACGTCCTTCTCGTCCTCGGCTGACCAGGTGCACCGGTCGCTGTGCAGCGGGGCGATGCCGACGTCGTTGGTGACCCGTGTCTCCCTGGCGCCATCCTCTTGACCACCGTTCCGGGCCGGGCGGACGACCATACTGGTCGCAGAGACCGGGCTGTGCCCGACCCGGGGCCTGGCGGAGGAGGCCGATGACGGTAGCGGCGCTCTACCTGGCGGTCGCGTTCGTGGGTGGGCTCGCCGCGGTGCTGCTGCGCCTACCGCCCTTGGTCGGGTTCCTCGTCGCAGGGTTCGCCCTCGGAGCTGTCGGCGCCCCCGAGCTGCCTTACCTGCCCACCGTCGCCGACCTCGGTGTGGTGCTGCTGCTCTTCGCGATCGGGCTCAAGCTCGACCCCCGCTTCCTGCTGCGGCGCGAGGTCTGGCTGACCACCACGGTGCACCTGGTGTTCAGCGTCGCGATAGGGGTCGGGTTTCTCGGGCTGCTCGCGGTGCTCGGTGCCGCACTGGTGGCCCAGGAGTCCGTCGGCGCGATGGCCCTCATCGGCTTCGCGCTGTCTTTCTCCTCCACCGTCTTCGTCGTCAAGGTGCTGGAGGAGCGCTCGGACGCGCGGAGCCTGTACGGGCGGATCGCGGTCGGCGTGCTCATCGTCCAGGACGTCGCGGCCGTGGGGTTCATGAGCCTTGCCGGCGGTTCCGTGCCGAGCCCTTGGGCGTTCGCGCTGCTGCTGCTCGTGCCGGGCGCCTGGGTGCTGCACCGGCTCTGGAACCTGGTCGGGCACGGCGAGCTGCAGGCTCTGTTCGGCGTGATGGTCGCAGTGGGCCTGGGCTACGCGCTGTTCGAGGCGGTCGGCATCTCTGGCGAGGTCGGGGCACTGGTGGTCGGCATCCTGCTGGCGCGCCACCCGCATGCCGGTGACCTGTCCCGGTCCCTGATGACCTTCAAGGACCTCATGCTCGTGGGCTTCTTCCTCGAGATCGGCCTGCACGGCATCCCGACCGTGGCCCAGCTGGTGATCGCACTTCTTCTGCTGCTCATGCTCCCCGTCCAGGTCGCGGCCTACGCGGTGCTGCTCTGGATGATGCGGCTGCGGCGGCGCACCGCATTCCTGGCCGGGCTGGTGCTGGCCAACTTCTCCGAGTTCGGCATCATCGTCGCTGCGGTGGGCGCGAGCAACGGGCTTCTCGGCGAGGACTGGGTCGTGGTGATCGCGCTCGCCGTGGCGCTGAGCTTCGTGCTCGCCGCGATCGTCAACCGGCGCGGGATCGAGATCGCAACCAGGCTCGTGCCGCTCCTCCCGCACCACGGAAACGCCGTGCTGCACCCGGACGACCGGCTCGTCGACATCGGGGAGGCCGACGCCGTGGTGCTCGGGCTCGGCCGGATAGGCGCGGCCACCTACACCCGGCTCCGCGACGAGTACGGGCTCAAGGTCGTCGGAGTCGAGCACGACGAGCTCCGGATCGCCGAGCTGGACGAGCACGGCTTCGACACCTTCCGTGCTGACGCCACCGACCTGGAGTTCTGGAACCGCGTCGAGCGTGCCGGTAGCGTGCGGGTCGCGGTGCTCGCGATGCCGTTTCACAAGGCGAACCTCATCGCGCTCGCCCGGCTGAAGGCGGCGGGCTTCACCGGCCGGGTCGCTGCGGTGGCGCGCTACGACGACGACGCCGTCGAGCTGCGTCGGCGCGACGCCGACGCCGTCTTCCACCTCTATGGCTCTGCCGGCGCGGCACTCGCCGACCACGCCGCGGACTTCCTGCTGGGCGAGCTGCCACCGCCGGGATCGGATCCGACACTGCGCTAGGTGCCCCGGACGATCCGTCGTGCGGCTCTCTCCTGGCCTGCCTGGCCCGGGCACCGACGGATCGGGGCGAGGCTCAGGAGTGCGTCTGCGGGGCTCGACGCGGCGGTGTTCTCCCGGTTCCACGATCACCACGGTTCGAGCAGCTGGAGGACGAGGTGGTGCGTCAGGGATGCGTGGTCGTCGGGACCACGCCGCACAGGCCGTCGGTGACCTCGCTCGGTCGCACGAAGGCGTCACCCCCGCGCGGCCACGCCGGCATCGGGGTCACGGGCGACGTCAACGGGCACGTGAGCGGCGACATCGCCTCGGCGGCTCAGGCCTTGTTCGCGGAGCGTGTGCCGTTCTGCCGCGACCGCGGTCACTTCTCGGGCGAATCGTTGCCGCGTGCGTTGCTCCATGCTCACTCACCACACGCCGAAGGCCGCCCCAGATCTCTTCGGAACGGCCTCTGAACTGCGGCAATGCTGGTGGGCGATACTGGGATCGAACCAGTGACCTCTTCCGTGTCAGTCACCGGAACAGTGTGAGCGGACGTCCGCTGAGGGCCGCTGCACAGGTCAGGATGTTGTCCGACTGTCGACGATCAGTGCCGGACATGGCCGGACGGGACGCCGTTGGGGTACGCGTTGGGGTATGTCAGGACACGTATTTCGGACCGGGATCACCAGAACGATGTGACACGCGCGGGGGTCGGTTCGGGCGGTCACCTCGCAGCAGTCCGCGCGAGTCCCAGTCTCCGTACGGATGGCTCCGCACAATCGGCGTCCCGGGCCTCGTGGGCGAGGACCGAGCACCAGAACCGGGCGAGATCGTGAGGCGGGGGTCGGGCACGGCCGACCGCTCGCCGGGCAAGCGTCCTGGCCAGATCGAGGCCGCCGCAGTCAGGAAACAGGTCCACCAAGGGCCACAGGCCGGTCGCGCAGTTCTTCGACGCCGGCGCCTGGCAGACCTACGGCGGCACGCTCAGGCTCCCTCGACCAGCGGTCCTGACGGGGCGAGCCCGCGGCACGTCGCCGAGCCCGAGGAGCGACCCCAAGCAGACGTCGAAGCCAAGGCTCCCCGCCCGCAACCAGCCGGGCGGGGAGCCCGATCTCCAGAACACCTTTCCAGCTCGGCTACCTACCTCGGCTCGCGACCCACCTACGGGATGTCGGACCGGGCAGCCTCCCGGAACAGCAAGCGGGAGTCATCGGCGGTGATGAAGCGTTGCCGTTGCAGTGACCTCAGGTCCGCGCCGACCGTCCGAACGTAGACCCCGTGGTTCGAGTAGAGCGTGTCGATCGTGGATTGCGCGAAGGGCACCTCATGGCCCGCGATGAAGCAGAACGACGCGCCCGTGGACGTGCCTAGCCAGGTGCTCACCGGGACGTCGAGATACGACGAGCGCAGCCCGCCCTGCACGTTGCCGTACTGGTCGAGCACCGGCGCGCCGTCCTGGACAAGGATCGGGTCGGCGTGCGGCGGAGCGATGCCCTTGCGCACCCAGGCGTCCAGGTTGCGCAGCGCGGCGTCGAAGAAGATCCAGCTGGGGAACCGGCTGCGCGGACCCTGGTCGCAGGACATCGGGGGCACCGTGCGGCCCGCCTTGACGATGTCGGCCGGGGCGGCCGAGTAGTACAGCTCGTCCGGGGTGGCGTGGCCCGCGCCGGCCATCTCGTAGTGCCGATACTTGTCGCCGAGGACGTCGCTATCCGCGCGCCGAGCACCGATGCCGAACAGGTAGTCCGACTGCGACATGATGCGCATGATCGGTACCCCGACGTTGCTGAACTGCCGCCGTGCGTCGGTTGCGGGTGGCGCCGGCTCGCACTGGTTCATCGGGTACGCCCCCGCGAAAGCTCCCCCTGCGACCGCGACGATGTACGCGTCGTAGACCGGCTTGCTCGCGGACTGCACCACGAGCGGGTGCACCGCGTTGATGTAGTTCACCAGGAAGCCGCCGGTCTGGGAGTAGCCGAAGCCGTAGGCGTGCTCGACCTGGCTCGCGCGGTGGCTGTACCGCAGCGGGTTGGAGGCCGCGGAGCTCTTCAGCCACGCGCCCACCTGGCTGTACACGTCCCAGATCAGGCCGTTCTCGGTGCTGCGGGAGCTGTCCGCCGCGACGGTGGCGCAGTTGCGCGGGTCGTCCAGCGGCAGCGGGTTCGCGAACGAGAGCGACGCGTACCGGGCCGGGTCGAAGGTCCTCAGCGCGTCGATCGCGATCGGCTTCGCGGTGATGCCCACCCAGGCGTCGCCGTTGTCGATCATCTGCCGGTGTGCGACCGCCCAGCCGATGTTGAGGTCGAACAGGTTGGACGGGTTCAGCATCTCAACCACCACATTGCCGCTGAAGCGGTGACCCGTGGAGGGCATCCGCACCAGTACCCGCGTGGTGTACGGCGCGTCCGGGGTCTGCACGACCGCCGGACCCGTGGTCGGCCACGTGTAGACGTTCGCGGTGCCGCTGACCAGGTACTCCCGCTCGGTGTAGTGCTCCTTCGTGAGGTTCTCCGGCACCAGCTCATGGTCGGCGGCGCCGAACGGGTAGGACTGCGCTGTGACCGGCAGCGGGCCGGTGACCTGCGGGATCGCGACCTCCGGGCCGGACTTCGGCGCAGAGGTCGCCGCGCTCGCCCCGCCGGCAACCGTGACGACGGCGGACGCCGCCAGTGCCAGGGCGGCCAGTGCGCCGGCAGGTCCACGGATTCTTCTCATGAGTGCTCCTTCAATCGACGTGATCGACGACTGGCGCGGCATCGTTGCCCCGCCTCGATCCGAGTCACATGCCACGTGTCTCACGTCACGCGACTCAAGACACGCGACTCAAGACACGCTATCCCTCACGGCTCCCAGGTCAAGTCCCGCTTTGACGGCGGCCCCGCCAGTCATGGGCGCTTGTGGCACGCGCGTCAGTGGGCGAACGGCGGGCCCCTGGTCAAGCCCGACCGCGAACTCGGGGTCCGGCGCCGACGCCGAACAGACCGCACCCCACGGTCGAGGAGAGGTCGTTGACGTCGCGCACGCCCCGGCGCATCCCGGTGCCTACCGCTGCACGCGACTGACCGGCGATGCGCCCGCTACGGCTTCTCAAACCGCCGCTCCGACTGCGACCGGAACACGACGGACGAGCACGTCTAGGTGATTCCGTCATTCGGCTGGATGGTGGACCCCGTGACCGGCCACACCGAAGACAACCCGGGCAGACAACCCGGGCGACGGCGAGGACGATGCGCCCCGCTGCCCTTGCAGCCGGAGATCGAGTCTCAGCACGTCTCCCGGCCTGACCTGCTGTCGCGCACGACCGGTATCCGAGTCTGGCTCGCCTGGTTCTACGTGAGCCCTCCATCGGGGACCCGGACGCGGTGGCCGACCACCAGGGCCCGCCCGCGGTCAACTGGGCGGCTTCGCCCTGGAGAAGCGTGCCCGCCGTCGGTCTCGTTCGTGTTCTTCGATGCCGGGCGGTCAGCGGGGCACGCCTCGGTTGTCGTGCAGGCCAGCCCGGCCTGCGAGTGGGACCAGACGCTCGTGACGTCGAACGGGGTCTTCGACCAGGCGACCGGTAACCACGGCGGGGTATCCCTACTCACCCTCGCCCAGCTCAGCGCCGGGTACCTGAACGGTGGCGGATACCTCGGGTGGTCCGAACCTGTCTGCGCCGGAGCGCGGCCGCCTGCTGGCACTCGGCACCCGGAGCAGTCCGCGCACTGGCCGCGAACCTGTGTGAACGGGTGAGGGCACGCCGGAGCACGAGGCTGTCGACGACGACGGCGCGACGCGCAGCCCATCGAGTACGGCGCATCACAGACATTGGTTCAGGCGGTCGTCAACGCTGGGCAGGCATCGACGCCCTGCTGCTGGGCGGATGTCCCGAGACCAGCCTCGAGTGAGGGCGCCGGGGCGTCCACGGAGCCCACGGATCAGCGCGCAGTCTGCTGACGGACGCCGCATGGGGCCGTCACGGCACTTCTCGCTACCCATAACCGGGTGATAGATTTCATCTATGCGTAGTGAAGCTCCGGCTCTGCTGCCGATCTTCAGGTCCCAGCACCAGGCGGCGATGCTCGCCTGGCTGCTCCTGCACCCCGACGCCGAGTACACCCTGACCGAGCTCGCCACGCGTCTGGAGGTGCCGTTGACGACGCTGCAGCGCGAGGTGCAGCGCCTGGTCGAGGCGGGCATCCTGCTGGATCGCACCGTGGGTCGTGCGCGGCTCGTGCGGGCCAATCTCGCCCATCCGGTTGCGGCCCCCTTGACCCAGGTGCTGCAGGCCACGTTCGGGCCGCAGACGGTGATCGGTGAGGAGTTCGAGGCCGTCGGCGCCGACGGTGTGCTGATCTACGGTTCATGGGCCGAGCGGTACCACGGGACGCCGGGCCTGCCCCCCCACGACGTCGACGTGCTCGTTGTCGGCGCGGTGGATCGCGCGGACGTATATGACGCGGCAGATCGCGCGCAGCACCGCCTGGGGATGCAGGTCAACCCCGTCATCCGCACGCCCGAGCAGTGGGCTGGCGACGCCGACTCCCTGGTCGCGCAGATCAAGGCATCCCCGACCCTGGACGTGACGCCTGAGCGGAAGGTGAGCGCATGAGCCGGTGGCCACGAGGCGAAGCTGAGATCGAGGCGCTGATCGCCGCCCAGCATCTCCAGAAGGTGGCCGGCGGGCAGGCTACCGCTGAGCACCTGCTGCGCAAGGCCACCCGAACCGTTGCCACGGCTAGCGAGATCGCCAGGGACGACCCCGACAGCGCCTACGTCCTGGCCTACGACGCGGCCCGATACGCGGCAACCGCGCTGCTCGCGCACCAAGGACTGCGCCCGACGACCTCCGGCGGGCACTACGTCGTCGAGGTCGCGCTGCGTGCGCAGTTCGGCGACGGGTTCCGGGCCTTCGGAACCATGCGCCGCCGGCGAAACGAGCTCGAGTACCCCAGCGGACCTGGGGAGACCACGACGCTCGAAGAGGCGGGCCGAGCGATCACCGACGCGGAGCACCTGCTGCACGTCGTCCAACAGCTGATCACCACCCTGCCCCTGTTCTGACGGCGGGGGAAACGCCCGCACCGTTCCGCTGGTGCGCGGGGACGGCCGGTGGCCGAGGCGTCGAGGGGTCGGGCGAGCACGATCCTGATCGAGCACGCCCGCCCAGAACTCGGCACTAGATGGTTCGGCTACGGCTGACCCCGCGGCCGACGCCCCGGCCCGTCCGGGCCGTCACCGAAGTCCCGCCACAAGGACCGTCAACGATGTCCCGCCACCGAGCTGTCACCGATGTCCCGACGCCTGACATGACCTCGTCCGTGGGGGAACCAGGTAAAGGGTCGTCCTGCGTCGGCCCAATGCGCTCGCGAGCCGTTGACCTGCGAGAACAGCGCGGGGGAGACGCTCGAACGGATCCAGCGCAGCCTACCGAGGCACCTCTGCCCGCACCCGCCAGCAGCGCCGTCGGGGTAGGCGTCGGGGTACGGGGGTACACGAAGGCCGTTCCGGATGACTCCGAAACGGCCTCTGACCTGCTGTCATGCTGGTGGGCGATACTGGGATCGAACCAGTGACCTCTTCCGTGTCAGGGAAGCGCGCTACCGCTGCGCCAATCGCCCGATCGAGATCGGGTACTGCATGATGCGAGGTGGAGACGGGATTCGAACCCGTGTGGACGGCTTTGCAGGCCGCTGCCTCGCCTCTCGGCCACTCCACCACCCCAGGCTCGAGGCCCCCTCGGGTGCTTGTCGCCTTCGAGCGGACGACGGGATTCGAACCCGCGACCCTCACCTTGGCAAGGTGATGCTCTACCACTGAGCCACGTCCGCGCAGCACGGGCGCCCGAGGGCGTCGTGTGCGTCCCGAACTCTAACCGACCGTCGTCTGAAGAGTCCAACCGGCGCGCCCCCGCGCGTCCTGCTGCCCATGGAGCCCGTGGCGTGGCCTGGCTACGGTGTGCGCATGGTCAGTCCAGGGCAGGAGGTCGCATCGGGGTCGGCTGCGTCCGTCCCTCGGCCCGGTGTCGCGCGTTTCGCCGGTGTCAGGGCCACGGGAGTGATCGACCACGTCGACCTCGGCGCGGGGCAGGCGTGGGCCCCGGACGGTGGCTTCTGGGCCGTGGTCGCGGACTTCGAGGGACGCCTTCGCGCCTGGCGCTTCGCGGAGGTCGAGCGGGAGATGCCGTCCGGAACGGCAGCGGCGAGCGGCGAGTGGTCCGGCCCGGAGCCCGGGGCATGGCACAGCTCCCTTGACCGGGCCGGCTACGTCGATGCGGTGGCCCGGGTGCGGGCCGCCGTGCGGGAGGGCGAGGTCTACCAAGTCAATGTCTGCCGGGTGCTCACCGCGCCGCTGGCGGCAGGGCGGGCAGGCCCGAGCTCTGGCGCGTTGGCCGCCGTCCTGGCGCGAGGAAACCCGGCGCCGTACCCGGCGACCGTGCACGTGCCGGCCGCCGCACCGGGCATCGGCGACGACGGCCCGGCGGACGAGGGGGTGTGGCTCGTCTCCGCGTCGCCGGAGCTGTTCCTCGAGGTGCGCGACGGGGAGGTCACGTCCGGCCCGATCAAGGGCACGGCGACGACGGCGGCAGGGCTGGGGGAGAAGGACCAGGCAGAGAACATCATGATCACCGACCTGGTGCGCAACGACCTGCAGCGGGTCTGCCGCCCCGGAACGGTCGAGGTCGTCGACCTGCTGGCCCGCGAGCAGCACCCCGGCCTCGTCCACCTCGTCACGACGGTCCGCGGCAGCCTCCTCGACGTTCCGGTGGCCTGGGAGGCCCTGCGGCGGGCGACCTTCCCGCCGGCATCGGTGTCAGGGGCCCCGAAGTCCGCCGCCGTCGAGCTCATCGGCTCGCTCGAACCCGTCCCTCGCGGACCGTACTGCGGCGCCGTCGGCTGGTGGGACGCCGACTCCCGCACCGGGGTCCTCGCGGTGACGATCCGCACCTTCTGGTGGACGCCGGTCGCCGGCGGCACGCTGCACTTCGGCACGGGAGCCGGCATCACCTGGGGGAGCGACGCCGAGCAGGAGTGGGCCGAGACCGAGCTCAAGGCCGAGCGGCTCATCTCCCTGGCGAGCAGACGGCCGTGGCGCGCCGCTGAGCCGACCCGGGGCCAGGTGGGCCAGGATGAGCGGGCAGGACAGCACGCAGCGGAGCGGGAAGGATCGTGATGGACGACGTCGTGGTGTGGGCGGGCGGGCAGCTGCACGCACCGGGGGATCTTCTGGTGAGTGCGATCGACCACGGGATCACCGTGGGTGACGGCGTCTTCGAGACGTGCGGCGTCGACCAGGGTCAGGCCTTCGCGCTCACCCGGCACCTGGACCGCCTCGTCCGCTCGGCCAGGGGCCTCGGCCTCGCCGACCCGGACACGGACCTCGTCCGGGAGGGCGTCCGGGCCGTGCTGGCGGCACGACCCGCGGCGGGACGCGTGCGGATCACCGTGACGGGCGGCCTCGGCCCGCTGGGCTCGGACCGCCTGCCGGGGCAGCAGACGGTCCTGGTGATGGCAGGGTCGGGGGCCCCGGTCATGTCCGTGCGGGCGATCCGCGTGCCGTGGGTGCGCAATGAGCGCTCCGCGGTGGCCGGGCTCAAGACGACGTCGTACGCCGAGAACGTCGTGGCGGTCGCGGCAGCGCATGCGGCCGGCGCCGACGAGGCGTATCTCGCAAACACCCGCGGTGAGCTCTGCGAGGGGACCGGGAGCAACATCTTCGTCGAGCGGGGCGGGGAGCTGCTCACCCCGCCGCTGACCTCCGGCTGCCTCGCCGGCATCACACGGGCCCTGGTCCTGCAGTGGGCGGACGAGGAGGGGCTGCCGGTCCGCGAGTCGCGCGCTGACGAGCTGCCCTTCAGCGTCCTCGACGAGGCGATCGCCGGTCGCGCGCCGCTGCTTCTGGCGAGCTCCGTGCGCACCGTCGCACCCGTCGTGTCCCTCGACGGCCATGCCATGGCGGTCGGGCTGCTCGGGCGCGCTGTCGTCGAGATGTATCAGCGTCGGGCCGCTGGGGACCTCGACCCCTGACCTCGTGGGCTCAGGGCCGCTCGTGGCCTGCCGCCCGGCCCCGGACGTGACTGTGCCCCACGGCGGTCGCCGCGGGGCACAGGGTCGGGTGAGGTCGGCTCCTCAGGCGTCGAGAAGCGTGTCGATCAGGCGCGAGATCTCGTCCTCCATGTGCGGGCTCTCCGAGCCGAACGCGACCAGCCGCACGGAGGCGGAGAGGAACGCGAGGAACGGGTCGACCGGACCGGCAAGGAGGGCGTCGCCCTCGACCCCGCTCAGGGAGATCAGCAGGTAGGCCGGGTCCTCGTCACGCCAGATGTGCACGTCGCCGGTCCCGGCCGGCGAGTTGGCGTCGGCGAGCACACCGTGCGCGAAGAGCTCGCGGCCGATGAGCCAGGTCGACGTGGAGTGCGTCCCGACGAAGTCGGCGCGCACGGTGTAAGGGTCGGCGGCGTCGAAGGACAGATCGGCGCGAATGGGAAGCACGCTGGCATCGGGAAGCACCAGGTGCATCGGGACTGCCTCATGGACGGTTCGGGGGCTTGCGGCCATGGTCACCCCTCTCGTGGGTGGGTACCGGTTTCCCGGGGCGGCGTGGGGGGCGCCGCTCGGTCGGTTTCGGCATTCGGTCGGGAAACGGGTAGCATTCGCGTCGCATCGTGCGGTGAACCCGTGACCGCTCGATGGGCGATTGGCTCAGTGGTAGAGCGCCTCGTTCACACCGAGGAGGTCACTGGTTCGAACCCAGTATCGCCCACCGAGGGTCTCCAGGCCCATCACCCGGAAGAGGGCCTTTGTCCGGGTCGTCCACCTTGACCCGATGCATCCTTCCTGGTCACGGCTATTTCAAGCGCTTTCAACCGCTGAGTGCGCCGCAGGGTGAATCCCAGGTCCAGTCACCCGCTCGGCCTAGTGCCGGACGGCCCCCGCGCGGCGGTGGGTGTCGGCGGTGAACGTGCCGGATCGGTAGCATCGGGACCGCCGTCCATCCGAGGGAGTCCCGTGTCCGAGATCCGCGTCACCGTCGACGGTGTCGTCCAGCTGCTCGAGGCCCCGGCGACCGCCGCCGCCCTCTTCGCCGAGCGGCGTGAGGTCGTCGTCGCACGCGTCGACGGAGTCCTCACCGACCTGGCGGCACCGCTCACCGACGGAGCGGTCGTCGAGGCCGTCACGATCGACTCCGCCGACGGGCTCGCGGTGCTCCGTCACTCCGCAGCGCACGTCCTCGCGCAGGCCGTCCAGCAGATCAACCCGTCGGCCCGCCTGGGCATCGGCCCGCCGATCACCGACGGCTTCTACTACGACTTCGACGTCACGACGCCGTTCACCCCCGAGGACCTCAAGGAGCTCGAGAAGGCGATGCAGCGCATCGTCAAGGAGGGTCAGACCTTCCGTCGCTGGGACCTGTCGGAGGCCGAGGCGCGCGAGGTCCTCGCCGCGGAGCCCTACAAGCTGGAGCTCATCGGCCTCAAGGGGACCCCGGGCGCCGACGAGGACGGGGCATCGGTCGAGGTCGGCCTCGGCGGCCTGAGCATCTACCAGAACCTGCGGCGCGACGGGACGGTCGCCTGGCAGGACCTGTGCCGCGGCCCGCACCTGCCGTCGACCCGCCCGCTGGCCAACGGCTTCCAGCTGACCCGCTCCGCCGCTGCGTACTGGCGCGGCTCGGAGAAGAACCCGCAGCTCCAGCGTGTCTACGGCACCGCGTGGCCGACGAAGGACGAGCTCCGCGCCCATCTCGAGCGGCTCGCCGAGGCCGAACGCCGTGACCACCGCCGGCTGGGCAACGAGCTCGACCTGTTCTCCTTCCCCGACGAGATCGGCTCCGGCCTCGCCGTCTTCCACCCGCGCGGCGGGATCATCCGGATGGAGATGGAGGACTACTCGCGGCGCAAGCACGTCGAGGCCGGCTACTCCTTCGTCAACACCCCGCACATCACCAAGGCCAAGCTCTTCGAGCTCTCCGGGCACCTGGACTGGTACGCCGACGGCATGTACCCGCCCATGCACCTGGACGAGGAGCTCGACGCCGAGGGCAACGTGCGCAGGCAGGGGCAGGACTACTACCTCAAGCCGATGAACTGCCCGATGCACAACCTGATCTTCCGCTCGCGCGGGCGTTCCTACCGGGAGCTGCCGCTGCGGCTCTTCGAGTTCGGGACGGTCTACCGCTACGAGAAGTCCGGCGTCGTGCACGGCATGACCCGAGCCAGGGGGTTCACCCAGGACGACGCGCACATCTACTGCAGCCGCGAGCAGATGCGCGAGGAGCTGACGAGCCTGCTCACCTTCGTCCTCGACCTGCTCAAGGACTACGGGCTCACCGACTTCTACCTCGAGCTCTCCACCCGGAACCCGGAGAAGTCCGTCGGCTCCGCCGAGACCTGGGAGGAGGCCACCGAGACCCTGCGCGAGGTCGCGACGGCCTCTGGCCTGGACCTCGTCCCCGACCCGGGTGGTGCGGCGTTCTACGGGCCGAAGATCTCCGTGCAGACCAAGGACGCCATCGGCCGGACCTGGCAGATGTCGACCATCCAGCTCGACTTCAACCTGCCCGAGCGCTTCGACCTGGAGTACACGGCTGCCGACGGCTCCCGCCAGCGGCCGGTGATGATCCACCGCGCCCTCTTCGGCTCGATCGAGCGTTTCTTCGCCGTCCTGACCGAGCACTATGCCGGTGCCTTCCCCGCGTGGCTCGCACCCGTCCAGGTGCTCGCCGTGCCGGTGGCCGAACCGTTCAACGGCTACCTCGAGGAGGTCGTCTCGCGGCTGCGCGCCCTCGGTGTGCGGGCCGAGGTCGACCTGTCCGACGACCGCTTCGGCAAGAAGATCCGGACGGCCAGCACGCAGAAGATCCCGTTCGTGCTGATCGCGGGGGGTGAGGACGTCGAGGCTGGCGCCGTCTCCTTCCGCTACCGTGACGGCCGTCAGGACAACGGTGTCGCCGTCGACGCAGCGATCGACCGCGTCGTCTCGGCGATCCGGGACCGCGTGCAGGTCTGACGTGGCCGAGGAACCCTCCGCAGCTGACGCTGCCCTCGCCGGGGAGCCGGACGGCTTCGAACGGCTCTGGACCCCGCACCGGATGGTCTACGTCGGCGGCCAGGACAAGCCGAGCGGACCGGAGGCCGAGCACTGCCCGTTCTGCCTTGCTGCCGCCGCGCCGGACGGGGCGGGACTCGTCGTCGCCCGCGGCACGACGGCCTTCGCGCTGCTCAACCTCTACCCGTACAACTCGGGCCACCTGATGGTGGTCCCGTTCCGGCACGTCGCCGACTACACCGAGCTGAGTGCTGAGGAGACCACCGAGGTCGCCGAGCTGAGCCGGACGGCGATGCGCGTGCTGCGCGCGGTCATGTCACCGCAGGGCTTCAACCTCGGGATGAACCAGGGTGCCGTGGCGGGCGCCGGCATCGCTGCCCATCTGCACCAGCATGTCGTGCCGCGCTGGGGCGGGGACTCGAACTTCCTGCCGATCATCGGCCGCACGAAGGCGCTCCCCGAGCTGCTCGGCGACACCAGGGACCGTCTCGCCGCCGCCTGGCCGAAGGGCTGAGAGCCCATGCTCGGACACCTGCGATCCCTGATGACGAGGGTCTTCGGCCCGCTCGCCCGCTTCCTGCTGCGCCGGGGCGTCTCGCCGGACGCGGTGACGATCGCCGGCACCGTCGGAGTCGTCGCTGCAGCGCTCGGGCTGCTCGGAACGGGACACCTGCTCGCCGGTTCCCTGACGATCGCCGTGCTCGCCCTGACGGACTCGATCGACGGGATCATGGCGCGGACCGCCGGCAGGTCCGGGCCCTGGGGCGCCTTCCTCGACTCCACGCTCGACCGCTTCGGCGACGCGGCCATCTTCGTGGGGCTCGTGGTGCACCTGAGCAGGCGCGGCGACGACGTCGGCGCAGCGCTCGCCCTGGCGGGGTTGGTGCTCGGGTCCGTCGTGCCGTACGCGCGGGCCAGGGCAGAGGGCCTGGGGATGACGGCGTCGGTGGGCATCGCCGAGCGAGCCGACCGGCTTGCCCTGGTGCTCGTCGGAGCCTTCGTCGTGGGGCTCGGGGCTCCGTACATCGTCCTGGACGTGCTGCTCGGCCTGCTCGCGGTCGCGAGTGCCGTGACCGTCGGGCAGCGGATGGCGACGGTCCGTCGCCAGGCCCTCGCGCGAGGCGTGACGGGTGAGCAGGACTCGCCATGAACCTCAGCGCCAGGGCAGTGCTCCTCGCCTCGCGGCTGGCTCCGCGGGCCCCGGAGGACGCCGTGCGGGCGATCGCGCTGGTCGCGGCCGACGTGAGCTGGCTGCTGCGCGGTCGAGGGGTGCGTCGGCTGGAGTCGAACCTCGCCCGGGTCCACCCCTGCGACGCTCGTGAGCTGCGCCGGCTCAGTCGCGCGGGGATGCGGACCTACCTGCGCTACTACGCCGAGGCGTTCACCCTCGGGGGCCGCACCAGGGAGCAGATCGACGCGCGGGTGCGCCCGATCGGGCATGAGGCGCTCCGCGAGCACACGGCCGCCGGTCGGGCCGTCGTGCTCGCGCTCGGGCACCAGGGCAACTGGGACCTGGCAGGTGCCTGGGCGACCCGGGCGATCGCACCGGTCTCCACGGTGGCCGAGCGACTCGAGCCGCCGGAGGTCTTCGAGGCGTTCGTCGCGATGCGTGAGGCGATCGGGCTCGAGATCTTCCCGCTCGATGCCGGGCGCGACGTCTTCCGCGACCTGGTCCGCGCGGCGCGCGCGGGCGGGCGCCTGATCCCGCTCCTGGCGGACCGCGACCTGACGGAGCGGGGCGTGGAGGTCGACCTCTGCGGGCATCGTGCTCGCGTCGCGGCCGGGCCGGCAGCTCTCGCGATCACGACGGGGTCACCGTTGTTCGCCGTGCGCATGCGGCACGAGCGGCTCAGGGGTGCGCGCCGATCTGCTGCCGGCACCCGGTGGGGACTTGTCGTCGAGTTCGTCCCCGTCGAGGTGCCCTCGGCACCGCGGGCCGAACGCGTGCGCGCCCTGACCCAGGCATGGGTCGATGTCCTCGGCGCCGCCATCGCCGCGCACCCGACCCACTGGCACATGCTGCAGCGGGTCTTCCTCGCCGACCTGCGCGAGCCTGCGACGACGGAGCCGACCACGTGAGCCTGCGGATCGGGCTCGTCTGCCCGTACTCCTTCGACGTCCCGGGCGGGGTGCAGTTCCACGTGCGCGACCTTGCCGAGGCGCTGGAGAAGCTCGGTCACACGGTGTCCGTGCTCGCCCCGGCGGACGAGGAGACCGAGCTCCCGCCCTACATCACCTCGGCCGGCCGGGCCATCCCGGTGCGCTACAACGGCTCCGTCGCCCGGATGACGTTCGGCCCGGTCAGCGCGCGACGGGTGCGGCGCTGGCTCGAGGCGGGGGACTTCGACATCCTGCACCTGCACGAGCCGGTCACCCCGAGTCTCGGGATGCTCGCGCTGTGGATCGCCTCGGGGCCGATCGTCGCGACCTTCCACACGGCCCTCATCCGCTCGCGCGCGCTCCAGGTCGCCTACCCGATGGTCCGCTCGAGCATGGAGAAGATCTCGGCGCGGATCGCCGTCTCCGAGGACGCGCGGCGCACCCTGGTGGAGCATCTGGGTGGTGACGCGGTCGTCATCCCCAACGGGGTCTACGTCGACGCCTTCGCCGGCGCAACCCCCGACCCGCGGTGGACCGGCACTCCCGAGGCGCCGACCATCGCCTTCCTCGGACGTCTCGACGAGTCACGCAAGGGGCTTCCCGTCCTGACAGCAGCGGTTCCTCAGGTGCTGGCCGCGCACCCGGGAGCCCGCTTCCTGGTGGCCGGGCACGGGGAGACCGGCCAGGCCGACGCGCTCGAAGCCCTCGGCGACCTCGCGGGGTCGATGGAGTTCCTCGGCCGGGTCTCCGACGAGGAGAAGGCCAGCCTGCTCGCCTCGGTCGACGTGTACTGCGCGCCCCACACCGGCGGCGAGAGCTTCGGGATCGTGCTCGTCGAGGCGATGAGCGCCGGGGCGACCGTCGTCGCGAGCGACCTCGGGGCCTTCCGCCGCGTGCTGGACGACGGCGCCGCCGGGGTCCTGTTCCACAACGGCGACCCTGCGGACCTCGCGGCGGTCCTCAACCGGGTGCTCGACGACCCGGAGCTGAGGCGGACCACCGCTGCCCACGCCTCGGAGGTCGTGCGCCGCTACGACTGGTCGGCCGTCACGCGTCAGGTGCTCACGGTGTACGAGATGGTGCTCGCCGGCGCGCAGAGCAAGGTCGTGGAGGACCCGTCCTCCCGGCGATGGTTCCGCGGCGGAGCGGTGGACCCGTCATGACCGCCCCGGAGATCGCCGTCCTGATCGCCGCCGTCCTCCTCGTCGGCGCGTGGTCGGCGTGGGTCGTCGCCAGCCGCCTTGACCGTCTGCACCGCAAGGTCGCGGGCACCAGGGCCGTGCTCGACAACCAGCTGCTGCGGCGAGCCTCCGTCGCGGCCGAGCTCTCCTGGAGCGGGCTGCTCGACCCCGTGAGCTCGGTGCTCGTCGGCGAGGCCGCGTGGCAGGCGCTCGCAGCAGGGGGCGGTGAGCCGGGGGAGCTGCTCGAGATCCCCGCCGACCTCGCCGGAAGCCTCGGCGCCGGGACCGTCCCCGTCGACGACCTCGACCGCGACCAGGCCGAGAGCGAACTCTCGCGGACCCTGTGCGCGGCGCTCGCCGACCCGGCCGACGTCACCGAGATCGAGCAGGACACCGTCGGGGCCGAGCTGCTCGCGGCGCTCGCCTCCACGTGGTACCGGATCCAGCTCTCCCGACGCTTCCACAACGAGGCCGTCGCCCAGGCCCAGCGGGTCCGTCGCAAGCTGTTCGTCCGGTCGCTGCGGATGGCGGGTCATGCGCCGATGCCGCAGACGGTGGAGATCGACGACGGCTGGCCCGAGGCGCTCCCGCCGTCCGCCCGCTGAGCACCGGGTGCCGTCGACGGCGCGCGGTCTAGGATGGACGAGCCCGCGCGAGAGTCCCCGCGAGCGCCCCAGCCTCCACGAAGCAAGGACAGCCGTGAGCAACGAGACCAGCCAGAACATCGTCGGCACCGCCAAGGTCAAGCGCGGTATGGCAGAGATGCTCAAGGGCGGGGTCATCATGGACGTCGTCACGGCCGACCAGGCGAAGATCGCCGAGGACGCCGGAGCTGTCGCCGTCATGGCGCTCGAGCGCGTCCCGGCCGATATCCGCGCCCAGGGCGGTGTCGCCCGGATGAGCGACCCGGACCTCATCGACGGGATCATCGCCGCCGTCTCGATCCCGGTGATGGCCAAGGCCCGGATCGGCCACTTCGTCGAGGCACAGGTGCTGCAGAGCCTCGGGGTCGACTACATCGACGAGTCAGAGGTCCTCACCCCGGCCGACTACTCCCACCACATCGACAAGTGGAAGTTCACGATCCCCTTCGTCTGCGGGGCCACGAACCTCGGCGAGGCGCTGCGCCGCATCACCGAGGGTGCGGCGATGATCCGGTCGAAGGGGGAGGCGGGTACCGGCGACGTCTCCAACGCGACGACGCACATGCGCCAGATCCGTGACCAGATCACCCGGCTCAGCTCCCTCCCGGACGACGAGCTGTACGTCGCGGCCAAGGAGCTCCAGGCCCCGTACGACCTCGTCGTGGAGGTCGCCCGCACCGGCGCCCTTCCCGTCGTGCTCTTCACCGCCGGCGGTATCGCCACCCCGGCCGACGCCGCAATGATGATGCAGCTCGGCGCCCAGGGCGTGTTCGTCGGCTCGGGGATCTTCAAGTCGGGCAACCCGGCCGAGCGCGCGGCGGCGATCGTCAAGGCGACCACCTTCTTCGACGACCCCGACGTCATCGCGCAGGTCTCGCGCGGTCTCGGCGAGGCCATGGTCGGCATCAACGTGGAGGACCTCCCCGAGCCGCACCGCCTGGCCGAGCGCGGCTGGTGAGCCCCGCCGCGCCGGGCGACGCGTGGCGGGACGGGCTGGTCCAGCTCGGCCCTGACTGGGTGCTCGGCGCGGACGGTGTCCCCGTGCGCAGCGCCGCCCGGGTGCTGCTGCTCGACGAGAAGGACCGCCTCCTGCTCGTCCGCGGCCATGACGTCGACCAGCCGGACCGGCACTGGTGGTTCACCGTCGGCGGTGGGATCGACTCCGGGGAGAGCCCGCGGCAGGCCGCGGTGCGCGAGCTCGCCGAGGAGACCGGGTTGCAGGTCGAGGCCGAGGCCCTCGTGGGACCGGTGCTCCGGCGGACCGCCCTGTTCGACTTCGCCCGGCGGACGGTGCGTCAGCACGAGGAGTTCTTCCTCGCTCGCCTCGAGGCCCCGGAGGCGATCGTGCAGCACGGGTGGACCGAGATCGAGCGGCAGTTCATGGACGAGGCTCGATGGTGGGAGCTGGACGAGCTCCTCGGGGAGGCCGAGCAGGTCTTCCCCGTGGGGCTCGCACGGATCGTCAGCGGGCTGATCGGCGGCTGGGACGGTCGGCTGCTGGAGCTCCCCGAGCAGGCCTGAGGTCCCAGGGCCGCACGAGCTCTCGCCGGTGGACCCGTGCCTCGTGCCGGACGGCATCGGATCGGCAACATCCCCGTCATCAGCGCGGGCTAGCGTCATGCTGTGCCGACCACGACCTCGCCAGCGCTGCGCATGAGCCGCAGCGGAATCCGTGCCCTGATGGAGCTCGCGCTCGCCGACCCGGAGGCGATCCGGCTCGAGGTCGGTGAACCCGCGCGAGGGACACCGACGGCAGTCATGGACGCCGCCTTCGCCGATGCGCGCGCCGGGCACACGCACTACACGTCGAGCACGGGGAGCGACGACCTGCGAAGGGCGCTGGCGGCCAAGGTGCGCCGGGACAACGGGATCGCGGTCACCCCGGCCGACGTGATCGTCACGCACGGGGCGATGAGCGCTCTCTCGATGCTCTTCACCGCCCTGCTCGGCCCCGGCGACGAGGTCCTGCTCCCGGATCCGGAGTTCCCGAACTGGCGGATGGCGGCGCTCGCGGCCGGCGGCGAGGTCGGCAGCTACCCGACCCGCGCGGAGCAGGGCTTCGTGCCCACGATCGAGGACGTCGAGGCTGCCGTCGGCCCCCGGACGCGGGCGATCCTGCTGTGCTCGCCCAACAACCCCACGGGCGCCGTGTACCCCGCTGAGCTGCTCGAGGCCGTGGTCGAGCTCGCGCGGCGACGGGATCTGTGGGTGATCTCCGACGAGTGCTACGAGGCGATCACCTACGACGCCGAGCACGTGAGCCCGGCGCGCTTCGACACGGACGACCGAGTCATCACGGTCTTCTCCTTCTCCAAGACGCATGCGATGACCGGATGGCGGATGGGGTACCTGGTCTGCACCCGCCCGTCACTTGTCGACCTCCTCGTGCAGGTGGCCGAGGCCATGGTCGCCTGCCCCTCGGTTCTCGGGCAGCGGGCAGCGCTGGCTGCCCTCGGCGGTTCGCAGGAGCACGTCGCGCAGGCCGTGGCGACCTACCGGACGAACCGGGACGCCGCGGTGACGGCGCTGCGCGCGGCGGGCATCCGGTGCTCGGTCCCGGACGGGGCGTTCTACCTGCTCGTCGACGTCGCCGACGTCGAGGCCGACGGGCACGCGGTGGCACTGCGCCTGCTCGCCGAGGAGCATGTGGCGGTCGCTCCGGGGGAGACCTTCGGGACGGCGACGGCGGGCTGGGTGCGCCTCTCGCTGGCCGGGGACCCGGGCGAGCTCGCCGAAGGCGTCGCGCGCCTGATCCGCTTCGTCGACCGGGGCCGGACCCTGCGAGCGCTGACGTCGGGACGCGACTGCCTGGTCAGGTGACCTGCTGCCGGTCGGCGTCCAGCGGCAGGTGCTCCCCTGCGTCCAGGACGGTACGAATCCCGCGGACCGCCGCAAGCATGTCCGCGTGAGTGAGGTACGGCGCCGCCACGCCGAGCCGGATCAGGCCGGGCTCGCGGAAGTCCCCGACGACGCCTCGCGCGGCGAGCGCCCGCACCAGCCCGTAGGCCTGGGGATGGGCGAACGAGACCTGGGAGCCCCGGTGATCGTCGTCTGCCGGGGTGACCGCCCGCAGCTCGGGGACGAGCGCACTGGTGCAGCGCAGCAGGAACCCCGTCAATGAGAGCGACCGCGCACGCACGGCGTGGATGTCGAGGCCGTCGAAGACGTCGAGCGCCGCCTCGAGCGCGAGCATCGAGAGCAGGGGAGGGCTGCCGATCCGTGCTCGGGCCACCCCGGTGGCCGGTCGGTACTGCTGCGCCATCGCGAACGGGGAGGCATGCCCGTGCCAGCCCCGGATCGCCGGCGCGAAGTCGGCCTGGTGACGGGTGGCGACATAGATGAATGCCGGCGCCCCCGGTCCGCCGTTGAGGTACTTGTACCCGCAGCCGACCGCGAGGTCGACCCGGTTCTCGTCGAGCCCGATCGGGACGGCGCCGGCGCTGTGGGAGAGGTCCCAGAGGATGAGCGCCCCCGCCGCGTGGGCCACCGTCGTCAGACCGGGCAGGTCCCACAGCCGGCCCGTGCGGAAGTCCACGTGCGAGAGGACGACGAGCCCGACGTCGCTGCGCTGAGCGAGCACGGTCGGCACGTCGTCCGGTACTGCGGTGACGAGGTCCCAGCCGAGGTCGTCCGCGACCCCGGCGAGCACGTAGAGATCGGTCGGGAAGGACCCGGGATCGGTGAGCAGCACCCGTCTGCCCGGGCGCATCGCCCCCGCGGCGCGCGCGGCCCCGAAGAGCTGGACCGAGGTCGAGTCGCCGGCGACGACCTGGCCAGGGGCGGCGCCGACCAGCGGTGCGATCCGCTCTCCGACGCGGGTCGGGGCGTCCCACCAGCCGTGCTCGTTCCACGAGGCGATGAGGTCGCGGCCCCACTGGCGGCGCACGACGTCTGCGACCACCTCGGGGACGTGGGCAGGGAGTGCACCGAGGGAGTTGCCGTCGAGGTAGGTCACCCCGGACGGCAGCGCGAAGAGGTGACGCAGGTCGGTGGCCGAGGAGGCGACGTCGAGCGCTGCGGCCTCGTGGTCGAGGGTGTCGGGCTGCACCGTTCGGACCCTACCCGCCCCGCCCCTAGACTCGGCTCTGATGACTGCGACGATCGGTGTGCTCGCCCTGCAGGGCGATGTGCGCGAGCACCTGGCCGCTCTGGAGCGCAGCGGCGCCCGGGCGGTCCCCGTCCGTCGCCTGCACGAGCTCGAGTCCGTCGACGGGATCGTCCTTCCCGGTGGCGAGTCGACGACGATCGACAAGCTGCTGCGGATCTTCGAGCTGTTCGACCCGCTCCGGGCGGCCATCGCGGCAGGGCTGCCCGCCTACGGCTCCTGCGCAGGGATGATCCTGCTCGCCGAACGGATCACCGGCGGACTGCCGGACCAGCAGACGATCGGTGGCCTCGACATCACCGTCCGCCGCAACGCGTTCGGTCGTCAGGTCGACTCCTTCGAGACCGACCTCGTCGTCGACCAGGTGCCGGGCAGCAGCACCGATCCGGTGCATGCCGTCTTCATCCGCGCACCGTGGGTCGAGGAGGTCGGGCCGGAGGTCCAGGTCCTGGCGCGGGTGGAGTCGGGCGAGGCCGCCGGTAGGATCGTCGCCGTGCGTGAGCGCGACGTGCTGGCCACGTCGTTCCACCCGGAGATCACGGGGGACGTGCGTCTGCACCGGTTGTTCGTCCAGATCGTCACCGAGCGCGGTTGAGAGGTTCGTCATGTCCGGTCACTCCAAGTGGGCCACCACCAAGCACAAGAAGGCGGTGGTGGACGCCCGGCGCGGGAAGCTCTTCGCCAAGCTCGTCAAGAACATCGAGGTCGCGGCGCGGACGGGCGGCGGCGACGTCGCCGGCAACCCGACCCTCTTCGACGCCATCCAGAAGGCCAAGAAGACCTCGGTGCCGAACGAGAACATCGACCGTGCCGTCAAGCGCGGCTCCGGCCAGGAGGCCGGCGGGGCCGACTACCAGACGATCATGTACGAGGGCTACGGCCCGGGCGGTGTCGCGGTGCTGGTCGAGTGCCTGACCGACAACCGCAACCGCGCTGCCTCCGACGTGCGCCTGGCGTTCTCCCGCAGCGGCGGCTCGCTCGCCGACCCCGGCTCGGTGTCCTACCTCTTCTCCCGCCGCGGGGTGGTCATCGTCCCGAAGACGGACTCGCTGACCGAGGACGACGTCCTGGCCGCCGTGCTCGACGCCGGCGCCGAGGAGGTCAACGACCTCGGTGACTCCTTCGAGGTGATGAGCGAGGCGACGGACGTGGTGGCCGTGCGCACCGCACTGGTGGACGCCGGGATCGACTACGACTCCGCCGAGGCGCAGTTCGTCCCGGCGACCCAGGTCGAGGTCGACGTCGACGGCGCGCGGAAGATCATGCGACTCATCGACGCGCTGGAGGACAGCGACGACGTGCAGAACGTCTTCGCGAACTTCGACGCCTCCGACGAGGTCATGGCGGAGCTCGACGAGGAGGAGTGACCCCGGGCGGGCCGGTCGCCGTCCGACGGCGGGCCCCGGCGCGTGCTCCGGGGCTGGTTCGCGCGGCCTGCGAGACTGAGCCGTGCGCGTTCTCGGTGTCGACCCAGGGCTGACCCGCTGCGGGATCGGCGTGGTCGACTCGTTGCCCGGGCGCCGCGTCGGGCTCGTCGGCGTCATGGTGGCGCGCTCGGAGGTCGACTCCGACCCCGCCGTGCGGCTCGCGGTGATCGGCGCCCAGGTCGAGGAGTGGCTCGACCTGCACCGCCCGGACGCGGTCGCCGTCGAGCGGGTCTTCGCGCAGCACAACGTGCGCACCGTGATGGGGACGGCGCAGGTGTCGGGGGTCGTGATGGCCGCGGCGGCGCGCCGGGGCATCCCGGTCGCCCTGCACACCCCGAGCGAGGTCAAGGCGGCCGTCACGGGGAACGGTCGAGCGGACAAGGCCCAGGTCGCCTCCATGGTCACCCGGATCCTCGGGCTCGCCGAGGCCCCTCGCCCGGCAGACGCCGCCGATGCGCTCGCGCTGGCGATCTGCCACCTGTGGCGTCCCGCTGCGCCAGGGGAACGGCTGCCCGTCGCCGACGTCGCCCGTGCCGCGCCGGCACGATCGTCCGCCACCCCTGCGCAGCGGGCCTGGGCACAGGCCGAGCAGGCGGCGCGCCGATCCCACCGGTGAGCGCACGCGTTGCTAGCGTGTCCACTCGTACAGGTGTTCGGGCGATGCTTCGGTGTCGCGAGGCTGCGCGGGCGAGATGCCCGGGTGGCCGTCAGGTGAAGGAGTGTCCGGGTGATCGCGACGTTGAGCGGCAGGGTCGCTGCCGTGCGGCTGGACTCGGCTGTGCTGGAGGTCGGGGGAGTGGGCCTCCTGGTCCACGCGACCCCGGCGACGCTCGCCGGCCTGCGGATCGGCGCCGACGCCCGCCTGTCCACGTCGCTGATGGTCCGCGAGGACTCCCTCACCCTCTTCGGATTCGCCGACGACGACGAGCGTGACGTCTTCGAGGTCGTGCAGACGGTGAGCGGCATCGGCCCGCGCCTCGCCCTCGCGATGCTCGCCGTCCACTCGCCGGACGGGCTGCGCCGCGCCGTCGCGACCGAGGACCTCGCCGCTCTGCAGCGCGTGCCGGGGATCGGCCGCAAGGGCGCGCAGCGACTCGTCCTGGAGCTCGCCGACCGGCTCGGCGCTCCAGGCAACGAGTCGACGCGCACGGCGCCCGCATCGACCGACCGGCGCCCGGAGGTGGTCGAGGCCCTCATCGGGCTCGGCTGGACGGCCCGGGTCGCGCAGACGGCCGTCGACGACGTCGCTCCCGCCGACGAGGCCGTGATCGATGTCGCGGTCGTGCTGAGGAGCGCCCTGCGGGCCCTGGGCGGCGCGCGTGCCTGAGGACGAGATCACCACCGAGCGCCTGGTCGCACCGGGAGCGGAGGCCATCGAGCGTGCGGCCGAGGCAGCGCTCCGCCCCCGGAGCCTTGCCGAGTTCGTCGGCCAGAAGGTGGTGCGCGAGCAGCTCGAGCTCGTGCTGCACGCGGCGATGGGCCGCGGCCGCGCCCCCGACCACGTGCTCCTGTCCGGTCCCCCCGGCCTGGGCAAGACGACCCTCGCCATGATCATCGCTGCCGAGCTCGGGACGTCGGTGCGGATCACCTCGGGCCCGGCGATCCAGCACGCTGGCGACCTCGCCGCCGTGCTCTCCTCGCTCGAGGAGGGCGAGGTCCTCTTCCTCGACGAGATCCACCGGATCGCGCGCCCGGCGGAAGAGCTCCTGTACGTGGCGATGGAGGACTTCCGGGTCGACGTCATCGTCGGCAAGGGGGCCGGGGCGAACGCGATCGGGCTCAGCCTGCCGCCCTTCACCGTCGTCGGCGCCACGACGCGCGCCGGCCTGCTGCCGGCTCCGTTGCGTGACCGCTTCGGGTTCACCGGCCACCTGGACTTCTATGCCGAGGACGAGCTCCACCAGGTGCTCGTGCGCTCTGCGGGGCTGCTCGGGGTGGACCTGCACACCGATGCCGCGAGCGAGATCGCCTCCCGGTCGCGCGGGACGCCGCGCATCGCGAACCGCCTGCTCCGCCGGGTCAGGGACTGGGCCCAGGTCCGCGGCAACGGCACGCTCGACCTCGGTGCGGCCCGGGCGGCGCTGGAGGTCTACCAGGTCGACGAGCTGGGCCTCGACCGGCTCGACCGCTCGGTCCTCACGGCGCTGTGCGAGCGCTTCGGCGGCGGCCCCGTCGGGCTGACCACCCTGGCCGTCGCGGTCGGCGAGGAGCCGGAGACGGTCGAGACCGTCGCCGAGCCGTTCCTGGTCCGCGAGGGGCTGGTCGGACGCACCCCGCGGGGCCGGGTAGCGACCGCCCGCGCCTGGGCGCACCTCGGACTGACCCCGCCCGCGCAGGGTGCTCTGCTCTTCGAGTGAGCGGAACCCCGCGCACCGCCGCGGCGTTAGGGCTGGAGCACGCGAGTCACCTAGACTGCGCCCGGCCCCACACACAAAGGACGTGACCGTACCGATGGACCAGCTCCTGCTCCCCTTGATCCTTGCCGGGCTGTTCGGTCTGCTGCTCTACTCCTCCAACCGCACCCGCAAGCGCAACCTCAGCACTGCGGCTGAGCTCAAGGCCAACCTCGTCCCCGGCCAGCAGGTCATGACGGGCTCGGGGCTGTTCGCGACGGTCGTCGCGCTCGAGGAGGACGCTGTCGTGCTCGAGACGAGCCCAGGCGTGACGAGCCGCTGGCTCCTCGCCGCCGTCTCCAAGCTCGTCGAGCCACCGGTCCCCGGG
Source organism: Actinomycetales bacterium (assembly GCA_038223605.1). Taxonomy (GTDB): domain Bacteria; phylum Actinomycetota; class Actinomycetes; order Actinomycetales; family Cellulomonadaceae; genus Actinotalea. The sequence continues at coordinate 7,479 of JBBRGX010000001.1, read as the reverse complement.
GTCGACGACGCGCCGGACGACGAGGACGACGAGGAGTACGACGACGAGTACGACGACGACGACGAGTACGACGACGAGGAGGACGAGGACGGGACCGACGACGAGCTCGAGCTCGACGTCCCCGACGACGTCTCCAGCCTGACCACCGACCCCGGCGAGGACGACGCACCGCGCCGCTGAGGACCACCGGGCAGGCCATACCTTCGTCTGCCCACGTTCACGAGAGAAGAAGATCCGTTGGCCACATCGACCCGCCGTGAACGGCCCGTGCGCACCCTGGTGACGCTCGGCGTCATCGTCATCGCGCTCTTCGGCGCTCTGCTCGCCGGTGCGCGGTGGTCCAACGGCTCCCTCGTCCCCGAGCTCGCTCTCGACCTGCAGGGCGGGACGCAGCTCGTGCTGCAGCCCGTCGCGTCGGATGCCGGGAAGATCACCCCGCAGACCATCGCGCAGGCCATCAACATCATCCGGCAGCGCATCGACGCCTCCGGTGTCGCCGAGGCGGAGATCACCAGCCAGGGCTCGAACCAGATCGTGGTCGGCATCCCCGGCTCGCCGTCGCAGGCGACCATCGACCTGGTCAAGCAGGCCGCGCAGATGGACTTCCGCACCGTCCTGAAGGTCGGCTCACCTGCCGTCGGGACCGCGGAGACCGCGGCGGCCGGCCTCGCGACCCCGACCGCCGTGAACGACCAGGCGTGGCTCACCCAGGACGTCCTGACGGCCTTCGCCGCCTACGACTGCACCGACAAGAAGAACCTCACCGGTGGCACCACGGCGAGCGGCGACCCGGCCACGGCGGTCATCGCCTGCGAGGCGGACGGGTCGGCGAAGTACGTGCTCGGCCCCGTCGCCCTCGCCGGGACGGAGATCTCCACCGCGAGCTCCGGGCTCGAGACCCTCCCGAACGGCTCGGTGGGCAACCAGTGGATCGTCAACCTCAACCTGAACTCCAAGGGTGCGACGGCCTTCCGTGAGGTCACCACCCTGCTGCAGCCGCTCGCGCAGCCCCTCAACCAGTTCGCGATGGTCCTCGACGGCCTCGTCATCTCGGCCCCTCGGGTCCAGTCGATCATCTCCAACGGCCAGGCGGTCATCTCGGGCTCGTTCACCCGAGAGACCGCAGCGACCCTTGCCTCCCAGCTGAACTTCGGTGCGCTCCCGCTGACCTTCGAGGTCAAGACGGAGCAGACGATCTCCGCGACGCTCGGCTCGGAGCAGCTGCAGCGCGGGATCCTGGCCGGCCTGATCGGCCTGGCGTTGGTCGCGGTCTACTCGATCGCCCAGTACCGCGCCCTGGCGAGCGTCACCATCGCGTCGTTGGTGGTCGCCGGGGGGATCACCTTCGGGCTGATCGCGCTGCTGTCGTGGACCCAGGGCTACCGGCTCAGCCTGCCCGGTGTCACCGGCCTCATCGTGGCCATCGGCATCACGGCCGACTCGTTCATCGTGTACTTCGAACGGGTCCGTGACGAGCTGCGGGACGGCAGGTCGCTCCCTGCGGCCGTCTCCCATGGCTGGAGCCGTGCCCGGCGCACGATCCTTGCCTCGGACGCCGTGAACTTCCTCGCCGCGATGGTGCTCTACTTCCTCGCCGTCGGCGGGGTGCGAGGCTTCGCCTTCACCCTCGGCCTGACGACACTGGTCGACCTCGCTGTCGTGTTCCTGTTCACCCACCCGATGCTCGAGGTGCTCGGCCGGACGAAGTTCTTCGCCGAGGGCCACCGGTTCTCGGGGCTGGATGCGAGCCAGCTGACCGAGGGTGCCCGGTACGCGGGTCGTGGCCGCGTCGCGGTCCCCGTCCTGTCGAAGGCCACCGACGCCTTCGATGACGAGGCCCGGATCGACACCGAGGCCGGGAAGCCGCTGACGATCGCCGAGCGCAAGGCCGCCGCGCGCGCGGCCGCGACCACCGCCACCGACGGGAAGGACTCCTGATGGCCAGCACGCGGATGAGCCGGTGGGGCGCCGACCTCTACACCGGGCACACCTCCTATGCGATCGTCGGGAGCCGTCGCCGCTGGTACGCCATCTCGGCGGTCCTGCTGGCCATGTCGGTCGGCCTGCTCACGGTGCGCGGCCTCAACCCGAGCATCGAGTTCAAGGGCGGCTCGGAGTTCACCGTCTCCTCGACCACGACGCCCGCCCAGCAGCCGGCGCTCGACGTCGTGAACTCCGTGAAGCCGGACGAGGTGGCGCGCGTCTCGACGATCGGCAAGGACTCGGTCCGGGTCCAGACCTCCAAGCTCAGCGACGACGAGACCACGAAGGTGGCCCAGGGCCTCGCCGGGGCGTACGGCGTGCCGATCCAGGACGTCTCCAAGACGTTCATCGGCCCGACCTGGGGCGCCGACGTGTCCAGCAAGGCGATCCGTGCCCTCATCGTCTTCCTCGTGCTCGTCACGATCGTCATGGCCCTGTACTTCCGTGCGTGGCGGATGGCGGTCGCGGCCACGGTCGCGCTCCTCCACGACCTAGTCATCACGGTCGGCATGTACGCGGGCGTCGGCTGGGAGGTCAGCCCGGCGACCGTGATCGGCTTCCTCACGATCCTCGGCTACTCGATCTACGACACCGTCGTCGTCTTCGACAAGGTGCGCGAGAACACCGCGAAGGTCCTCGAGCAGCGGCGCTTCACCTACGGCGAGATGGCCAACCTGGCCGTGAACCAGACTCTCGTCCGGTCGATCAACACCTCGGTCGTCGCACTGCTTCCGGTGAGCGGCATCCTCTTCATCGGCGCCTTCCTCCTCGGCGCCGGGACGCTGCGTGACATCGCCCTCGCCCTGTTCATCGGCATCATCATCGGGACCTTCTCCTCGGTCTTCATCGCGACGCCCTTCGAGGTGAGCCTTCGCGAGCGTGAGCCGGCGATCAAGGAGCACACCGCCAAGGTGCTCGCTGCCCGCGCCGCCGCCGTGGCAGCCGGCGGCGAGGCGACGGTCGAGCCCGTCCGCGTCGGCGCTGCGACCCCCGGGCACCACCAGGGCAACCAGGCCCAGCCGCGTCGGCGCAAGACCACCGGGCCGACCGGGCGTCCCTCGTGAGCTCGTCGCTCGCCGAGCGGGTGCGGGCGAGGGTCCGCGACGTCCCCGACTACCCGCAGCCCGGTGTCGTGTTCCGCGACATCACGCCGCTGCTCGCCGACGGCCCGCTGTTCGGTGAGGTCGTCAGCTACCTTGCCGAGATCGCACCCCCGGTCGACATCGTCGCCGGGATGGAGGCACGGGGCTTCCTGCTCGGTGCCCCCGTCGCCGTCGCTCTCGGGGTGGGTTTCGTCCCGGTGCGCAAGGAGGGCAAGCTGCCTCGCGCGACGCTCTCCGGCTCCTACGACCTGGAGTACGGCTCTGCGGTGCTCGAGGTCCACCGCGACGCCGTCGCCCATGGTGAGCGCGTGCTCGTGATCGACGACGTCCTCGCGACGGGCGGGACGGCAGCGGCGACGGTCGAGCTGCTTCGTCAGGCCGGGGCAGTGGTCGTGGGCATGAGCTTCCTCATGGAGCTGGCCTTCCTCGACGGCCGGTCAAAGCTCACCGGCCTCCCGGTCGAGGCGATGCTCGCGTACTGATCGGCTCCGTGTCGGGCAGCTCTCCGGCACCTCCGTAGGATGGTGGGACGACACGGGGGAGGTGCGGGTGACCGATCAGGAGGGTTCGCCCCTTCCCGTGCCCGCCGCGGGTCCGCCACCTCCGGCAGACGTCGCAGGCGGAGTCTCCTCGGTGCGACAGCGTCTGGTGCGCTTCGCGACCCGTCCCTCCTCCACGGCGTCACCGATCCTCGAGCCGCTGCTGATCGCCGTGCGGGCGAACCACCCGAAGGCCGACGTCTCGGTGATCGCGAAGGCCTACGTCGCTGCCGACCGGGCGCACCGTGGCCAGATGCGGCGCAGCGGCGACCCGTACATCACGCACCCGGTCGCCGTCGCCACGATCCTTGCCGAGCTCGGGATGACGCCCCCGACGCTCGCTGCCGCGTTGCTGCACGACACCGTGGAGGACACCGACTACTCGCTCGAGACCTTGCGCGCGGACTTCGGCGACGAGATCGCGATGCTGGTCGACGGCGTGACCAAGCTCGACAAGGTCGTCTACGGGGAGGCTGCCCAGGCCGAGACGGTCCGCAAGATGGTCGTCGCGATGGCCAAGGACATCAGGGTCCTCGTCATCAAGCTGGCCGACCGCCTCCACAACGCCCGCACGTGGAAGTTCGTGCCTGCGGCCTCGGCCGAGCGGAAGGCGCGCGAGACCCTGGAGATCTACGCACCGCTCGCCCACCGGCTCGGCATGAACACGATCAAGTGGGAGCTCGAGGACCTCTCGTTCGCGACGCTCTACCCGAAGATCTACGACGAGATCGTGCACCTGGTCGCCGAGCAGGCTCCGGCGCGCGAGGAGTACCTCACCAAGGTGCGCGAGCAGGTCGGCGAGGACCTCAAGGCCGCCAGGGTGCGGTGCACGGTGAGCAGCAGGCCGAAGCACTACTACTCGATCTACCAGAAGATGATCGTCCGCGGTCGCGACTTCTCCGACATCCACGACCTCGTCGGGGTCCGGGTGCTCGTCGACTCCGTCAAGGACTGCTACGCGGCGCTCGGTGCCCTGCACGCGCGATGGAACCCGGTTCCCGGCCGGTTCAAGGACTACATCGCGATGCCCAAGTTCAACATGTACCAGTCGCTGCACACGACGGTCATCGGGCCGGGCGGACGGCCGGTGGAGATCCAGATCCGGACCTATGACATGCATCGTCGCGCCGAGTACGGCGTGGCGGCGCACTGGAAGTACAAGGAGAACGCGAAGCAGCCCGGTGGTGCGTCGATCGACGCCTCGAGCGACATGGCCTGGTTGCGCCAGCTCGTCGACTGGCAGAAGGAGACCGCCGATCCCTCGGAGTTCCTCGACTCCCTGCGGTTCGAGATCCGCGGGGCCGAGGTCTACGTGTTCACCCCGAAGGGCGAGGTCGTCGCACTGCCCGCCGGGTCGTCGCCGGTCGACTTCGCCTACGCGGTGCACACCGAGGTCGGCCACCGCACGATGGGCGCCCGGGTCAACAGCCGCCTGGTGCCGCTCGACTCCACGCTGGAGAACGGCGACGTGGTCGAGGTGCTCACCTCGAAGGCCGAGTCGGCGGGACCGAGCCGGGACTGGCTCAGCTTCGTCAAGAGCCCTCGCGCCCGCAACAAGATCCGCCAGTGGTTCTCCAAGGAGCGCCGCGAGGAGGCGATCGAGCACGGCAAGGACTCGCTGGCCAAGGCCATGCGCAAGCAGAACCTGCCGTTGCAGCGGCTGCTGTCCCATGAGGCGCTCGTCACGCTCGCCAACGAGATGCGGCATCCGGACGTGTCCGCGCTGTACGCGGCGATCGGTGAGGGCCAGGTCGCCGCGAGCACCGTCGTGCAGCGGCTCGTCCAGTCGATCGGCGGGGAGTCCTCCGCCGAGGAGGACATCGCCGAGAGCACCCGGCCGGGGCACGCCCAGCACCGGTCACGGACCGGCGAGTCAGGTGTGCGCGTCAAGGACGTGAGCGACGTCTGGACCAAGCTCGCCAAGTGCTGCACTCCGGTGCCCGGTGACGAGATCGTCGGTTTCGTCACGCGAGGGGCCGGCGTCAGCGTCCACCGAGCCGACTGCGCGAACGTCGTGGGCCTGCGCGAGCAGCCCGAGCGGATCGTCGAGGTCGAGTGGGACTCGGGTTCCGGGTCGGTCTTCCTCGTGCAGATCCAGGTGGAGGCGCTCGACCGCAGCCGGCTCCTCTCGGACGTGACCCGCGTCCTGTCGGACCACCACGTCAACATTCTCTCCGCGACGGTCTCGACCTCACGGGACCGGGTCGCGGTCTCCCGCTTCGTCTTCGAGATGGCGGAGACGACGCACCTGAACTCCGTGCTCGCAGCGGTGCGCAAGGTCGACGGCGTGTACGACGTCTACCGGATCACCGGCTCGAAGGCTGCCGAGCTCAGGCTCGGCTGAGCGCCGGCAGCACCGGCCGTGACGAACGAAGCCCCGACCGGTGTCGACCGATCGGGGCCCCGGAAGCTCCGGTGTCTCAGCGTGAGTCGGCTGCTGCCTTCTCGATCTGCTCCAGCCAGGCGCGACGGGCGTCGAGCGCTGCCTTCGCCTCGGCGATCCGGCGGGTGTCCTTCGCAGCTGTCGCCCGCTCCAGGTCGCCCTCGAGCTGTGCGATCGCCGCGGTGAGCTGGGACAGGGCGCCCTCGGCCCGTGCCTTCGTCTCCGGGTTGGACCGCGACCACTGGGTCTGCTCCATTCCGCGGACGGACTCCTCGACTGAACGCAACCGAGCCTCGATCCGCTGGATGTCTCCGCGAGGCACCTTGCCGGCGTCCTCCCAGCGCTCCTGGATGCTGCGCAGGGTCCGCTTGGCTGCCGCGATGTCCTTGACCGGGACCAGGGCCTCGGCCTCGGCGAGCAGTGCCTCCTTGACCGCGAGGTTCGCGCCGAACTCGGCATCGGTCTGCTGCGCTGCGGCGTCACGGGCGGCGAAGAACCGGTCCTGGGCGGCGCGGAACTTCTCCCAGAGGGCGTCGTCGTCCTTGCGGCTGGCGCGTCCGGCCAGCTTCCACTCCGCCATGAGGTCGCGGAAGGCGCCAGAGGTCGGTCCCCACTCCGTGCTCGAGGCGAGCGCCTCGGCCTTCGCCACGAGCTCGGACTTGGCTGCCTTCGCTGCGCTGCCGACCTTCTCCAGCTCGGCGAAGTAGCGACGCCGCTCGCGGTCGAACGTCGAGCGCGCGTGGCTGAACCGCTTCCACAGGGCGTCCTCCGACGGCCGGTCGACACGGGGGCCGCTGCGCTGGGCCTCCTTCCAGGTGTCCAGCAGCTCGCGGAGCTGCTCGCCTGCCGGCCGCCACTGGATCTTCTCCGGATCGGCCGCTGCGATCTTCTCGGCGGCCTCGACGAGGGAGGTGCGGGCCTCGAGGGCCGCCGCCTTGGCCGCAGCCCGCTCGGCGTCGGCTGCCGCGCGGCGCTCGGCCGTTGCGGAGGCGATCACGGCAAGACGGGCACGCAGGGCATCGAGGTCCCCGACGGCTGCTGGCTCGCCCAGCTCCTCGGTGAGGCTCGCGACGGTCGCCTCGAGCTCCTTGGGGGCGACGTCGGTGCCGAGCCGCGCCTCAGCGAGCGCGACCTTGGCATGCAGGTCGGCGTACCGACGGACGTAGAAGGCCAGCGCCTCGTCCGCCGCGACACCGGGGATCTGACCGACCGAGCGCTCCCCGCTCGCCTCGCGCAGCCAGACGGTGCCGTCCTGATCGACACGGCCCCAGGTTGCGGCGTCGGCCGCCTCTGCGGGGGAGAGGTCCGGCTGGATGATCGTCGCGCCGGCGGCAGGACCCGCGACGGAGGTGCTGATCGCTGCGGGGGTGATGGCGACGGGACGTGCCGTCGGACGGGGGACGGGGCGCGGGACCGGGCGCGGCGTGGGCCGCGGTTCGGGTGCCTCGGCCGCGGGTGTCGGGGCGGCAGC